>JBKPMZ010000162.1:0-11265 GCA_046732415.1 Vulcanimicrobiota bacterium
CCTATGTAGTTCGAAATGGGTATGAGGCCGGCAATACAGACGGCAACGAAGGCGGAGCGGCGCCATCCATGCGGGACGCCGTCATTCGGTACGCACAATGCGAATAGTGCCAGGCATACGACGCCTGCGGCCGTGATCGCGTCCTGGAACGGAAGC
Organism: Vulcanimicrobiota bacterium; assembly: GCA_046732415.1. Classification (GTDB taxonomy): domain Bacteria; phylum Vulcanimicrobiota; class Vulcanimicrobiia; order Vulcanimicrobiales; family Vulcanimicrobiaceae; genus DATGJX01. The sequence continues at coordinate 157 of JBKPMZ010000162.1, forward strand.
AGGATCGCGTACGTCCACGCGGGCCACAACACGCCCGACGTCGAGAAGACATAAAACGGTCCACTTCCAAGACAGTAGACGTAGAAAAGCCACGTCAAAAGCGTCGGCCGCGCCAACACGAGCGCAATACCGGTTAGAAGAAAAACCAGGTACACAGCAAGGCGGACGATTGTAGTAGAAATGGAAAAGTACAGAAGTCCCACCGTTGCGTGTGCTACCGGCGTTAGTACAAACGCTCGCCATTTATCCGATCGGAATGCGCAGCCCCGAATGACCATTTGGGGTGCATACGCCTGGAACCCGAAGCGCGGAAAAAGCAGTTCCTTATCCCGCACGGATAGGCACGCCAGGATATCGCCGCTCCGAAGTCCGGCCCGGTACGCCGGCGAGCCGGAGGCGACTCTGATCGCATTCGGGGCGAACGGCGCACTTGACGCGCGCGTTACGCCCGTGTATGCCGTGGGAGGCGTACGAAAGATCAACGAGGCAACGACGCAAAACATGAGGAGCGATAGCGCGATCGTACCGAAGGCTCGAAACTGCATCAGAAAGCCCCTTCAGGGGCACATTTCGGCGGCCGGCGTTTTAGGCCCCTCGCGAATGGCCGTATTACGGGAGCATCGACTTTATCGCCGGCATCTCGCCATCGGTGATAAGGCTCACCGCAGCGTTCTGGTCCGTGCGGTAAATACGCGCACCGAAGCGTTGGAGCGTTTCAATCGTCCCCGGCGCTGGGTGACCGAACATGTTGTGGCGGCCGACAGAAATGATTGCGTATTTCGGATGTACCGCCGCGATAAACGCGGGGGAACTGCTATAGGCGGAGCCGTGGTGACCCACCTTCAGCACGTCCGCGTGCAGATCGATTCCTTCGTTTAGGAAACGCTCCTCCGCCGCAACGCCCGCATCTCCGGTAAAGACCATTCGAAACTGTTTATACTGCAGGATGAACGCGATCGAGTTATCATTAATCGTGTTCTTGCTTTCTATAAATGGCAGTGATGGGCCGATGAACGTAAGCGTAACACCGTCGTCCGTACGCCACACCATACCCGCGCGCGGATAAACGACTGAAACACGGTCCGCTCGCGCAGTTTGAATCGCGTCGTTGTATGCATAACCGCCATACCGCTGACCGCTGTCGGCGAATTCCGTAACGCCGAACGAGCGCAACACGGGCGCCATCCCGCCTGCATGGTCGCCGTGCGGGTGCGACAAGATCAGCGCGTCGATATGGTACACGGCCGCGCGATGCAGAAACGGTACAACGATGCGTTCGCCTATCGCCTCGGCCGAAGAAGCACCATCGGTGCCGCGTTCGAGTTTTCCGCCCGCGTCTACAAGAATCGTATGTCCCAGCGGGGTTTGGATCACGATGCCGTCCGCTTGGCCAACGTCGAGCACCGTAATCCGCAAGTGATGATCGGCGGCGCGCGGCGGCGTAGCGACGAGCGTAATGCCGAAGAACAGGAGCGCTGCCGCAAGCGTGCGGCCGTCGCGCTTCCAGCACCACATTGCAGCAACGAGCGCCGCGTCGTACACGACAATCGTCCATGCAGGCGGCGGAGTAACCGCAACGGCGGCATGCGGCAACGTACTAATTGTGCGGACGGCTCCGACGATCCATGCAACAAGCCAGCCGTCTACGTTTGCGACTGCTTGCGCGAGCAGCGGCAGCGGAGTAAGCACAAGCTGCACTCCCGCGAGCAGCATGGTCGCGCCGACCACCGGCACGACCAGCAAGTTTGCGAGCACGGCGTATGGCGAGAACAGCAGAAATATCGAAGCGGTCAGCGGCCATGTGCCCAGTTGCGTCGCGATCGTAAGCGCAAGTGCTTCGCGAATCTTCTCAGGAAGTTCGAACGCATCGAGCGCATGCTGCACCTCGTCGGCGCACAGCAGAATTGCGCCGACGCATGAGAACGAGAGCGCGAACGACGCACCGATCACGGAAAGCGGCCAACAGAGGGCGATAACGAGAAGCGCGGCACCGTACGCGTTCCATGAACGCGATGCCGCACCGGCCGCATGCGCGCCGAGCGCGAAGGTTGCCATAACGGCGGCGCGTATCGACGGCAGGTGCAAACCGCTGAATACGGCGTAGCTCCAAACGACGCACGCGGTTGCGGTGCACGCGGCGATGCGCGGAACCGTGCACAGGCGCAGCAGCGTCAGCGTTACGAGCGCAACGACGCCTAAATGCAAACCGGCTGTTACAAGCACGTGCACGGTACCGGTCTCTTGAAATTCCGCGCGCAGTTCGGGTGCGAGCGACGCGCGTTCGCCCCAAAGTTCACCGGCGGCGATTGCCGCATACGGCTGCGCGAGCCGCTGCTGCAACTGCGAGAGCGCCCAGCCATGCGCGCGTGCGATTGCAACGCGCAGCGTCAGCGGTGCGGGCGGCAAAAGCCGCAACACGCGCGCATTGCTCATGCGCGCTTCCAAACCGCGTTCGCGTTCTATCTCGCGCTCGTCGGGCTCGCCGGGATTGCGTGGACCGTCAAAAGGTTCCAGGCGTCCGCGCAGCATGACGTGCGTACCAGGGGAAGGTAGATGCGCTTGCTGCTCGATTGCTAGCGTGGTGCCGTCGTCTCCGGCGCACGTTTGCGCGTCGAGCACCGTGCATGTGAACCGAGTGGTATGCGCGCGTACCGGTTTTGTCGCACTCGCCTCGTGGGCGTAGGCACTCCATGCACCGGTAGCCAGGGCGAGCGCGACGAGCGCACGAATCCGCCCAGGCTCATCGCGTCGCCGCGGCCATGCAAACCACGCAGCAGCGGCGATTACGAGCAAGCGGCCGGGAAACGGCAATTCCACGGCGGCCGCACCCATCACGGCCGCGCCGCCGAGCAGCAGCAGCGGGCGCGCTTCCATCATAGGAAGCAATCGCGACAACGCAAAGGGGAGACAAGGTGCGTATTCTATTGACCGGCGGAGCCGGGTTCATCGGCTCGCATATCGCCGAGGCGTATCTGGCGGCGGGACACGAAGTGCTCGTGCTCGATTCGTTGTGGGAGCACGGCGGCGGGCAGCGGCAAAACGTACCGGAGCGTGCGCTGTTCGTGCACATGGACGTGCGCGACGAAAAACTGGACCGCATCTTTCAAGAGTTCAAACCCGACATTGTGAATCATCACGCGGCGCAGCACAGCGTCGCCATCAGTTCGCGCGATCCGAAATACGACGCCGACGTGAACGTCATGGGTCTGCTCAACGTGCTCGACAACAGCGTGCGCAATTCTGTGAAGAAAGTGATTTTTGCATCGAGCGGCGCCACGTTCGGCACACCAGACAAACTGCCGATGGACGAGAGCACGCCGCAGCGCCCCGAATCGCCGTACGGCATCACCAAAATGGTTTCCGAACATTATTTGCGCTTTTACAAAGCGCAGCACGGCCTCGATTTCACGGCGCTGCGTTACGGAAACGTGTACGGGCCGCGTCAAGATCCCAACGGCGAAGCGGGCGTGATCTCGATTTTCATCGGCAAGTTTCTCTCGGGCCAGGGCGTGCGCATCGATTGGGACGGCGAGCAGACGCGCGACTATGTGTACGTGAAAGACGTGGCGAAAGCCAACGCGATCGCGCTCGAACGCGGCTCGGGAACGTGCTACTGCATCGGAACGAACAAGCGCACCAGCGTCAATACAATCTTCCAGACGTTGTGCGACATAACCGGCCAGCAGCCCGCGGTGACGCACGCTCCCAAACGCGCGGGCGACGCGCGCGATGCGCAGTTCGACTACTCGCTGGCAAAGCGCGAACTCGGCTGGGAGCCGCACACCGAACTTACCGGAGGCATGCGCGAAACGTACGACTACTTCAAAGGTATTTTGCCGGTGTCATGAGCGTTCCGCCGCCGTGGCTCTTCCGTGCGGTGACGCGCATCGCCGATGCGCTTGTGAAACTGCGCCGCCGCATTATTCCGCGGCATTTTGCGGCGATAGAACTCGGCACGATGTCGTGGGCGGCGCAAAGCCTCGCCGCCTTCTGCGAATTGGATTTGCCCGAGGCGCTTGCCGGCGGTCCAAAGACCGCAGACGATCTCACGGCTCTAGGCTACGGCGAGCGCGAGCGCCTGTTTCGATTACTGCGCGCACTGGCAGCATACGGCGTCACACGTTATGTGGGAAGTGGACGCTTCGCGCTCGGCCATCTCGGTAAGGCGCTGATCGGAGAACATTCGGTTGCGCCGATGATTCGGTATGCCAACGCCGCCTGGCACACTGGGGCATACACGCGTTTGGCAGAGGCGGTGCGCAAGAACACATCCGGCTTCGATCTGAATGAAGGCAAGCCGCTGTTCGGCTATTTTGCCGAGCATCGTGAAGCGGGAGCGTTGTTCGATGCGGCGATGCAGTCGCTCACGCCGCTGTTTGCCGGCGCGTTCGCAAAAGCATACGATTTCCGTGGCGTTCATCACGTCGTCGATATCGGCGGCGGAACCGGGCTGCTGCTAAAAGCCGTTCTTGCACGACATCCGCACGTACGTGGCACCGTTTTTGAGTTGCCGGCAGTAGCGGCGCGAGTAGCGACCACCGAACGTCTGCGTGCCGTTGAGGGCAGCATTCTAAGCGACGCACCACCGCAGGCGGATGCGTACATATTCAGCCACGTTCTGCACGATTGGGACGATGCTTCGTGCGCGCGCATGCTGCAAAACGTCCGGCATACCATGCCGCCCCACGCCCGCGTGCTGGTTTATGAAATCGTTGCGTCGCCGCCCAACAATTGGTGGTCGCAGGATCGGATAACGGACCTCGAAATGCTCGCAATGCTTTCCGGACGGGAACGTACCCGCGAGGAATTCGCCGCGCTCTTCGAGCGCGCGGGCTTGCGGCTGAATCGCGTTATCCCGACCGGCGCACCGGAGTCGATCTTAGAATCTGTACCGAACGTGTCACCCTGATACCTCAGCCGTGCTTCGATGCCTCAGCATGACACGACGCGCTGCGCGCTAGCCAACGACCAGGTTCAGCAATTTGTCCGCGACGTAGATGCGTTTGCGAATCTGCTTGCCGTCGAGTTGCGCTTGAACGGCGCTTTGCTGCATCGCCAGGTCGAATGCTTGATCTTCGCTGATGCCCGGTGCGGCTTGCACGCGTGCGCGAATCTTGCCGTTGACCTGCACGACCAGCGTAATCTCGTCGACGGCCAGTGCCTGTTCCGATGGCTCCAAATAGTGTTCCAGGTGCACCGACGACGTGTGCCCCATGCGCGCCCACAACTCTTCGGCGATGTGCGGGGCAAACGGCGCGATAACCAGCGGCAACGCATGGATCGCGTATAAAACCGCCGGCGAATCCGGTGCGCTTTGCTCCAGTGCCGTCAGCGCGTTGACGTACTCGTCCAGGCGCGCAATGGTCGCGTTGTAATGGAAGCGGCGCGAAAGCGTTTCATCGATGGCGGACTTGGCCGCGACGTGCACGGCGCGCACGAGCGCCTTCTCCTCGGACGTTGAAACCTGCGGCAACGCTCGAACGTCCAGCGAGTGCGCGCGATCGAAGAACGGCTCGCACGCACGCCACACCCGATTCACAAAACGCACGCGTCCGCTGATGCCTTCATCGGTCCAGTCGCTCGTGTCTTCGGGCGGCGTGACGTAGAGCAAGAAGAGCCTCATCGCGTCGACGCCGTTTTTTTCAGCGGTTTGGTCGATGCCGACCACGTTGCCGCGCGACTTGCTCATCTTCTCGCTGTTGTAGAGCACCATGCCCTGATGGAACAAGCGCGTGAACGGCTCGTCCGATCCGCTCACCCACCCTTCGTCGTGAAAGAACTTGTAAAAGAAGCGGGAGTAGAGCAGATGCAAAACGGCGTGTTCCGACCCGCCGATGTATTGGTCGACCGCCATCCAGTGCTTGGCTTTTGCCGGATCCCACGGCGCACGATCGTTGTGCGGATCCAAATAGCGCAAATAGTACCAGGACGACTCGAAGAACGTGTCCATCGTGTCGCTCTCGCGTTTCGCCGGACCGCCGCATTTCGGACACGGCGTGTTGGTAAATGCCGGATCGCGCGCGAGCGGCGATCCTTCACCCGTAATCGGCACGTTCTGCGGAAGCAGCACGGGCAGCGCATCGTCGGGAACGGGCACTTCGCCGCACTGCCCGCAATAGATGATCGGAATCGGCGTGCCCCAATAGCGCTGGCGCGAAACCAGCCAATCGCGAAAGCGATAGTTGACCTGCGCTTCGCCGATGCCGAGCGCGACGAGCCTATCGGTAATGGCTTTGCGCGCGCGCATGCTCGTCATGCCGGTAAAATCACCGCTTGCGATCAGGCGCCCTTCATCGGTGTACGGCTGCTGCAGCGGAGTATCTACCTGCGAACCGGGAACGACGATAACCTGTGCAACGGGCAAGCCGTGCTTGCGTGCGAAATCGAAGTCTCGCTCGTCGTGCGCAGGCACGCCCATTACCGCACCGGTGCCGTACTCCGCGAGCACGTAGTTCGTGACCCAAATCGGAATGCGTTCGTTCGAGAGCGGATTGATCGCGTAGGCGCCCGTGAAGACACCCTGCTTTTCCATCAGGCTCGTGCGTTCCAATTCCGAACGCGATTTCAAACTCTCGGCAAAATCACGCACGGCGTTCTGATGCTTTTTGGTAACGATTTGCTCGACGACGGCGTGCTCGGGCGCGACCGCCAAATACGTCACGCCGAAAATCGTGTCGGCGCGCGTGGTGAAGACGCTGATACGCTCTTCCGAGTTCTCGACGGCGAACGAGAGTTGCACGCCCTCGCTTCGTCCGATCCAGTTGCGCTGCATGGTGCGCGTGCGTTCGGGCCAGCCTTCGAGTTTTTCCAAGTCCGCCAGCAAGCGATCCGCATAGGCCGTGATCTTCAAAAACCACTGCGAGAGATTGCGCCGCTCGACGACGTGGTCGCAGCGCCAGCAGCGTCCGTCGATCACTTGCTCGTTCGCGAGCACGGTTTGGTCGTTCGGGCACCAGTTCACCGGTGCTTCGCGTTTATACGCAAGGCCGCGCTCGTAGAGGCGCAAGAAAAGCCACTGGTTCCAGCGGTAGTACTGCGGATCGCACGTGGCAATCTCGCGCGTCCAGTCGTAACTCGTGCCCATTAGGCGCACTTGCCGCTGCATGTTGGCGATGTTCTCGCGCGTCCACACGTTCGGATCGGCGCCGCGCTGAATTGCTGCGTTTTCGGCAGGCAGGCCGAATGCATCCCAGCCCATCGGATGCAGCACGTTGTAGCCGAGCATGCGCATCATGCGCGCGACGGCATCGCCCAACGTGTAGTTCTTTGCGTGACCGACATGCAGATCGCCCGACGGATACGGCAGCATCTCGAGCGCGTAATATTTGGGACGGTCGTCGTCCTCGCGCGCGCGGTAGATGCCCTCTTCGTGCCAGCGCTGCTGCCAGTTGCGCTCGGCGGTGCGATAGTCGTAGGTCTCGGCCATATGCGCTCATTATAGGGAAGGCCGGTGCCGCACCCCTTTCAGTCGAGACGCCCGCGCGTGAAAGGGCGGCATGAAGCGTTTGCTTGTTCTTGCTTTAGTCGCAGTCGCGGCGCTGCTTGCGCTGCACCGCCCGTCGGTTCCACCCGCGATTGCCGCGGTATCTCAAGCCAAACCCGCTGCATCTCAGCATTCACGCAAAGGACATCCCTCGCACGCGCCGGGCGCTGCAAGCGTCGTGTACGTCGTCGGGGCGGTTGCGCATTCGGGACTCTATCGCGTACCGGCCGGCGCGCGCGTCGACGATGCGATTCGCCGCGCGGGCGGACTGCGCGAGGATGCCGATCCGGCCGCAATCAATCTCGCCGAACGCGTGAGCGACGGCGAGGAGATTCACGTGTTGCGCGTGGGTGAAACGGCGCTCGCGCCAGCGCGAACGAGGCGAAAATCGCGAAAAACCACCGCGCCGCCCGCAACGCCGATCGACCTGAACGCCGCCGACGAACGCGCGTTGGCAGCAATTCCCGGTATCGGTCCAACTCTGGCCTCGCGCATCGTGGAATACCGGCGCATCAACGGCCCGTTCGCATCGCTCGACGAACTGGCCGACGTGGCCGGCATGACGCAGCGGCGCATCGCTGCGATGAGCGACTACGTTATGGTAGGCAGCTAGGCGCAGGCGGGCGAATCTGTGCTCGACCGATGGATTTTCAGTTGCCGCCGAAAGAAACGCTTCCCGCCCTCATCCGGCGTTCGCTTTCGGAGCCGCGCGATGCGGCACTGGTCGAGCGTGTCAATGGTGCATGGACGCCCACCTCCGCAGACGACTTACTCTCGCGCGTATGCAACGTCGCATGCGCGATCCGCGATGCGGGCCTTTCTCACGGCGATCGCGTCGCGCTCATCGCCGCGGATTGCGTGAATTGGATCGTCGCCGATTTCGCGACGCTCTTTTCCGGTTGCGTCATCGTGCCGATCTTTCCGACGCAAGCGCCCGATCATGTCGCTTTCATTTTGCAAAATTCCGAAGCAAAACTGGTCTTCACCGATACGCTGCAGGCCGCAGAGAATCTGCGCGCGCTTCCCGTAAGCGTTCCGCGCACCATAGTGTTCGAAAGCAGCGGCGACGACTCGCTTGCCGCATTCGAAGCGCAAGGTGCGCAAATACGCGCGCAGCACGCCGATTGGCCGCAGGCATTCGAAGCGGCAATACAAGCCGACGATTTGGCGGTGCTCATCTACACGTCGGGCACGACGGGCGAACCCAAGGGCGTAATGCTCTCGCATTACAACATCGGTTTCAACGCGCAGTCGACGTTCAGTCGCGCACTCGACATCCTGCCGGTAGGGAGCGACGTGCTTTCCGTGCTGCCGTTCTCGCATATCTACGAGCATTGCTTCCTGTACGGCTACATGCTGATGCGCTTGCGCCACAACATCTCGCATAGCGTCGACGAATTGCTCGCGGACCTGCGCGACGTTCGTCCGCTGTTCATGACGGCCGTGCCGCGAATCTTCGAGCGTATGCTCGCGGGCATAACCGGCAAAGCGAAAGCACACGGCGGCCTGCAGGCCAAACTCGTGCCGTGGGCGCTGGATATCGGGCGCCGCTGGGCCACTGCGACGACGCGTCACGAACGTGTTCCAGCGAATCTTGCGGTGCAATATCATATCGCACACGCACTGGTGCTGCGCAAACTGCGCCCGTTGCTCGGCTTGGATCGTGTGAAATTTCTCTCGAGCGGATCGGCCCCGCTGCATTTCGACGTCGCGATGACGATGCTCGGCGCGGGCATCCCGATTCTGGAAGGTTACGGTCCGACGGAATGCTCGCCGGTTATCACGGTGAACACGGCCGCGGACAATCACTACGGCACGGTAGGCACGCCGATCCCCGGTGTGGAGATTCGCCTGGCGGACGACGGTGAGATTCTCGCGCGCGGTCCCAACGTGATGATGGGCTATTACAAAAATCCGCAAGCGACCGCCGACGTCATTACCGACGGCTGGTATCACACCGGCGACATCGGCGTCATCGACGAGCGAGGCTATTTGCGCATCACCGATCGCAAAAAGGAACTGTTCAAAACGTCCGGCGGAAAATTCGTTGCCCCCTCGCGCGTGGAAGCGGCGATCAAGCGATCGGTCTACATCAATCAAGTGATGCTCGTCGGCGACGGCCGCTCCCATCCCGCCGCGCTCGTCTCGCCGAATTGGGACCTCGTGCGCACCGAGCTCAATATCGCGCAAAGCGTTCCCGTCGAAAGCCTCATCGGCCGCCGCGACGTCATCGATTTTCTGACGCGCGAAGTGCGGCGCAACACCGACGATCTTGCCAAGTACGAGCAAGTGCGAAAAATCGTCGTGCTGCCGCGCGAATTGTCCGTGGAAAACGGCGAGCTCTCGCCGACGCTGAAAGTCAAACGCCGCGTGGTCGAGTCGCGATACGCCGCTGACATCGAGCGGTTGTACGCCGAAATGGCCGCACCGGTGGCCTCGACCGCCTAGTGGCCGTGCCGGAGCCGCACGCGCCCGATCCGCACGCGCATCGCGTCGACGAGGTCTTGCGCGGGCCGATCAAAAGCAAGACGGTTTTTCCGGTGCTCATCCTGCACTTGGTGAAGAAACATCCGGACCATGGCTACGGCCTCATGCAGCGCATCGACGAAATCTGCGGCGGTTTGATAGCCGTAAACACGAACAAAATTTATCCGCTGCTGCGCCGCTTGGAGGAGCGCGGATTTCTATCCGCCACCTGGGACCATCCGACGAAGCGCTCGCGCCGCATCTATCACATCACGCCGGAAGGCGAAGCGCGCCTGGAGCGCATCAAGGGCTCCATGCTGCCGTATTTGGACGCGATCAGCGAAGCGGTCGAAGATCTCAAGCGCGAACTGTACCTTTAAGATGTTCTTGAGTCTGGTGCACCTGACCGAACTGCGCTGCGAGCAGTGCAAGGAATTGCTCGCAGAGCCGGGGGCGCGTTCGTTCATCGTGAACGCCCAGGGCGATCCGGTCGATTTTTCGGCCGAGGATCCGCCGGCTGAGATCGTCACGCAGATCGTGTGCCCGAACGGGCACGCGACGGAAATGAACGTTCCCAACGAAATCAGCGCCGAAGAGGCGATCAGCACGCCGGACGAAGCGCCGATCGGGCTTGATGCGTGCCTAATCTCCGGCACCACGGAGAGCGGCGCAGCGCTGTAGTATACCCTCGCATGTACTTCGCGAGAAACGTTCTGGCGATGATGATTGCCGGCGTGCTGTTATTGGGTGCGGCCCCTGCGCCCAAAGCCTCGCCGTCCGCATCGCCCTCACCCGCGCCGCCTATGACGGGCGGTGAAATGCCTGACTCCGTCACGCATCACACCGACACGATCGACGGTACGTCGTACGCGTACACCGCTCGCGCCGGGCTCATTACGCTTACCAATCAGCAAGGTCAACCGACCGCGAACGTGTTCTACACCGCCGACACGCTTGATGGGACGGATCCGGGTTCGCGTCCCGTAACGTTCATCTACAACGGCGGTCCCGGTAGTTCCACGATGTGGCTGCGCATGGGATCGATTGGACCCGTGCGCGTTCTGGCCGGAAACGGCAAGCCGTCCGGTCCGCCGCCTTACCGCATCGTCGATAATCCGTACAGTTTGCTCGACAAGAGCGATCTGGTGTTCATCGACATG
>JBKPMZ010000163.1:0-3864 GCA_046732415.1 Vulcanimicrobiota bacterium
GTGCGGCATGTTCTGACAGAGGCCGATGAACAGCCGATTTCCGACGAGCGTTGCCGATGCCATCGTATCGATCCCTCTCAGCGCCGTGCGCCAGAGCGAATGCCCCGTGCTCAACTGCAGTCCGTACGCATGCAAATCGCCGTTGGCGAACGCGAGTATCTTACCGTCGGTAGCGGCGGACGCCATGTCTTCGCCAACCGTATGAAGCGACCACCGCTTGCGTCCTTGCAGATCGAATGCGACGATGTTGTCGCCACTCGCGCGGCCCCATACTTGTGCCGAATCGTCGGAATCCAAAAAGCCATTGTGGCCCGAGCCGACGACCACAACGCCGTCGTCGACGATTGGCGTGGACATCAGCACATTATCCGTGCGCGCCCTCCAGAGGATGTCACCGGTTGCAACGTTCAGCGCGTACAACCGGTGATCGAAGCTGTCAGCGTAGACAGTGTCTCCCACAACAGCTAGACCGCCGTTGATGTGGTCGCCGAGTTGCGCTACCCACGTTACGCGGAATCCCGGCCGCGCGAAGGCCGCGTTGTGCGAGGCAACGGCTTGATACATCTGCCACGCAGCCGGAACCGGCTGTAATGCGGCGACTAGAAGTGCAACGGCTGCGAAAAGGTTCAAGGCCCGAGCAAATTTATTGGAATTTGAATTGTTGCGGCGTTACCCGTTTGCGCATACGCGTTGAGTTGCAGCATAATCGTCTGCTGACTCGACGGCATCCCGGATGCGTTGAAGTTATAGGACGCTTGCCATTTCGAAGGCGCAACTTGCGAGAGCGTCGTCATGTAGCCCGGATAGCCGATTTCCACTTTTCGCACGTTGCTGCTGGTCACGACGGATACTTGCAGCGGCATACCGTTGCGCAGCAGCGTCGGCGAGAACTGCACGTAATAGATCTGCGCAGCCGCACCCGATGGCGCGTACGTGTTTGGCGGCGGCGAGCCGTAGACGAACACGTTTGTACTTGCGAAGGCCGTTGGTGTGGGTACGGGCACGGGCGTTGGCGGCGGCGTTGGCGTCGATAAGGACGGCGTCGGTACGGTGGTTGGCTGTGGGAACGGAGCGGGCGACGGGACCGCGCCGTTTGGAAACTGCGTCCCAGGCGGTAGGGTCGGTAGGGCCCGTGGCGAGGGTATCGGGAGCACCGCGCTCGGCGGCGGCAGCGCTTCGCCGGGCTTAATGATATGCGGCGTAACGACGATCACGAGTTCGTTGCGTGAGCTTTGAGTGTTGGAGTTTTGAAAGAGCTTGCCCAGCAGCGGAATGTCGCCGAGCAGCGGAATCTTCGAAACCGTATGCTGAAGCGTTTCCTGAATTAAGCCGCCAATGACGAGCGTCTGATTGTCGTCGAGCTGCACGACGGTCTGCGTATCGCGCGTGGCGATCTGCGGTACGCCGTTGAGGATGCCTTCGAGGCTGTTCACCACCGGATGCAACGCGACGATGACGTTGCCATCGGGCGCGACTTGCGGGGTGATGTCAAGCGTGACACCGGTTTGGAACGTTTGCAACTGCTGCGTGACCGGCGTGCCCACGCCACCGCCCGTCTGCGTGAGGATTGCGATCGTATCGCCTGCGCGAATCGACGCCGTATGTCCGGAAATCGTGGTGACACGCGGATCGGCGAGCACGCGCGCATTGCCTTTTTGCACCAGCAGATTCAGTTCGGCCGTAAACTGAATCGGTGTACGGTTCAGCCCCTGCAGACGGCCGATGCGGCCGGGTTGTCCCGTCAGTGGATCCGGCGTCGGCTGAACTTCTTGCCACGTCGAACTAATGGTGGCGCCTGGCAATTGCAAACCGATGTTGCGCGCCGCATTCTCGTCAACTTCCAGTACTTCCGTGTCGAGGACCACGAGCGGCTGGGGTGCATCAAGCCGGGAAATGAGATCTTTTGCCAGACGAATACTGCTTGGACTTCCAGCGAGTACAATCTGCGAAGAATTTGCCGGAACCGTGATGTGCAGATCCGGCGCCATGCCCGCGAGCGCCTGTTGGACCGCATTGGCGATATCTTGCGCCGACGTCGACGGACTGCCATTTTGCCCCGGCATCGCATCTTGCAACTGCACGACATCGATGTTGCCGTCACCATACGCGGGCGCACCACCGCCGGGTTGTCCACTGGTTTGCGTGGCATCGAGCTGCGCAATGGCGTTAGCGATACGCTCTTGTTCGCTCGCGGTGCCGAACACCGATATAGCATTCAGGTCTTTGTCAACGGTGACTTTAATCTTCGGAAACGAGCGTTGGATGAGGTCCGCAACGGACGCCGCATCGACGTTGTGCAGCCGATAGACCTGCGTGTAGCTCGAAGTTGCCGAGGGCGCATCAATTTGCTGCGCGAGCGTTTTCGCTTTATCGATGTCTTCTTGTGAACCCACGAGAATCACGCTGCTGCCCAGCACGCTTGCACGCAAGTGCGGAATCTGCCGCTCGAGCGTACGCGCAATGGATTTGGGCGAGGCTTGCATCACGCGAATCGCATCGGCAGGCTGCGTCGTCGGCGCGGCCGTTGGCGGTGCAACGTCCAAACCGGTGAGCACCGCTTTGAGGTCGGTCATGTCCTGCGGCGTTGCGCGCACGAGCAGCGTGGTTTTCGAGGCGGCTTCGATGTGCGCGTGCGGATAGAGCGCGCGCATGCGCGGCACGATCGCCTGTGGTTTGAGCACGTGCAGCGGAATGATTTCGGTAGTCGGCGTTTGGGGACTGCGCACGTCGATGCCCGTGACGATCGTGCGCATCTGCTGTACGTCGTCGGGCGAGGCAACGATCAGCAGCGCATTGGCATGTGTGTCAATGCGAATGCGATCGTGCGGAAAGAGCGGACGCAGAATTGCGGCGGCGCGTTCGGCCGAAATAACGGTGAGGTTGATGACGGCGGCTTGCGGTGCGGGCGTGGGCATCGTGCGCATCGCCGGTCGCGCACTGGCGATGGGGCCGCACGGCACGACGGTAACGACTAGAGAAATACAGCCGAAAAAAACCGATGCCGTACGAACGCGGCGCCCACCCCACATTGCAACGAGTCCCCGCCTAATAAAAAGTACCGCCCGCGATGCCGGCGGCCCGGCGCCTGTCTTTTGGTCAGAAGGCGACAGCTCCTTTGTTAGAGTTATACACAAGGGATAGCACGGTTGCCAGCCGTAGGACGCAGCCGACAATTTGTTTTGCGTCTATACGGAGTGTGGGCTCATGCGCCGCGTGCTTGCTGCAGCACTACTGCTGCTATTTGTTTGCCAAACGTCGGGTGCCGCGACGGCGGCGCCAGTGATACCAAGAGGCGCTATGCTTCTAAGCGCACTCGGATCGATGCGTCCATTTGCAGCTACTAGTGCGCCTGTCCAGCACACGCCAAGGCCACTTCGCCACCCGACTTTAGCGAAGCGCGTCGCGCCCATCGTCCCCCGCAAGTGAATTATGCGGAGGGGCACGGTTATGGCGTTTTCCATGCGGGAGTGCCGCTGCACCAGTCTATGCGCGATCCGCGCGGAATCGACATTAAGTCACTCGGGCCCGATCCGCTGTTGATGCAGCCCGGTATATGTCCTCAAGTCGCGCGACGTTTTGCCGTGTCGTACACATCCGGCCGCAAGCCGCAAATTTTATGTTGTTCAGGCGGCTGCGGTACCCCGACGCCGCACCCCACCTTACCACCAACTCCCACTCCCGCACCAACGGCGACACCAACGCCAGTCCCAACGGCAACTCCGACACCGGTGCCGACGCCAACGCCTATTCCTGTTACACCGACGCCAGCGCCGACGCCGACGCCAACTCCAACGCCAGCCGGAACAGGTACCGGCATCAAATCGTGGTGGAGCTTCGCAGGAGGTGCGCTGCCTGGTGTGGGGA
>JBKPMZ010000164.1:0-1968 GCA_046732415.1 Vulcanimicrobiota bacterium
TGCGGCGCAGCGCCGCTTTCTAAGCGTTGGTCCTGCCGAGCATACTTCTTCTGAATATGCCGCACGATGTACAAGCACGAGGGCTCCCACTCGTACAATTCGGTGATCTCTTGGCCGATTTCCACCAGGCCGCCCTCGCCGCCTAGGGCCTGTTTCTCGGCGTCCGTGAGATCGTGAACCACGTCGACCCGTTTCAGATGGTCGGGCTTCGGCCGCCTTCCATGGCCGTTGCGCTTGGGCGAGGACGAATCTTCTTTCGCCGCCGCCGGCGGTTCGGGCGCCGGCTCTTGAGGCGACGCTTCGAACAGCGTCAGTTGATGGGGATCGACCTTCTCGCTCGAGCGGCCGTAGAGTTTGCGGAGCACCTGGTCCAGTCGATGCTCCAATTGCTCCCGCTGCGCACGCTCGCCTTGCAATGCCGCCAGCAGTTGCATCACCAGCGCGCGCAACGTCTGCGGGTCGTCCGGCAATTCCGAAGGCTGCGGCAGCGGCAAAGCATCCGTGCTCATAAAGCGACGATCTTAGCGCCTCGATCTGCCGACGCAAGAGCGGCCGCGAGAAAAGCGGCCCGTCGTTTACTCCGGCCTGTCGTTCACTTACCCGCGATAACGGGGCCGACGCGTGACGCTGGTCAACTCCACCCCGTCGAGCAACATCGCCAAATCGGTCGCCGAGATCGTCAAGCACGTCGCGTTCTCGTCGGCGCCAGCGGTCGGAAAGCGGAAAGTCCCGCGTTCCAATCGCGTGTACCACAGCGCATAGCCGTGTGTGTTCCAATACAAGATCTTCATCCGGTCGCCGCGTTTCGAACGAAACACGAACAGATGGCCCGAGAGCGGGTTCTGTTGGAGCACGTCCTGCACCAGT
Source organism: Vulcanimicrobiota bacterium (assembly GCA_046732415.1). GTDB lineage: Bacteria > Vulcanimicrobiota > Vulcanimicrobiia > Vulcanimicrobiales > Vulcanimicrobiaceae > DATGJX01. The sequence goes on from JBKPMZ010000164.1 coordinate 868, forward strand.
GCGGCCAACGTGTCGAAGCTCTTTCGCATGTCCGTCGGCTGCAAGGCCAAAAACACTTGCACTTGGCCGGACACGCTCAGCATGGGCGGCGCTCCAGCACGCCCAGCACATCGCTCAGCGTATCCCGGCAAGCGCCGCGCGGAACCCGGATGCGGACGCCCGTCGGCAGCACGATCTCCAGGCAGGCGCCGCCGGCCAGTTCGCCCGAGGCGATTTGTAACTGGGCAAAGCGAATCGGAGCCGGCGATTGGTTCGTCGAAACGGATCTTGCACGCTTTTCTTTTGCGGCGGTGTCACGCCGGGCTAACTCCTTCCGCCAAGCGAAGAAGGACTGCTCCGACACGCCGCGGTCGCTGCAATACCGCCGTACCGAAAGTCCGCTGTCGGCATGAGCGTCCACAATCTGTCGCCAGAACTGCTCCTTCTCAGCGCTCCTACGCCGCACGCGTCCGCCCATCACTCAACCTCCTGGTCTCGCCAGCCCCACGGCTCGAATCTACCAGGAGGGACAAGACGTGCCGCACAGGACGCTTACGATTTAAGAGACGCAACGCATAGACAGTTGCAGGCAGCGTTGCCGGCTTCATTCGTTAAGGCGTTTTCGCTTAAACTATCAAAGGCGGGAATCGTCCGGCGTCACACCGCTTCAGGAATAGGCTGCCAATCTGGCGCTCACTCAGTCGAAACTGACAGCCGAGATTCAGAAGTCAATCGACGAAACCAACGAACTACTCAGGCGGATATCGGAAGGTGAAGGCCAGCCGTAGCCGGCTGGCGGCTGAATGGAGTGGCGCGGCCGTGAAGACTCTCAACGGGTTATTAACCGTAGGGCGGTCCGCTCTGCGTGAACGTGGCGGCCCTTTTGTTGCGCTGACCTATTCGTCCTGCACGTCGGCACCGACCTTGGGTAGCACGTCTTTCACTTCGGCAATGCTGCGGCCATAGACCGATACCTGATAGCCGGAGATTCCCGTCAACATGCCGATTGTGGTCGTGATGCCATGCTGCCTGAGACGGTCGCAAAGCTGAAGCGCGACGGGCTGCGACGAAAGCCCTAAAACCAACACTGCGCCAGATACTTCCTTAACCTGAACATTGACC
>JBKPMZ010000165.1:0-6276 GCA_046732415.1 Vulcanimicrobiota bacterium
CAGCGGATGACCCAGTTGGTCCAGCAAGGCCAGACGGGCGGCAACACCGTGGCCACCAAAGGCGCCAACCTCTCATACAACGTCTTGGGGCAGCTTGCGAGCATTTATCGCACGAACTTCTTCGGGGTCGGCCCAGCGCCCGACATTGCGACGAGCACGTTCAGCTATGACAGCGGCAACCGCCTCACGCAGATCGCCTACACCACCAGCGGCACAGCGATCGACACTTATAGCTGGACCTATGACAATGTCAACCGCGTCGCGACCATGACTACGACGACGGATGGCACAGCCACCTATTCATACGACGGCACGAGCCAGGTCACCGGCGCCAGCTATACCGGCACAGGCCAGCCGGCCAACGAATCGTACAGCTACGACTCCAACGGCAACCGCACCAACACGGGGTATTCCACCGGCACGAACAACCTGCTCACGAGCGACGGTACGTTCAACTACACGTACGACAACGAAGGCAACCGCATCAGCCGCACGCGTATCTCCGGCGCTTCGGCCAGCGACTACTTGACGACCTATACGTGGGACTACCGCAATCGGTTGACGGATGTCAACTTCTATGACAACTCAAGCGTGCTGACCAAGCACGTTCACTACACCTATGACGTGTTCGACCATCGCATTTCCAAGTCACTTGACTCGAGCGGCTCGGGTGGTTACGACCGAATTGAGGACTATGTCTACGATGGGAACGATGTCGTGTTGGACTTTGCCGACCCCGACGGGGCCGGACCAGCGTCCTTGGCCCTCGTCACACGCTACCTAAACGCCCCCGGCAATGCGGGCGTCATCGATCGGGTTTTTGCCCAAGAGGACGCTTCGACCGGCGCGGTGCTCTGGCTGCTAGGCGACAATGTCGGCACGACGCGTGATGTTGTCGACGATACAAGCGCTGTTGTCGATCATTTCGTCTACGACTCGTTCGGGCAGCTTACAAGTGGCCCCGCAAACGTCACTCGCTTCCTTTATACTGGTCAAGAATGGGATGCCGCCACGGGATTACAGTACAACTGGCATCGCTGGTACGACAATGCAACCGGGAAATGGCTCAACAGCGACCCACTCGGCTTTGCAGGAAATGATGCAAATATTAATCGGTACGTCGAGAATTCCGCAACGAATGCAATTGATCCGAACGGCCTTAAAGACTCGGATAACGGTCCACTTCCCGGGGAAGCCTCGCCCAAGCCGGCCGTCGCTCCTGTGAAGCCGCCTGCACCGGGCAATGTGACACCAGCTTGGCCCCCCAATAATCCGCCGGTCGTCGCGACATCGCAGCTTACACAGCAGATATTGAACAATATCCCAAAGCAAGGGCCCTACCCGCCAATTGCACCTTCCAATCCCACCTACCCACAACCAGGCGCGATACCAGGGGGAGAATGGATGTGGTCGCCAGCACTAAAAACGTGGGTGCTAGTTATATCGGCATCTCTGCCGCCGGCGCCACCAGCCGATCCTTTTGGCGATATTGACAGCCCCTATGAGCACCTAGCTGGCAAGCCGGAGGCCGAGATAACGGACGAGGAAAAGGAAGGATTCGACAAATTGATTGAAGCAATCTATGATTCGTACAAGAATAAGGAAGAATATCTGGAGATGATTCAGAAGATGCTTGAGGAGGGCAAAGAAGCTGAAGCAGTGCCCTAGTGTCGTGAGTCGACGTCGCCTGGAAATCAGGCCCCGGTTGTGGTTCTTCCTCAACATTGCTCCAGGAGGTGCATGAGGCGACTCCATTGTGGAACTGTCAGATACTCAAAAAGCCGTTCAAAAAGGCCATGCGAAGCGCGCTCCGTCGGAACTGAACGGTTGCTAGACACGGACCTGCGGACGCTCTAGGATTTCGTGTGCCTGTATAATAATTATGCCTAACAGCACGATTTCTCATTGCGGTAGCCAAAGGAACCTGACAGTTGGGCACCTTAAGCAATGACCGACTAAGGGGGGCAGCCTACGTCGTCTGGCTCACGCTTCTGGCCGTCCTGGCATGCTTGTCAGTCGTGCTGTTGATCCCTCGCTGGGTGAATTCGCGCGCGAGCATCAATGATCTCTCCATACCGGCCGCGCGCATTCTCAAAATGAGCTGGAGCACCGTTAAGGTGGACTCCCCGCTGGCTGTCTCGGAGCCGACGTGCCGCATCGTCCATATCAACGATTACCATTCTCTGCCACGACCTCGCTTTGCCAAAGCTGTGCAGATAGTTTGCCCAGACTTATTGTCGAAGGAGGAATTTAATGACTGGCACCAGGCGCACGCCGACCAAGTTGAATTACTGCAGGCCTCACAGGCCAAGCTACTTCTCTGGCTTGTGGATTACCATGGCGTATGTGAAGTGTTTCAGGAAGGCATTTCCGAGGAGAACGCACCGGAACTAATGGATCGCGTCGACCTTCTGCGTAAGATTGCTCCCGAGCGGCAGAGGCTCGATCGAGAGCGGCTAGCGCTTTCGCAGCAGATTTCCGAAGCGGAGGCGGCTGGTCGTGACTCGTCGGCGCTCCGAAAACGGCGCTACGAACTTGAAACGATCCGTGATTACGTGCTTAATTGCGGTGCAATCGGGGAATTGCTCGTTCAGAGACCGGCCGTACGGATACTACCGGCTGAGGATACACAAGCCTATGAACAAGCCAGGGCCGGATTATATGATCCTAGCTACAGATTAGGCGGCCGGCGCTTCAAGGCACGTGATGCCGCGATCGTCCACAATCTGCTCTCGCATGGACCGTGTGCCATTATCGTGTTAGGAGCGGCGCACGACTTATCTGACGAAGTGAAAAAACAGAGCCACGGTCGATGCGAGTATATTAGGGTCACGACAACGAATTATCCTCCGCCTTTTGAAAGCGGAATACCGGCGCGAGTTGTGCCAGCCCTCAAGGCAAGGAGGACGGCCGCGAAACTGCAGGAGCTCATCGAAACGGGGCTCGGGGTGCCCAATTAAATGTGTGGTTTCGGGAAGCCCGCGCCACGCAGGTTTTTTTTGCGCGCGGGGCCGGGCGACGGCCGGCTGAATGGCGCCAATGTGTGAGGGGCGCCGGTGGCGGCCAGGCGCGTACGGAAGTTGGGGATGCGGCGATGCTAGCTGGCGTGGTGTGAACGACGCTCGAATAGTGCAGCGCTTGACGGTTGAAAAGTGCAGCGCTCGGAAGGGTGATAGGGTCCTAGTTTACTAGCGGTTTCTGGTAAGGAAAGACTTCACCCCACTCCTCCTCCGGAGGAGGAGTGGGGTCGCAGCGATTATTGTGAGGAGTCTGGTGGCGACGGTTGTTCGTCTTCACCCTCTTCCGCCTCCTCTTCGCGTTGCCGGCGGGCGTCTTTGAGCCGATAGCTTTCGCCGGTCGCCTCCAAGATATGGCAGCGGTGCGTCAAGCGATCTAGCACAGCGCCGGTCAACCGTTCGCTGCCTAACACCTCGGTCCATTGGCCAAACGGCAGGTTCGTCGTCACAATGACGCTCTGCCGTTCGTAAGCCGTGCTGATGACGTCGAAGAGCAATTCGGCGCCGAGCTTGCTGGCGGGCACGTAGCCCAGTTCGTCCAGAACCAGCAGATCGAGCTTGGCCAACTGGGACTTCATTCGCAGCAGTTGACGTTCCTCGCGGGCTTCCATCAACTGCGTGACCAGTTCGGTCACCCGATAGAACCGCGTCTGATAGCCGCGGTGGCAAGCTTCGATCGCCAACGCGGTCGCGACGTGCGTCTTTCCAGTTCCGGGATTGCCAATCAAGATCACCGATTCTCGTTGCTCGATGTACTGACATCGCATCAGCTCCGCGATCAGCAGCCGATTAAGCGATGGCTGGGACTCGAACTTGAAGTTGTCCAGCGTCTTATGATTGGGGAACCGAGCCAGTCGCAGGCGCCGCTGAGTGCTGCGTCTCTCTCGATCGAGCAGTTCCAGTTCGCAGAGTTGCAACAAGAACGCCAGGTGATCGACGTTCTCCTGGGCGCAACGCGTGGCCAACTTTTCGCACTCGTCGTGCATCGTCGGCAATCGGAGTCGTTTCAGGTGATGCTGCAACAGCACCAGGCTCTTGGTTTCGATCGGTTTCATCGGCCACCTCCCAGCAACAACGAGGCGTACCGATCCAGGTGAGGCGGCGGAATCTCGTGCCCTTGCAAGTGCGGCCGGCCATCCAAGTTGAACCATTGCGAAGGCTGTTCCCGCCCTTGTTGGGCCAGAATCCGAATCGCATCGACCGTCAAGGCGCCGATCGCCAACGCCCGTTCAATGGCGCGACCCAGCTCGGCTGGCTCCAACGTCTCCAGGAGTCGCAGCACCCGAATGAACTCTCGGCGACCGTGGGACTGCAGCTCCCCTTCCAGGCGCCTTCTGAGCACCCCAAAACATTCGGGCAACTGCCAGTCCTCCAACGGGCGAGCGAAGTCCAAAGAACCTGGCTTTCGTTCCAATAAGGCCAGATAATGCCGCGGATCGTAATGCACGTTCTCCCGCGCCCAATCGCGCGGATGCCGAGCCACTACTTGATCATTGACGATCAGCCGCACCTCCTGGATGTTGCCGACCGCGGTCACCTGATGATGCGCGTACGCCGTGGGGACCGAGTAATCGTTGGTATCGAACCGCACCAGGGAGAGCGAGTTGGACTTGGCTCCCTCGACCCGTCGCGCTTCGAATGCTTGCTTCGGCAACGGCAACAACGCCTGCTGCTCTTCTTCCAGCAGCCCTAACTTCGTCGTGCGCTGACCTCGCAAGCGACGCTGCAGATCGGCCCGACAGGACTCGAGCAACTGATCGTTGAACTCCTCCAGGTCGGCGATCTCCGGAATCGGGACCATGAAGTTCCGCCGGGCGAATCCGATCAACCCCTCCACGTGGCCTTTCTCATTGGCGCGGCGCACCAGGCAGAAGTGATGCTCGAACAGAAAGTGGCTCTCCAGCCGCAGGAACTCATGGGTCGGCGTATCGCCCCGCCGGCCGACGAACTTGGCGACGGCGATCCGGCTATTGTCATAGCTGATCCGCCGCGGAACGCCGCCGAAGAACTGAAACGCACGGCAATGTCCTTCCTGGAAGGTCTCCGTGCATTCCCGTGGAAACGCCTGGCAGCAGAAGGCGTCGCTGAAAGGAAGCGACATGACGAAAAAGGCGACCTTGGTCTCCTTGCCTCGCAGTCGCACGACGGCTTCGCCGAAGTCGACTTGGGCCCGGCCCGCCGGCTGGGACAAAGGCATGAACACCTCGGCCGTGCCCGCCCGCCAAGCGCGAACGGCATCGCCGACCACGCTCAGGCCGCCCTCGTAGCCATGCTCCGTCCGCAGCCGCTCGAAGATGCGTTTGATCGTATGGCGTTGTTTGGGCGGGGAGGTTTTGTCCTGCTCCAAGATCTCATGGATGAGCGGCAGGAAGCGATCCAGCTTCGGCTTCGCTCGCGGCCGCCGTTGCCGATAACCTGGCGGCTCTTCATGGTTGAGGATCTTCTGCAGGGTTTTCCAGTGCAGGTCGTACTCCTGGCAGATCGCTCGCTTGCTCTTCTGCTTGGTCAACACCAAGCGACGGATTTCGGTCCACAGATGCATATTTCGGTACACTCATGTTCCTCGCGGCTCGTACCACTTGTGACGGATTTACCGTCCCAAGTCTTGGTCACGAATCCGCGAGTCGGGTCATGAGCGCTGCACTTTTCGGCCGACCGTCGGCTACCCGCCAAGCGCTGCAGTTTTCGATCGCCGTTTACACGCGCTACCGAACGGAATTCCCTTCATTTTAACGAGGCCCGGAAAGAGCGCCCCTCAACCCACTGATGCCGAATCATTCACAAAACGCTTCGCCTGACGGACCTCGCTGGTGGCTGTTGGTCGACAACCGGGCCGACGGCCCTCACAGTCGGGCCTACCTGGTTGCTTGCCTACAGATGGGGCAGATCGGCGTTGACTCGCTCGCCTGCCCAGAAGGAGCGCAGGAATGGCGGCCAGTCGCAACCTGGCCGCAGCTCTCGGCCGGCTTGTCCAACATCGCTCCGCCCCCGTACACCGGGCCGCCCGCCTTCCCTTCCGGCACCCAGCCCCTCGGAGCCGCTGACGTCGGCGTGCTGACTAACCCGCGCTTGCCTCCGATGGCCAACTGGATCTGCAGCTATTGCATTGCTATCTCTCCGGTGCTGTGGGCCATCCAGAATATGTCATGCTGCGTCACGGGCCTCACCTTCCATGAGAATTCAGAGTTCCTGTGGCTGGAGGTCCTGCTCCAGGCGATCAGGGGCGTAGTTGGCCTTGCTGTAACGATAACCCTGGCGA
>JBKPMZ010000166.1:0-2758 GCA_046732415.1 Vulcanimicrobiota bacterium
GATTGGTGGCGCGCCATAACCAGGGTGGCTTGAGCGGCTTAAAGACCTGCTCTGGCCGAGGCCGCAAAGGGCCGCTGACCGCCGAGGAAGCCGAGCGACTTCGGCGACGGATCGAAGTCAGGCCGCCGCCAGAAGATGGCATGCGCGTACTGCGCGAACAGTTACGCAGAGGCATCTTAAATTATTATTCGCAGGCCGTTTGAGCGAACCGCCGACCGCCTCCGCCGCCGAATCGAGGTTGGCAGCTGTGTGCAGTTTTCAACGGGCAGCGCCTGGCGGCCAGGCTTTGCTCATCCACCGTTGACCTAAGCCGCGACAATCTTCCGCCCGCCAAACGTCTGGCAGCGTCTCCTTACCAGCAGTTAAGTCGGACAATGCTTTTGAGTAGGACGCGCCGCGGCGCGCGTAACGCAAATGGTCGCGATTGTCAGTTGAATTTCACGGACGTAATCAACGCTTGCCCTAGCCAATTGTCCTAGCCATTGGTCTCGTTACGAGAGCCGATTGATGCTGCCTGCCGCCGGTGGCGGCGGCGTGTTGCGGTATTCGTCGCTGTCGATCAGCTTGATCTGGATCGTGCGCTGCGTCGCCCCGGCTTCGAACGCGGCCACGTAGCTGGCCAGTTCGTCGGCCGTCGGCTTGCGATTCAGGTACTGCTGGAAGAATGACGTCGTCAAGTTCTGGTAGTACTCCACGCTGCTGTTGAAGCCGTTCACCACGTCGGTGCGGGTCATCGCCGCGCTGTCCAACTGGTGAGTCCAGTAGGCCAACCCGACCTGGTCAGGGTGACGATTCAACAGCCGTTCGTAAAGGGCCGTGACCCAGGCCGCATTGGGCGACAGACTCGGATTCTCGTGTCCGGCCGAAGCGAAGAACTCCGGCGAACTGATCATGCCCGCCACCACCGGTTCGGGGCCGCCCGCATTGCGCCACACGCCCGCCCAATAAGCCAGGCCGGACGGATCGACGGGCCGCAGCAGGAACTGCTCGTAGTAGTTCTCGATGATCGGGTCCAGCCGCTCGGTGCTTTCGAAGATGCCTTGGGCAATGATGCTGTACGGCTGGCCTTGCTGGATCAGGCCGACCCAGTGCTCCAACCCTTGCGTATCCGGGGCCCGGTTCAGCACCTGGTTGTACAGCTTGGTGACGATCGTCGCTTCGTACGAAGTGATCTGCACGGTCGCCACGTTGCTGGTCTGCAAGCCATCGGTGACCTGGTACGTGAAGCTGTCGATGCCTTGGAAATTGGCTCCCTTCGTATACGTGAACGAACCGTCCGCATTGAGACGGACTTCGCCATTGCTGGCTTGCGAAACCAGTTTGGCCGTGAGCGGCAGGCCGCTGGGATCCGGGTCGCCGGCCGACACGCCCTGAGCGGCGGTCGCTGAACTTGCCAGGCCGACGCTCAGCACGAACGAGTGGTCGAGCGCCGTCGGCGGGGCCAGCACGGAGATCTTGAAGGTCTGCGCGGCCGAGGCGTCCTGCCCGCCGTTGGCCGTGCCGCCGTTGTCGTGCAAGACCACCGAGATGGTCGCCGTACCCGACTGGCCGGCAGCGGGCGTATACGTGAGGTCGCCGGTGGCGGCATCGATGGCCGGCGGGACGGCGAACAGGGCCGGATTGCTGTTGCCGGCGACGACGAAGTTCAGCGCTTGTCCGGACTCGTTCGGCGGACCGGCCGAGATGTTCCTGGCCCAGCCCCTCACGGTCGCCGCGCCGGAATTCTCGATGACTCGCTGATCGGGGCCGACGGTGAAGCTGGGACGCTGGTTCACCGGATTGACGGTGATATTCAGCTTGTCGTCGACGAACGCTCCCGACTGGTCGGTGGCCCGCAGGTCGATCACGGCGCTGCCGAATTGACCGGGCAGGAAGTGCAAGGTCAACTGACCGCTGGCCGGGTTGGCGCTCGACAGGCTAGCGCTGAGCAGGTTCGGGTTGGTATTGCCCGCCAGCGACAAGCTGAGGAAGTCGCCCGTCTGCAGGTCAACATCCAAATCATCGAACACCTGCGACAAGTCGCCAAACACCCTATCGAACGCCTGGCTGCTTTGGTTCGCGACGACAGGGCCAAGATCGTGCGCCAGTGTCGGCGCGTGGTTGATCTGATCGACGGTGATATTGAACGTGATCGGCTTCGACGTGTTCTTGCCGCCATTAGCCGTGCCGCCATTGTCGACGGCGACGACTTGCACTGTGGCCTGGCCGAACTGGTGCTGGGCGGGCGTGAAGGTCAGCGTACCCGAAGGATCGATCGCCGGCTGCCCGGCCAGGGCAAACAATGACGGATTGTTGTTCGTCACCAGGTAGCTGACGGTTTGGTTTTGTTCGTTGGCGCCGTCGCCAGGGCTGGCTACCGCCCAGCCGGCCACCGACGTCAAACCGCTTTCTTCATTGACCTCCTGGGCCGGTCCGACATGGGTGAAGAACGGCGGGTCGTTCACAAAATTGGCCGTAATCGTGAATGTTTGCGGCGCCGACGTATCCTGGCCATTGTTCGTCGTGCCGGCGTTGTCGACCAGCTTGACGGTAATTTGGGCCGAACCGCTCATGTTGGCCGCGAGCGAATAGTTGAGCGTTGCCGTACCGCTGCCGTCGTTGTTGACGACCAGCGCGGGGGGCACGGCGAACAATGCCGGATTGCTGTTGCTCACCACGACGAAGTGCACCGTCTGATTGGCTTCGTTCGGCTCCGGCGGATACGAACCCGACGGGCTGACTTTCGTGACGAAGCTGGTTGCCGTATGCGCCCCAGTCG
>JBKPMZ010000167.1:0-2901 GCA_046732415.1 Vulcanimicrobiota bacterium
TTTTCGTGCAGCACTTTCTTGACGTGGACGACCTGAGAGCGGTGTCCGATCGGGACTTGGAGTTCCATTGGCCGGAATCGCCGATCTTGAGCGAAGTTTGGGACCAACTCGACGACGAGTTGCAGCAAGTCCCCGCATACCGCGTCGTGAAGATCGCCGGCAAGGTATTTGATGCGCTCGATCCGAATGGCAAACGCACTCTGACACGACTGCAGCGGTTTATTCCAGGATTGCCCGATGAGTCGCACCTGGAAGTCGTCGAGCGGGTTCGGCAACTTTCTGGACAGCGTCTGGAGTTGGAATACGTCTCCGGTCTGGGCGTGGTCTTCATCAAGGTTCTTGACGGCCAGCAGCTCGACCCGGATTTGCTCGATCAGGTCGCCCGCGGCAGCACTTTGCTGGCAGACTATTTCGTGGGCAAAGCCGCCCAAGACGAGAGCGACCAGGTGTCGCTCGACGCCAAGGACGTGGGTGACTTGTTCTGCCTCGCCGAAGAAGGCCGAGTGACAGGCCGGATTCGCTTGCAACGCATAGCCAACCAGGCTCCTGCCGCGGAGCTGGCGATCCAGGGTGGCGAGTTGGACGTCGAACTCGATGAACTGGGCTCGAAACGGCACGTATTTGTCGAGCCGATCAAAGGCACTCTGTTTTATTCGACGGGGGATTTGCTGCTTGAACGAGCCGACGCAACGTGGCGCGTCAATGGCAGACTGGAATCGACAGATCATCTGTTGTTTGGCACGACAAACGTCGTCGACCTCAAGCTTCGCACTTACTGCGAGTCACAATTGATATCTCCCGGCGTCGAGGGCGCACCATGAGCGAATGGCGCGCATGCCCCGAATGCTTGACGCTGGGCGTCAGCGCAATTCCGCTTTGTGCGCATTGCCACGCCCCGACAGGCTGGCTGGAACGGGCGCCCGATTTTCAAAATGCTTTGCGAATTGGCAATCGGAGCTGGATTCCGGCTTTGCGCCTACTGTGCATTGGCCCGGATGGCCGCGCCTGCCCCGCCGAAATCGACGTCCCGATCAGGCCCGCGGATCCCGACGAGTGGGTTCGGATCGACGTGGGCGGAAACGCTCAGCCCATCGAAGTGCGGTTTTCTATGGCCGAGGGGCGGCTGGAAGCGGCGGGAGTTCTTGGGACGATTCCACTCCCCGGAGAATTCGCTTGCCAAGGCTGGCATGTGCGCGCTCGGCTGATCGCTAAGCCAGACGGGCATACGTCTCCGCCGGTCGTGCAATCCGGGGAACGACAGATTGTGCCGTTGCGTTCCAGGCAGGGCATCATCCGTTTCGGCCGCGACAACAGCCGGCCCGGCCAAGACGTCGTTTTGGCGGGTGAATCCGTGCATTTTCGCCACGCAGTGGCGACCTGCATTTCGGAGGGCGAAAAGCTGCGTTATTGGCTTGCCGACGCCGGCTCAACGATCGGCACCTTCGTCAACGGAAAGCCGATCGTGGCTTGGAGACTGAAGTCCGGGGACCTGGTGCAAATCGGCGCGTACGCCTGGGCGTTTGACGCTGCCCGCGGAGTGCTAGAGCCTGTCGACGGGATTGACGGCATGGAGATCCAACTGGACGGCGCCGCCGTCCGCGGCCGGCTTGATCCGCTCCAGTTGCGGATCGAGGCGGGCGAGTTACTGGCCATCGTGGGGCCAAGCGGAGCGGGCAAATCCACGTTCGTCAAAGCGCTGATCGGCGAGCCCGGGTTGCTCGACGAGGGACGAATCCTGGCGGACGGTAGCGATGTGGCCGACGACATCGACGCGTTCCGCAAACGGCTCGGATACGTCCCGCAAGAAAGGGCCGTTCACGGCGAACTAACGCCGGTCGAGGTCGTATATTACAGCGCGCATCTACGTGATGCCCTCGCGGACGCACGAAAGCTGTTGCGTTCGGTGGATCTCGAAGACGACCGTCATGAATCGCTCGTCCAGGAGTTAAGTGGGGGGCAGGAGAAACGCGTGCGGATTGCCGCTGAGCTGGTGGCAACCCCGGGACTTCTCGTATTGGACGAGCCGTGCAGCGGCTTGGACGCCTCGCGCGAGGCCGAAATACTGTTGCTCCTCAATTCACTGCGAATGCGAGGCTGCACGGTCGTTGTCGTAACTCATAATCTTGCTCAGCTTGGCACTTTTCCGCGCGTTTTGCTGCTGCGCGATAAGCGGCTGGCGTTCGATGGTTCGCCCGACGAACTGCGGCGGTTTGCGCCCTCAGGAGATTTGAGTGCTCTCAACCTTCAGAGCGTCCCGGCCAACGTTGCCAAAGAAGTTGCGGGCTCCCGAGTCAAACGACGGCGGAGAAGGCGTCCCGTTCCTGCGGCGTGGGTCCGCCAGGCGGGGCAGTTGGTCAGCCGTGAGTTAACGCTACTCCTCAATCGTCGTCTCCCTTTCGCCGGGCTCCCCGAATGCATTACCCCTCTTTTGCTCGCGCCCGCCTTTTTCGCTAGCGCGATTCACTTCGCCGTCCGGCAGAACGACTTCGCGACGCTCGGCTTCTTGGCGATCCTGGCCACGATCTGGCTCGGCGCCAGCCTGAGCTTGATGTCGATCGTCAATGAACGGGAAGTCTTCGATCACGAACGGTTGCTTTTTCTGCGAATCGGATGTTACGTCACGAGTAAGACCGCCGTGTTGTACCTGCTCTGCGCGCTGCAGACGCTGGCGTTCATCTTTGTCCTGAACAGCCTCCGCCGGCACAGCGACGCTCACGGCGTATTGTATGGCGGCGCGTGGAGCACGGTCTATCTGCTGCTATCCGGCTTTGCGGGGACCGGCCTGGGGATGCTGATTTCCGCCGCCGCGCGCCGCAGCAAGCCGACAGCCAATTTCATTTTACCGCTAGCGATGATTGCGCAGATCGTGTTCAGCGTCCAGGTGGCGTTGGACGAAAAGGA
>JBKPMZ010000168.1:0-4801 GCA_046732415.1 Vulcanimicrobiota bacterium
GCTCCCCTATTTGTTGAACTCGATGAATGCCTGGTTCTCATCGTTCAATCCCCCGCTTTTTTCGGAGGTCAGCGAGATGATGTGCCAGAAACCTATCAAGGCAGATGGTGGAGGAGGTTTCTTCGGCATCGTTCACTTTTCATGTGCCGATGTTCGGGGATGTTCTGCACACTTCGGAGCCTTCGGCAATGAACTCCACAGTGCTCGTCCTTCTGGATCTCATCTGCGATGCTGACCGGCGGCGCGTTCTGGAACGATTCCGGGACCGGCTTGCGGTGCCGTGCCGGCGGCGCCTTGGAAGCAAATATGAGTTAGCCCTTGTCAGTGGCGGCCAGTTTAGGGCCGCTTTGGCGGTCAGGCTGGACCAGTGGCCGCTATGTGTGAATGGCGGCCAGCGGGCGTGAAGGGAGGAGTCGGCCGGCGGTTGGGATTAGTCTGAAGACGGTGTTTTGAAAGCGCCTCGCAGCGGAGTTGACGGCTCCGCTGCGAGACTTGACCGTCCGGGACACGACCTCCCGTGGGCCCAACCCAGCGTCCAATAGAACGCGGCGGCGTGCAAGGGGCGTGGCCGCAGTGTTGCTCGCCTCGGCCGCGCCGGCGAGCGTGTCTGCTCAAAGGGTGCGAACAGCCGTTCGTGCCGGCGCACCCGCAAGCCCGATACTGCAGCGCCGCTTGTCAGGCGGGGGCTCGGCGTTGGCGCCGCTGGCGAGCCTGCCGGGTCTATCGCCGTAGCGACCAGGGCCAATCACGACGCCGCGAGCAATCACGCCGTTATCGCGAGCGGCTGCGGCAGGCGGAAGGGTGCAATTCGGCCGAGGCGGCGCCGCGCGAGGGCCAGCGCGCAGCCGACAATCTCGAAAAATCTTGCTGTGCTCGCCCCGGCTGCTACGAGTTGTTTGCGCCCACCAGCCGCTCGCCGCTGAAGAAGTGCTGCGGTGGGTTGTGCCGACGGGCTTTACGTCGCGTGCGCGAGCGGGAATCGCGTTGGCGGCGACGCCTGGGCGAACGGTTGAAAGCGCTTGGCAGTCGCCCGCCGCCGTCCGGCGAACGCCCGTTCGGCTGAGCGTCGCATATTGCCGCCGCCTTGGCCGTGCAGTTTATTTCGCCCGTGCGAGTTGTCTTCAACGCCGTTTGGCGAAAGGCGGAGCGCGAGATGAACGTCTGCTTGGATTCTTGGCCGCCCGGCGAGGTGCATGCCGTGCCGCTGGAGCAGATCGGCGAGCACTACCGGCGATATCGCCTGAGCAGCCCGGAGGCGGAGGAGGAGATGGTCCGCTCGCTGCGTCGCTGGGGACAGCTGGCGCCGATCACGGTGTCGATTCGCGAAGGCTTGGCCGAAACGCTCGACGGTTTCAAGCGGCTGGCGGCGGCGCGGCGCACGCCGGGGATGACAAGCCTGTCGGCGAGGCGGCTGGAGGTGGACGAGCGCGGAGCGAAGGCGGCCATCTACGGCTTGAACCAAGTCGGGCGGCAATTGGCGGAGCTGGAAGAAGCCTGGATCGTATTCGCGTTGGTTCGCGAAGACGGGCTCAGCCAGGCGGAGGCGGCCAACCTGTTGGGCCGGCACAAGAGTTGGGTGCATCGCCGGCTGGCGCTATTGGAGCGGTTGTGCGAAGAGGGGCTGGAAGACTTGCGGCTGGGGCTGTTGAGCGTGACCGCCGCCCGCCAGTTCGTGCGGTTGCCCGCGGGCAACCAGGGCGAATTGCTGCCCGTCTGGCGGCGCGAGCAGTTAAGCGCGCGCGAGTTGAGCGGCACGGTCGACTTGCTGCTGGCCGCGGCGACGCGGCAGCAGGAACAGTTCATTCTGTCCGATCCGCGCCGCGCGCTGAAACAGGCGCATGGCTACCCACTGCCGAGTTGGGACCCGCGATTGAGCCCGGCGGCGAATCGCATCAACAAACAGTTGGGGGCATTGTTGGACGGGTTAAGTCGGATGGAGAACTGGCTGCGGCATCGGGGGCGGGCGGATCTGACGGCCTGCGACCGAAGCGTGCTGCGGCCGGGCTTCAAGAAGTTCGGCGATCAATGCCGCCTGGCGGCCGAATTGGCCGAGGACCTGGCGGCGGCGTTGGCGAGTTGAAACAAGAAGACGCTTCCTTAACCTCGGGCTCAGAAAAGGCCCGGCGGGCGTGTGCACTTCGCGCAGTTGGCACGGTCGAGCCTGGGACGCACGCGACCACAGCCGACGGCGAGGGGAAGGCCGCTTGCCGGGTCTCTTCCGAGTTCGCGAATTGGAGTAATAAAAGATGACGGCCGAAGAGCTTCGCAATCGAATCATCGCAGCTTGGCAAAAGGGCGCCTCGGGGCGTGCGATCGCGCGGGAGCTGGGCGTTTCGCGGAGCACGGTGCGTGAAACGCTAATGGCGTACGAAGCCGGCCGCGCGGGCGCCGATCCGACCGCGCGTTTCACTCGCCCGAGCAAGCTGGACGTTTGGGCGTCGACGATCCAGAGCCTGGTTTCGCGATATCCCGACATCACGGCGGCGCGGGTCCATGAGGAACTGCGAGCCCAAGGATTTACGGGCGGCTACTCGATCGTCCGCGACCGGCTGCGCGTCGTTCGCCCCAATCCGTCTCGGCAGCCGACGGTCCGCTTCGAGACGGGGCCCGGGCTACAAGCTCAAATGGATTATTCTACGTACACTCTCGACTTCACGGTCGAGGGGCGGCGCCGGGTGCAGCTGTTCGGCTACGTGCTGGCATATTCCCGCCGGCAGTATCTGCGGTTCGTGGAACATCAGGACTTCGAAACCACGGTCCGCGAACACATCCGAGCCTTCGAGCACTTGGGCGGCGCGGCTGCGACCTGTCTGTACGACAATATGAAAGTCGTGGTCAGCGGCTTCGACGGCCGCGAGCCGATCTACAATCCACGCTTCCTGGCGTTCGCCACGCATTACGGCTTCAAACCTTGGGCCTGTCGCCCGCGGCGTCCTCGGACGAAGGGCAAGATCGAAAGAAAGTTCGGCTTCGTGGAAAGCTCGTTGCTTAACGGGCGTACGTTCCAGTCGCTCGAGCACCTCAACGAAGTCACGCGCTGGTGGCTGGAGCACGTGGCCGACGTGCATCTGCACCGCACGACGGGCCAGCGGCCAATCGATCGCCATGCCGAGGAGGCGCCGTACCTGATTCCCTTGCCGGCGCGGGCCTTCGATCCCTCGCCCGTCGTGTACCGCGTGGTCGACGCCGAAGGGTTGGTGGCCTGGCGCGGCAACCGCTACAGCGTTCCTTGGCGCTACATCGGTCAGACGCTGCCAGTGCGAATCACCGAGATTGAGTTGGTGATTTACAGTCCGCAGGTGGAAGAGGCGGCCCGCCATCGGTTATTGAGCGATGGACTCACCGGCCAACAAAGCATCCAGGAAGAACACCAGCCCCGCCGGGACGGCGCCGAGCGATTGGAGATGTTGCGTCAAGGTTACGCACGGCTGGGCGAGGCCGCGGTTCGCTTCCTCGACGGCTTACTCGGTTCGCGGCGCTACGGCAAAGATGAAGCTCAAAAGGTCTTGGCCTTGCTGGGCACGTATGCACGAGCCGACCTGTTGCGGGCGCTCGCGCGCGCCGTCCACTATCGGGCCTTCTCGTTGCGGGCGGTGGAGCGCATTCTGGCGGCCACGGCTAAACCCAAGAGCCTGCTGGAGACAATGGCCGACGAGGCCCGCGAACGGCTCGAGCAACTGCATCCCGATCCCCCCGTACCGCCGCGTCCTACGTCCGAGTACCAGTCCCTACTTGAAGAGCACCGCGATGAAAAACAACCGCCGCGCGAAGAAGACCGACCCGACGAAGGCGGAACCAACCAAGACGAGTCGAGCCCAGACGAGTCCGGCGAAGAAAAGCTCGATTGAAGAGCTGCGGCAGCGCGTGCTGGCCGACTTCGCGACCTTGCGCGTGCCGCTGTCGGAACAGAGCCTCGACGAGCATCTGACGCGCGTCGAACAGGAAGGGCTGGCGCCGCTGGAGTTCCTGGCCCGCGTGATCGGCGCCGAGGCCGATCGCCGACGAGAGCGGGCAATCGAGCGGAGAATCAAAGAGGCGCGGTTCCCCAACGTCTGCACGCTGGCCGACTTCGACTGGCAGTTCAATGCTCAGACCATCGACCGCGCTCAGATCGAACAGCTTGCCAGTTGCGACTTCCTGCGTCGCAAGGATAACCTCGTCCTGGTGGGGCAATCAGGCCTGGGAAAAAGCAGAATCATCCAAGCGATCGGCCGAGAAGCCTGTGTCGTCGGCTACACGGTGCGTTACACCACCAGCGGCGAACTATTCACCGAACTGACCGCCGCGTTGGCCGACCAAACGCTTCCCAAGCGAATCCGTTTTTACTGCCGCTTTGATCTGTTGATCATCGACGAGTTCGGCTTCGACCGGCTCGAACGCGAGGCTTGCACGCAGGCCGCCAGTCTGTTGTACAAGATCATAGACACTCGCGGTCCGCAACGCTCGACAGCCCTGGTGACGAACGTCGACTTCGACGCCTGGAGTGAGTATCTCGGCGATCCGCCTTTGGCGATGGCGGTGTTGGATCGGATCGTCGACGGGGCGATCGTGCTCAAACTGACCGGCAAGTCTTACCGCGCCCATCGCGCCAAGCAACTCCCTGTTCCCGCCGAGACGGCCAAGCCGCCCAAGCAATAACTCGCCCGCTTACCCGGCTAGCATCGCCCGCTGGCGCCGGGGAAGCAGAAAAGCAAAGCCAACCTTCTGCTTCGCATCAGTTCCGCGCGCGCCTAGGCCGGCAACCGTCTTGATGGCCCTCAACTGGCCGCCAAAATGGCCCACTTTCTGACCGCCATCCACA
>JBKPMZ010000169.1:0-2374 GCA_046732415.1 Vulcanimicrobiota bacterium
GGCGACGGCCGTGCAGCGCGATGCGCCGGGCCGCCGCATGCCGCGAACACGAGCATTGCGATAAGGAGCGCGAGCAGCGAACGCATCGCACGTCACATCGACGGTGTGCGCGTGGCGACGGCTTCATAACTCGCCCGGTTCGTGCGCACGAGCGCGCCAAGCACGCACGCGTAGGCGATGACGAACAGCCACACCGGATACGCCGTCACCTGGAATAACGTTTGGTAGACGAACGAAAAGAGGCCGAGCATAAAGCCGAGCGTTAAGAGCCACGCGCGATCGCGCGGCACGCCGGCAACGCCGATGAGCACCAGCGCGAACGCATACGCCATCGCCGCCCACACCGGCGCAACCCACGGCACCGGAATGAGAAAGAGCACATCCGGCTGCACGAACGTGGGCCCGCCCGCAAAACCCCACAGCCCGAGGTAATAGACGATATCCCAAATGCCGAACGCAAAGCAGAACGCTTTGGCACGCTGGCGGACTTCCTCGCCTGCGAGCCAGGCGATTGCGCCAATCACCAGCAGCGTGCACGCTTCGCGCACCACTTCGAGTGCGTAGCTCTCGGATTGAAACGCGCTCAGGTGCCGCAGATACACGACGATGATCGCTTCTTCCACCCCGAATGCTATCGCGAAGACCGCCAGCGCTACATATCGCTGAATCGCCATTGCCCGCACGTTCGCCTTCGTACGTTGCGCGCTCGCTTGCTTTTGGCGGATAGCGAATAGCGGATATCCGCCATTGTCCGGCACGCTCGCCTTACCGTACGATCCGAGCACTTGCTGTTCTGGAGGAGGAACGATGCGGAATAACGCGCTCGCTCTTACGGTATTTTCTATTGCCTTGGCACTGCAAGGCTGCGGTGCCGGCTCGCAGCCGTCGATGTTGGCGGACAACGCGAATCAACACCCGCGCTCAACAATGGCCGGCGGCGGCAAATCCTGTAAGTACCAATTTTATCCGCCGGTCGGGAGCAGTACGCCAAGCAACGTCACGCCGCAAGGCCCCGGCATCATTATGATGGGCGGCGGTACCGACGTCGATTCCGCGTTCGTATGGATGCACGACACGATAGCGGGATCCGCAACCGGGAACGGCGGCGACATCGTGATTCTGCGCGCTACCGGAACGAACGCGTACGATCCGTACATTTATGGCCTCGCGAAGTTCAATTCGGTTCGCACGCTGCTGCTGCCGACGTGTGCGTCTGCGAGCGTGCTGCAGCAAGCCGCGGATATCGTCAACCAGTCCGAAGGCGTGTTTTTTGCGGGCGGAAACCAAGCCGACTATGTGAGTGCCTGGAGCGGCACACCGCTTATCGCGGCGGTGCAAAACGTGTACAACCGCGGCGGCGTCGTAGGCGGCACGAGCGCCGGCGACAACGTTCTGCCCCAGTACATTTTCGACGCAATCGCCTCGGGCAATAAAAGCGTCTTGACCGCTGATGCCGTCGCCAATCCGTACGAATCGACGATCAGTTTCTCGTACAATTTCCTGAATCTGCCGATTCTGCAGAACGTCATGACGGATCCGCATTTCGTTACTCGCGATCGCTTTGGACGCTTCGCAGCGTTCCTTGCGCGCCAGTTTGCCGACGGCAAGGACACCGGAACGGTGATACATGGAGTCGGCATCGACGAGATGACTGCTGTGGTGGTCGACAAGAACGGCATCGGCACGCTCAAGTTGCAGGGAACGGGCGGGTCGGCGTACTTCCTGAGCGCCGGACCCGCGCAAACAATCGCGCCGTCGACGCCGCTGGTCTACAACAACATTACCGTAACGCGGTTAGGGCAAGACGGACAAACGTTCAACTTCGCCACATGGTGCGCGCCGCAGCCGACGTACACCGTGAGCGTAAACGGCAACAACTCGCCGATTTACTCGCCCGATCCGCCGTACACTCCACCTGCGTCCGCGACAATTCCGACTTGTAAATAGGACGTAGTCAAAACCAACGCCGTCGCGCTCGGTTAATATCCAGCGCGGCGGCGTTGCGCAGCCGCGTTCACCGATCGTCGGTAGCTTCTGCCTCTGCTGCTGCCTCAATAACGGCAGGCGTAACTTCCTTGCTGGCGGCCCGCATTACGGCGTCAACCTTTTGTTGCATATCTTCGGGCAGCGGCACACAGGCGATTGTTACGCCCGGCGCCAGAGCACCGTTTAATTTTTTCACCAACAGCTCGCGAAAGGCGGGGTACGTCAACACGAGTATGCGCTGCGGCGCAACCAGCAACGGCAAGTAGTATATCTCGGAATGGCATTGTGTAATTTTCCGACAGGAATACGCCCGCCAGCGGTCAGCCCGGACGTTGCCTTAATGCTAGCAACAATGCTTCCGTCTGCTGCAACGGCATCGAACTCATGG
>JBKPMZ010000170.1:0-2635 GCA_046732415.1 Vulcanimicrobiota bacterium
CGCGACAAGTTCCAGGCCGATCCGCTCGACGGCAGCCTGTTCCTGTTCTTCAACCGCCGCCGCGATCGGTTGAAAATCCTGCACTTCGACGGTGGCGGGTTCTGGCTGTACTATCGACTGTTGGAAGCCGGCACGTTCGAAACCGTCGCAGGCGAGGGACCGAAGGCGCAGATCGATGCCACGCAACTGGCGATGCTCTTGGGCGGCGTATCGCTGGGCAGCATGCGGCGCAAGCGTTACCGCCGCGCTTCGTAAAGCGTTTGCCCTCGCGCCGAAAACGATTCGGATTTTTCCGAATTGCTCTTGCGCTTCGCCCCGCGCTCGCTATGTTGGGTCGCATGAGCGACGGCCCGTTCCTTCGACTCCCCGACGACCTCTCCGCATGCCAGGCGTTGCTCCGACAACAGGCCCACACGATCGAATCGCATTCGCTAACGATCGAGCGATTGCATCAACAGAATCAAGAGTTGGAACGCGAAAAGCAAGAGCTGCAACTGGCCTTCGCCGAACTCTTGCAACGCGCGTTCCGCCATCGCAGCGAGCGGTATCTGGAAAACCCGGATCAACTCCGCATCGATTTCGGGAACGACGACGCGGCGGCGGACGCGGCCGCGGGCTTGGCCGAGGCGATTGACGAATCGCAAGCCGAAATCGCAACCGAGCACGGTCCGCGAGCACACGCGACGAAAGCGACTGAAGCCGCGTCAAGACCGGCTCCCGGAGCACCTGCCGCGTTACGAAGTTGAAGCGCCGGCGCCCGAGGAGGTCAAGCACTGCCCTTTGCACGGCGAACGAAAACTCATCGGCTACGACCTGATAGAGACGCTGGTGTTCGAGCGACCGAAGCTGCGCGTCCGCGTCACGAAGTTCCCAAAATACGCCTGCGACAACCAGCCGCAATGCGGCGTGGCTTCGCCCGAGCGGCCGACCGGCCTGGTGGAAGGCAACCGCTATGACACGAGCGTGGCCGCTGAGGTGATCGTCGGGAAGTACGCTTATCACTTGCCCGTCTATCGCGAGCAGGATTACTTCGCCGGCAGCGGCTGGACGCCCAGCCGCTCCACGCTGTTAAACTTGCTCGTGGCTTCCGCATTTGTGATCCGGCCATTGGCGGCCTACTTCCGGCAGTTGGTTCTGGCCAGCGGCGCGCTGGGCACGGACGACACGACCGTCACGCTTCTCTTGCCGCCGAATCTTCCGCCGCTTGTCGACGGCGACGCGAAACAGGCGCGCATTCATGAAGTGTTTCAAGAAGCGATGAACAAGGGCGAGCGGAGCGCGACAGCCCGCATGTGGGCCTATCGCAGTCTGACCGTGCCGTTGAACGTGTTCGACTTCACGGTCAGTCGGCATCGCGACGGCCCCGACGCGTTCCTTGACGGCTTCACGGGCGTGCTGCTGGCTGATTGCTACTCGGGCTATCAAAGGATTGAACTGCGCTCCAGCGGAATGATCCGCCGCGCGGCGTGCTCCGCCCACGCGCGACGGAAGGTGTTCGACGCGCGCGACGTCTATCCCAAGGAATCGAGCCTGCTGTTGGGCATGTTCCAGCAGCTTTACGACATCGAAGACCGCGGCAAAACGCTATCCGTCGAGGAGCGGCTGTTGTTGCGTCAGCGCGAAGCGACGCCGGTCTGGCAATCGCTGGGCGAGTGGCTCGCGAGCGAAGCGGCCCTTCAAGTGACGCCCAAGAGCAAGCTCGGCCAGTCGCTCGGCTACCTGCGCAATCAGTGGGAGCCGCTACAGACGTACCTCGGCGACGGGCGGCTGCCGATCGACAACAACGATACCGAACAACTGATGAGACAGGTGGCCCTCGGCAGAAAAAATTGGCTCTTCGTCGGCAGCGTCGCCGCCGGCGACCGCGCCGCCGACTTCCTCACGCTGGTCAGCAGCGCCGTCCGCAACGACCTCGACGTGTGGGCGTATGTCAAAGACGTGCTCGACCAGCTACTGGCCGGCTCGACCGACTACGAATCTCTGCGGCCCGACGTCTGGCGCCAATCGCACCCCGACTTCGTCCGCCAATACCGCGTCCAAGAACGGCGCGATCGGGCCGACCGCAAGCAGCGTCGCCGCGCCAACCGCCGCCGGCCCTCCCGCTGAGAAGGCGAGCGAACGCCCCTCGATCATCCGATGGTCCCGATGGGCGCTTACGTTCTGTAACGCCGCGGTCGCTGCAATACCGTCGCACCGAAAGACCGATGCCGGCATAAGCGTCCACAATCTGTCGCCAGAACTGCTCCTTCTCCTCCCTCCTACGCCGCGCGCGTCCGCCCATCACTCAACCTCCTGGTCGCGTCAGCCCCACGGCTCGAATCTACCAGGAGGGACAAGACGTGCCGCACAGGACGCTTGCGAACAGGACAGGTTGAACTGGGCGCCGGCCGCTCGCGTATAGCCAATAGAAACGAGTATTACGCAAACTTGGAGGTCAAGCTGGCCTACGAGAAGCTGCTGAGCCGCGCGGCCGACGATGCGGGCGCGCCTAACGGACCGCCTTGATGCACGACGGGTTGGCGATCAACAGTTCGAACCGCGACCCGATCTGCTGGGAACGCACATTGCCGCAGATTCTTGACTGATCAGTAAATTGACCTGTGCCCGCCATTGCCGAATGCAAGTCCCTGTAACC
>JBKPMZ010000171.1:0-3243 GCA_046732415.1 Vulcanimicrobiota bacterium
GTCGTGCCGTTCGTGATAGCGGGCGTTATCGATTGGCCCGTTGCACTCGTCATGGCGATTTTCTCCATGGCCGGCGGCTATTTCGGCGCGCGCTTCTTCCGGCGCGTTCCCTCAAACGTTACGCGTTGGCTCGTGCTGGCAATCGGCGCCGGGATGAGCACGTACTTTTTCGCGCGCTAACGCGGTTCGGGCACGGGCGCAACTGCGGGCGCCTCGATAACGTGCGGCCGGCCGTTGCCGCCCTTGCGCGCGCGGCGGCTCTGAACCCAGGGCTCTATCTTATTTGCGGTCCACAGATACAGTGTCGGGATGACGATGAGCGAAAGCATCGTCGAACATAAGAGGCCGCCGATGACCACCGTGCCCAGCGGCGCTTGCGTTTCGCTGCCGGCTTCGATGCCCGCGGCGATGGGGAACATGCCGCCGACCGTGGCAAGCGTGGTCATGAGAATTGGACGCAACCGCAGCGGCGCTGCGTGCATCACCGCTTCGCGCGCAGAGAGTCCTCGGTGACGTAACTGATTTGTGAATTCGACGACCAGAATGGCGTTCTTCACCACGATGCCGACGAGCATCAGTAAGCCGATGAACGCCGTAAGGCCGAACGAGCGTTGCGTCATGACGAGTGCGATGACGACGCCTGCGAGCGCGAGCGGCACGGAAACCATGATAACGAGCGGATGCAGCAGCGACTCGAACTGCGAGGCGAGCAGCATGTAGACGAGCAGCACCGCGAGCAGAACGATGAGTCCCAGGCTGCCGAACGTTTGATTTTGCTGCGTGACGGATTGGCCGAATTCCCAGTGATAGCCGGACGGCAGCGCAGTCGTATTCATGATTTGGGTTGCAGCCTGCACCGCGGCGCCGAGCGACGTATTCGTGATGTCCGCGTTGATGTCGATCTCGCGTTGCTTATCTTGGCGCGTGATTTGCGAAGGTCCGACTCCGGTGCTGATGTTTGCCACTTCACCGAGCGGCAGCGTCGGCAGCGTAAAAGTTTGGCCCGGCGTTGACGTCGTCGTGCTCGTCAGCGCGGCGGAATTCGTCGCGCCGCTTCCGACGCTGCCGCTCACCGGAATTTGCAGGCTTTCGATGGTCGAAAGCGAGCGCCGCTGATCGGGCGGCAGCTGCACGATGATCGGATATTCGGTGCCGTTGATCTGCAGAAATGAGGAAGTGCTTCCGCTGGTCGCCGTGTCGATTGTTTGCGCGATTGCCTGCGTCGAAAGCCCGAGTTGCGCCGCGAGCGAGCGGTTCACGGAAATGTTGAGCAGCGGCTGAGACGGCGTGATTCCCGTATCCGGACGCGTAACGCCGGGCACTTGCGCAAGGCGGGGAATCACCTTGTTCTGCGCGATGTTGTACAGCATGTTCATATCCGGACCGTAGATTTGAATGTCCAGCGAGTTTTGGCCGCGCGAAATGATCTGCTGCACGATGTCGATCGGATGTCCGAAGGCCATCAAGCCGGGAATAGGCGGTCCGAATACCTTTGCCATTTGCGCGAGCCGCGGATTGCGAGGTGGTGCGTGCGAAGAACCGCCGCGACTTCCACGGCTCCCTCGGCCCCCGAAAAAGCCGTTGAGCGCGCCTTGCCACTGATTCACGAATTGCGCGGCGTTCACATCGGGCTTCAACGTGATCGCCAAACTCGCGATATTCGAAACGGACGTGCTGACCAGATAACCCTGGCTGCCGACTTGCGAGCCGACATCAACGACGCGCGGATCGCGGCGCAACCGCTTCTCCACGTCCTGCGCTACGGAGTTCATCACGTTGAGCGCGGTGCCGTTGGGCATGCGCAGATTGAAGCGCACGTATTGCGAGTTGGACTTGGGAAACATTTCCGTGCTCACCGCGCCAAGGCGCAGCGCGAGCAGCGTGGCGATGAAGATGAATCCCGCGGCGGCAAACACTTTGCCCGGATTGTCCAGCGACCACGCCAAACACCGTTTATACCATGACGCGAACCGCTCGTACGTCGCGTCGAATTTGGAAACGAACCGCGCGTACGCGCCCTTGTGATGGCCGTTGGTGTGTGGGGTTTCATCGCGCAGCAGCAGCGTGGAGAGCATCGGCACCGTTGTTACGGCGACCATCAGCGAGATGCCGACGGCGACCATCACCATCAGCGCGAACGGCTGGAAGATGAGGCCCTGCAATCCCGGGATGAGCAGCAGCGGCACGAACACCGTGATGACCGTAATCGACGAGGCGAGGACGGCGGTGAAAATTTCCGTCACGGCGCTTTCGGCCGCTTCCTTGACGTGCTGGCCGCGCGCCATGTGCCGGTAGATGTTTTCGATGACGACGATCGCGTCGTCGACAATGAGGCCGACGGCCAGCGCCAGCCCTCCGAGCGTCATCGTGTTCATCGAATAGCCGAACATGTACGCTGCGAACAGCGTTCCCATGACGGAAATCGGCAGCGAGATCGCGACGATCAATGTGGAGCGCCACGAGTGCAAGAAGAGCAGAATCACCAGCACCGCCAGCATCGCGCCGTAAAATGCGGTGTGTTCGAGCGCCGTCACCGCCTGCGTGATGAATCCGCGCTGGTCGAAGACGACCGCCATCTTCATGCCCGGATAACGCTGCTGGAGCTGTTTGATTTTCGCGTAGACGCCCGACGCCGTTTCGACGACGTTTGCATTGGGCTGCGCGACGATCGTGACGCCGAGCGACGGCGTGCCGTTCAGGCGTTGAAAGCTGCGCTGTTCTTCGATTGAGTCGCTGACGTTCGCAACGTCGCGCAAATAGACGGGCGCGCCGTTCTTCGTAGCGACGATGACGTCGCCGACCTCTTGCGCGTTCTTGAACAGTTCGTTCGCTTGAATCTGGAACTCTTTGTTCGAGATCTGCATGATGCCCGCGGGCAAGTTCAAATTTTCTTGCGAGACGCGGGACACAATCTGGCTGAGCGTTAGACCGTAGCCCGCCAGTTTATTGATGTCGGGCTGAATCATGATCGCGCGCACTTCGTCGTTGCTCACGCCGACGGAAGCGACGCCGGAGACACTCGAGAATTCGTCCGAGAGGGTGTTCGTCCAAAGATCACCCAAGTCGCGCAGCGTCATGTTGGCGTCCGTGACGTACAGGCGCACGACCGGCAACTGGTTCGGATCGAACTTGTTGATGGTCGGCTGCGAAAGATTTGGATCGTTCGGCAGGCTGCTCCAAATGCGCGCGACCTGCTGCTGCACGTCGACCGCCGCCGTATTGATGTCCGTTCCGTAGTAAAAC
>JBKPMZ010000172.1:0-2733 GCA_046732415.1 Vulcanimicrobiota bacterium
ACCGCGGGCCGCGTGACAACCGTCACGCTCGACCGCCCCGACCGCAAAAATCCCCTGACGTTCGAATCCTATGCCGAGTTGCGCGACTACTTTCGCGCGTTGCAACACGATGATGCCGTCAAAGCGGTCGTCTTGACGGGCGAAGGCGGCAATTTCTGCTCGGGCGGCGACGTGCGCGACATCATCGGCCCGCTCACCCAGCGTTCGCCACAGCAATTGCTGGAGTTCACGCAGATGACGGGCGATCTCGTAAAGGCTATGCGCGCATGTCCACAACCCATCGTCGCGGCAATCGACGGCGTGTGCGTGGGCGCGGGTGCGATCTTGGCGATGGCTTCGGATATTCGCTACGGCACCGCAGCTAGCAAGGTTGCGTTCCTGTTCGTGCGCGTCGGTCTCGCGGGCTGCGACATGGGCGCATGTGCGATGCTGCCGCGCATCATCGGCCACGGCCGTGCGGCGGAATTGTTGTACACCGGACGAACGATGAGTGGCGATGAGGCCCTGGCGTGGGGGTTCTACAATGCACTATGTGAACCGCAAGACGTGTTGGCGAAAGCGCAGCGACTTGCGCAATCCATTGCGAGCGGCCCGACCGCGGCGCATGCCGTGACCAAACGCATGCTCCACGAAGAGTGGGACATGCCGCTGAATGAAGCGATCGACGCGGAGGCGCGCGAGCAAGCCAAACTCATGGAAACACGCGATTTCCGCCGCGCGTACGAAGCGTTCGTCGCCGGCGAAAAGCCGGTGTTCGCCGGAGACTAGCGCGATGCCGGACTACTCGTACTTGCATTGGCCGTTTTTTGACGCGACGCATGAAGGTTTCGCCGCAGCTCTCCGCGGCTTTCTCGAAAGTGTCACGCCACCCGCCGGGCCAGAAGACTCCATCGTCCAGCACTGGGTGCGCGAACTTGCAGCGCAAGGCTTTTTGCGAGCTTGCATCGACCTGGACGTGCGCCGTTTATGCATCGCGCGCGAAACGCTCGCATATCACGACGCCCTCGCGGATTTTGCGTTCGCGATGCAGGGCCTGGGCAGCGGGCCGATTACGCTGTTCGGCAATCCCGCGCAGCGCGAGCGATTCTTGCCGGCCGTTACATCCGGCGAAAGCATCATGGCGTTCGCGCTCTCCGAACGCGAAGCGGGCTCCGATGTCGCAGCGATTACCACGCGCGCCGTTCGTGACGGCGATTCCTACGTGTTGGACGGCGAGAAGACATGGATAAGCAACGCGGGCATAGCGGACGTCTATGTCGTTTTCGCGCGCACCTCCGATGTTGGAAGCAAAGGCTTGAGCGCTTTCATTGTGCCCGCGTCCACACGCGGACTTTCGGTTCCCGAGCGCATAGAAACGATCTCGCCGCACCCACTCGGTACGGTGCGTTTTGAAAATTGCCGAATACCCGCGGAGCAACGCCTGGGCGAAGAAGGGCAAGGTTTCAAAATCGCGATGGCTACGCTGGACGTGTTTCGCGCGAGCGTCGGTGCGGCCGCGCTCGGTTTCGCGCGTCGCGCACTGGATGAAACGGTCGCGCACGTTCGCGAACGCAAACTCTTTGGTGCGCCGCTGGCCGCGTTGCAGCTCACGCAAGCGAAAATCGCGCAGATGGCGACGGAGATCGATGCCGGTGCGCTGCTCGTGTACCGGGCCGCGTACGCGAAGGACAAGGGCGCGCAGCGCGTTACGCGCGAGGCGGCGATGGCGAAATGGTACGCGACGGAAACGGCCGCGCGTGCAGCGGACACCGCGGTCCAACTCTTCGGCGGCCGGGGCGTCACGCGCGGCGAAATCGTGGAGCGGATTTACCGCGACGTGCGCGCGCTGCGCATCTACGAGGGTGCCAGTGAGATTCAGCAAATCGTGATAGCACGCTCTTTTCTGGAGGAACGCTAATGGCGGGCAGCGCGCACGTCGATACGTTCGCCGCGGATCGTCTTCCGCCGCGCGAGCGGTGGCCCGATCTCGTTTTTACGCTGCCCGAATTGCAGTATCCGGATCGTATGAACTGCGCGTCGCTCCTGCTCGACCGCCACATCGCCGAGGGGCGCGCAGACCGGCGGTGCATCGTTTCTCCCGACGTCACATGGACCTACGGCGACCTCTACCGCGCGGCGAACCAAATCGCGCGTGTGCTGACCGAAGACATGGGCGTCGTTCCGGGCAATCGCGTGCTGCTGCGCGCGCCGAATACGCCGATGATGGCGGCGTGCTGGTTTGCCGTCATGAAAGCCGGTGCGATTGCAGTCACCACCATGCCGCTCTATCGCGCCACCGAACTGCGCAACATCATCGAGAAAGCGCAGATTCGCCACGCGGTGTGCGACGTTCGGTTTGCGGGCGATCTCGATGCCGCAACGCAGGATCGCGGCGGCTTTCAAACGTCGTATTTCAACGCGGGCGATCTCGAAGAGCGCATGCGGCAAAAAGATGCGACGTTCGAGAACGTGGACACCGCCGCGGAAGACGTTGCAATTATCGGCTTTACCTCCGGTACCACCGGCAAACCCAAAGCCGCGATGCATTTTCACCGCGACATCATGGCCACGTGCGATAGTTACGCCAAGTACGTGCTGCGGGCGAGTGCAGACGATCTCTTTACCGGCAGTCCGCCGCTCGGATTCACGTTCGGCCTCGGCGGTTTGCTGCTGTTTCCCCTGTATGCCGGCGCCGCGACGCTGCTGCTCGAAAAAGCGCCGCCGGAACCGCTGCTGCAAGCGATCCACAACTAC
>JBKPMZ010000173.1:0-25363 GCA_046732415.1 Vulcanimicrobiota bacterium
GGGCGTCCGAGCTCGGCGTACAGCCGCTCCTTCAGCGCTTGCCGCTCTATGGGGAGCACCCAGCCGTAGTGTGCGAACACGTACGGTACCGCGACGCGCTTGCCGGACGGGCCGCGCAATTTTTCGTGCACCGCGCCTTCCCACTGCGCATCGGGCGTCATGCGAATGAAATTCTTCGCGCGCTCGATGGAACGGTACCAGTCGAACGATTGAAAGAAATGCCACGTGTAGCCGTCGACGAAATCATGATCGGCCGGTACGTTCGGGAGATTTCGAGCGATACGTGCGAGTTGCGGTCCGTGCACCTCGTCGGCATCCACGAAGAGCATCCACTCTCCGGCATCGTGGCGGCGGTGCAAATCGATGCACACGTTTCTCGCAGCGGAAAAGTCCGTGAACGGCGTACGATCGACGATAAGCTTTCCCTCGCGCGCGAAGGCGCTTTCGGCCAGCGTGCGCGCGTGCGGCGATGGTTCCGGTGAATTATCATTGACGAGCACGCGTTGGCAGGCGCCGCGCAGCGACTGAAGCAGCGCGGCCAAAAAGGGCTCCTCGCGCGGTCCCAAGATGAGATGCGCCGCAACGCGGGAAAGCATGCCGCCAAATGCAACGCACACCGCACACAGCCCTGCACGTTCATTTGGCAACCGCGCTGGTGCGCCGCGCCGGCAGCATACTGCTCGTTGCCTCGCGCTACCCGAATCATCCTCAGCCGCTCTGGAATTTGCCCGGCGGCCGCCAACAACCGGGCGAAACGCTTGCGCAAACCGTGCTGCGCGAACTGCATGAGGAAACCGGCCTGCATGGGTCGCTTCGCGACTTGTGCTACGTGAGCGAATCGTACGACGGCGAAACGCACTTTATCAACGCGACGTTTGCCGTCGAAGCAGATGGAGAACCAGAGGTCCCGCACGTGGAGGGCGATCACGTTGCCGGCGCGCTATGGGTTCCGCTACACGATCTCGCGGCGCGGCTGCGCGTGCGCGTAGTGCGCGAACCGCTGCTTGCGTATTTGGAGCGCGGCCAGCGCTATGCGGGATACGCCGAGGCCGGCATCACGATCGAGTTTCCGGACTGAAACCAGCGCTCGCGATCCATCTTGTGCATCAACACGTCGACGATTTGACCATTGACGGTTGCGCCGCGCGGCAGCGTGCCCTCGGGCGAGAATGCGAGACGCTCGAGCAAACGGCGCGAGGGCATGTTCTCCGGCAAACAATAGGCGTTGATGCGCGTCAGCCCGCCTTCGGTGAACGCCTCGTCGAGCAGCGCGCGCACCGCTTCGGTTGCGACGCCGCGGCCGCGGAAATCGCGCACGATGCTGTAGCCGATTTCACCCGTCGTTAGATCGCGCTCGGCCACGCGCAGCGAGACCCAACCGACGGGTTTGCGCACGCGGTGCAGATAGACGAGCCACTCAAAACGCCCGCTCACGCCCGCGCGCAGCGCTTTCGGCCGCTTGGAGACCATATCGGCGAACGCCGCAGCGCCGACGCTCGGCAGTTCCTGATACATGCGCAGGTCCGGCTGCTGCAAGACGTGCCACAGCGTTCCGGAGTTCTGCACGGTTACCGGCATAAGGCGCAGGCGCTCGGTTCTCATCGTTCTCAAGACCGCTTTATCCTACCACGATCCGTCGTGAAGGATGCGCATGGACTTGCAAAGCGCGTACAGGGGGTCGCGTCCCGCCGAAGTCACGTTCGACGCGCAAGTGACCAGCACGCCGCGGTTTTTCTACGGCTCGCGGACGCACTGCATGCATGAAGCATTTGACGCGCAAACTGCCGCGGGCGGCGTAGAGATCGTCGACAACGTGGGGATTGCGCCGCGCGTACCGGTGAACCCGGGCGATCGCATCGAGGTGCGCGGCGAGATGGTGCACGACCGCGGCCGTCCTCCGGTCGTTCACTGGACGCACCACGATCCCGGCAAGCGCCACGAAGACGGTTTCATTCGCTACCAGGGGCGGGTGTATGCGTAGCGTTCTTGCGCAGCGCCATCAGTTGCGGAATGGTAACGAAGCGAAAGCCCTGCGATTTTAAGTTGTCAACGATGAGACGCGTGGCTTCGATGTCGCCGGTGCGATCGCATACGTGCGACGGTAACACGCGCGGCCCGCAAATCTGCCCGCGATTACCGTCGTGCAGCACGATAATGGACCCGTCGCTCACATTCGAAAGAATGCGCTGCGCGATGACTTTTGCGGGCGGATACTCCCAGTCGCGCGCCAGCGGCACCGACCACATCACCACGGTGTAGCCCATCTTGTGCGCGACCTGCATGACGATCCAATCGCGCGCGCCGAACGGCGGGCGCATCAAGTTCGTATGTTCTCCGGTCGCGGCGTAGATGGCAGCGTCAGTGCGCTGCAGCGAACTGCGTACTTGTGAACGCGGCATGATGATGAGATGCCGGTGATCCCACGTATGGTTTCCGATCGCGTCGCCATCGCGTACTTCGCGTTCGACGATCCCCGGATATGCGTGCACGGCGCGGCCCACCAGAAAGAACGTCGCGTGCACGTGCTCTTTCTCCAGCACGTCCAAAATGCGCGCGGTATAAGGCGGATTCGGACCGTCGTCGTAGGTAAGAGCAACGACGCGCTCGTTCGTCGGCCCTTCGGTGAGGGTACGTCCGAAGATTTGATTCGTCGGCTGCTCGAACAGTTCGTACGCGACGAAGCCCACAAGCGCGAGCGCGGCCATACACGCGAGGGCCGGAAGCACGACGCGCCGCAGGGCCATGCGTTATTTCGGGGAGCGCACGAGCGCTTGCGCTTGGCGCACTTTCTGGCGGAACGAGTCGGATCCGAAATTGCGGAACGCCTGAACGATCTTTTGATAGCGCGGATCGGCGAGCGTCGTACTCTTCAGTTTCGTGAGATCGGGAGTCGGGCTGTTCGGGCTAAGTTGAATCTCGTATTGCCGGCCCGCTTCCAGCGCCCAGTACTTCGGATCGGTAAACGTAATCGTGCGCGAACCCTGCTCTTTGTCCGCCACTTGATGGATGTGCAGCGTGTAATGCACGCTCGTATTTCCGGCCGGCGGTTTATTCACGAGTTGCCAAATGCCGTCTTGAACGACTTGTTCGAAAAAGAACGTTACGGCATACGTCTTGTCGGGCGGCAGCGTGATGGTCACGACCTTGCCCGAGTAGCCCTGCACTTTGTATTGCGCGGTGGAGACGCCGTTGTCGTTGTGCATCGTGTACTGTTCGAGATAGATCGGCGGCTTGTCGTACGCGATCTTCAGCGAAAGGTCGAGAACGCTGGCGCCCTGCCGGACGCGCGAAACTTCGGCCTTGTGCTGAAAGTCCGGCCATGGAATAAAGATCGTGCCCAGTACGATGAACACGACGGCGAAGATGAAAATCGCCGTGCCGAACCAGTTATTTCGACGCATCCAGGACTCGATTCACCAGAGCGTCGGCCAGCGCATTCTCCTTACGTCGCACGTGACGCACGTCGACGTGTTCGAACTTGCGCAGCAATGCAACCACTCGCCGGTGCAGCGGCTGCAAATCCGGATGCTTCACCCGGTACTCTCCGGAGATTTGCTTGACGACCAGTTCGCTGTCCATGCGAACCGCCAAACGCCGTACACCGTGTTCGAGCGCGGCTTGCAGGCCGATTTCGAGCGCGGTCCATTCCGCGACATTGTTCGTCGCCGTGCCCAAATAGTGGCCGACCTCGTGCAAAATCTCGCCGCTCGGGCCAACGAGCACGGCCCCTGAGGCAGCCGGGCCCGGATTACCGCGCGATCCTCCGTCGGTAAACAGCGTTGCTTCAGGTTCTACGGCCGCAAAGAGAGATTCCATCGGCCGCTCCGTTCGTATCATCATGACGAAGAGCCTCGGTGCGTACCGAGGCTCTTCTACGTGGTCGGGCTGACTGGATTCGAACCAGCGACCTCTTGACCCCCAGTCAAGCGCGCTAACCAAACTGCGCCACAGCCCGATGCCGGACGGCCGCTAAGGGTTGGCTACCATCACGAGCCATTCCCCTTCCATGTCTCTGGTCCGCCCTACCTCGCGCCAGCCGATTTTGCGGTACACGCGTACGGCGGTTTCATTCCAGGGCCGCACTTCAAGACGCACCTCGGACACGCCCATCTCGCGCATAACGTCCAGTCCTGCTCGCACCAACGCGGTGGCGATGCCCTTGCCTTGGTATGCAGGCAGAACGGCGATGTTAAGCAGCTGCGCATCGCCCTTGCGGCGGTGCGCTCCGGCGCTGCGCAAGAACAGCGCTTTGTTTGCAACGATATGCGGTATGGCGGAGAGACGCAGCGCAAATCCGCCGCGCAGCGCAGCCCATGCCCAGCGCAGAACGGCGCCGGTGCGAATGGCTTCACGCTGCACGCGCCGCAAGCTCGGAACGAAGATCGCGTAGCCGGCCAGTTCCGCGTCGACGAACGCACCGATGAACCCGCGCGGTTCTACCGCGCGAATGAACGACCACACCTCGACGAACGCCGCTGGGCGCGCGCCGCGACGATAACGCGATGCGTGTTCATCGGAAAACGCCGTCCAAAATATTTCCGCCGCGCGCGCGATGTCGCGCTCGTGCAGCGGTGCGATCTTCAGCGCTTACGCGTGCCTTTGTTGACGGCGACTTTGAGGGAACGTCCCGCGATGAACGCGGGCACCTTGCGTGCCGGAATTTTGATCTTCTCGCCGGAAAGCGGATTGCGCCCTTCGCGCGCGCGCCGTGCACGCACCACGAAACTGCCGAACGGGGTGAGCGCGACGCGCTCGCCTTTCTGGAGCGCACCGGTGATCTCGTCCAAAATCAGTTCCACGATGTGTGATGCCGCGCGTTTGGAGATGTCGGCTTCCGACGCAACGGAATCGACGAGATCGGCTTTTGTCAAGGACGTCATCCTCCCGGCTACGGTGGGGAAAGGGATATACGCAGGTAGATGGGCGGCTCCCTATCGTCCGCGAGCTAAATCAACGGCTGCGCGCAGCGCTAGTCCGTACGACTCAGCGCCGAATCCCGCAACGCTACCCCTGCATGCCGCAGCCACGACGCTGGTACGCCGGAATACCTCGCGGGCCGCGATGTTGCTCAAATGCGCTTCCACGACCGGGATGCGGATCGCGGAAACCGCGTCGGCGATTGCAAACGAATAATGCGAGTACGCACCCGGATTAATCACCACAGCATCGTACGCCGACCGCGCGGCGTGCAGTTCGTCGATAATCGCGCCTTCGCTGTTGTGCTGCACGCACTGCACGTCGACATGCAGTTCTCGCGCGAGCGCCGCGATCGACGCATCGACGTCCGCAAGCGTTTGCGTTCCATAGATTTCCGGCTCGCGTTCACCGAGCAGATTTAAATTCGGCCCGTGAATGACCAGCACTCGCATGCGCGGCTTTTCGGGAAGAAAAACACAGCGCCCTGGGTAACTTGGGCCGTATGCCGGATCTCATCATCAGCGCTTCCGCGCCCGACGCAGGCTTTTCGATCGTCGCGGCGATCACCACGGACTTGGTGCGCGAAGCGCAGCGCCGTCACAGCCTGAGCCCCACGGCAACGGCTGCAGTGGGGCGCCTGACGAGCGGTGCGGCGCTGCTGGCGGCCAGCCTCAAGGGCAAAGAACGGCTTTCATTGCAGATTGCGGGCGACGGTCCGCTGCGCGGCGTCGTCGCCGATGCGTGGCTGGTCGACGAGGAACGCGTGGGCGCGCGCGGCTATGCCAAGAATCCGCTGGCCGATCTGCCGCTGAATGAGCGCGGTAAGTTCGACGTCGCTGGCGCGGTGGGAAAAGGCTCCCTGCAGGTAACGAAATCGTTTGAGGTGGGTCAGCCGTATGCCGGCGTCGTGCCGCTCTACAGCGGCGAAATCGCTGAGGATCTTGCGGCGTATCTGGTCAATTCGGAACAGATTCCAAGCGTCGTCGCGCTCGGCGTGCTTGCGGATCCGGCCGGCGTCAAAGCGGCGGGCGGCCTCATTGCTCAGCTGCTGCCCGGCGCGGACGAACGCGCCGTCGCCGCGTTGGAAGAACGCGCGTTGAACATGCCGCCGATTACGAAACTCATCAACGAAGGCGCCGACGCGCATGCGTTGCTGCACGCGCTCGCCGGAGGTGCGGAGCTGCGATCGCATCGCACGATCGACGTGCAATTTTCGTGCCGCTGCACGCGAGAAAAAGTCGAGTCCGCGCTGCTTGGCCTGGGTGCCGACGAGTTACACAAGATGGCGCGCGAACGGACCGAGACTGAGGCGACCTGCGAGTTCTGTAAGAAGATGTACGTGTTCACTTGCGATGAAGTGAACGAATTGGCTAGTCGCTTGAAAAAAGCTTAGCCGGCGGCTCGCGATACGGCTCGATGCGCTGCCAGTAGCGCTCGTGAATCGCGCCGTGCACGTTCTTATACCACCAGCCGCATTCGCAGCGGACCGGCGGGCCACCGTCGACCGGCGGATTGTACTCGCGCTTGCAGCGCTTGCAAACGAATTTCTTGCCCGCGATGGGCTTCATCGACGACGTATAGGTGACCGCTGTATCGGCCATTGCGTTTCATCCCTCGTTCGGCAGCACTCGAACAAATTTCCGCGACCCAACGGACAATATTGCCGGTTCCGCGGCGCTCCACTGGGCGTTGGGGTCGCCCACGAGTATACCATCCACCTTGACCCCATTCCCCGAGATTAGTCGCTCGGCGGCGCGCTTGCTTTCCGCAAAACCCGCGGCCACGATAACCTGCGAGACTTTGCGCGCTTCGCCCAGGCGGATCTCCGGAACGTTGTCGGTCGGCAGCTCCCGGCGCTGGACGGTGCGCTCGAAATAGTCGCGTGCCGTTTTAGCCGCCTGCGGCCCGTGGTAACGAGCGACAATTTCCTGCGCGATGCGCTTTTTCTCGGTCATCGGATGCAGGCCGCCGTCGTTCAATGCTTGCGTGAGTTTTCCGGCCTCCGCCTCTGAGCAGAACGCCGCCAAGCGCGCATACCGCGGGATCATCTCGTCCGTGATGCGCATGAGCTTGCCGAATTGCTGCTCGGGCGACTCGGTCAGACCGACGTAATTGCCTTTCGATTTCGACATCTTCTCGACGCCGTCGAGCCCTTCGAGCAGCGGCAGCGTCATGCAAATTTGTTCGCGCTGTCCGGCGTGCCGCTGATAATGACGTCCCATCAGCAAGTTAAACAGTTGATCGTTGCCGCCGAGTTCGACGTCGGCTTTGAGCGCGATGCTGTCGTACGCCTGCGCGACCGGATACAGGAACTCGTGTAGCGAGATCGGCGTGCCCGCGCTGTAGCGCAGGCGAAAATCTTCGCGCTCGAGCATTTGCGCGACGGTCACTTGCGAGAGCAGGCGAAGCAAATCCGCCATCGCCAGCGGCCCGAGCCACGTCGAGTTGTATTCGAGCGTCACGCGATCCATGTCGAGCACTTTGCCCGCTTGCGACGCATACGTGTGCATGTTGGCTTCTATCTCTTCGGCCGATAGCGGCGGGCGCAATTCGTTGCGGCCGGTCGGATCGCCGATGCGCGCGGTGAAATCGCCGATGAGCAATACGACCTTGTGCCCCGCCTGGACGAACTGCTGCATCTTGTGCAATACCACGGCATGCCCGAGATGCAAATCCGCACTCGTCGGATCGAGGCCGAGTTTTACGGTGAGCGGCCGGCCTTCTTTCACGCGCGCTTCGAATTCGGCGGGCGTCTCGACGTGGTCGAAGCCGTCAAGCAGTTCTTCGGTCGTAACGGACATGGCGCGAGGGGGTTCGGGCAGCGGCGTAAGGGGTCCTCGCTATGGCCAGGACAGCGACGTGTTTACCTGCGAACGGTGCCGCTCGAACTCCGTATCATCGAAATACCACGCGGGAATCGCCGTGGGGAAGCTCATGTTGTTCGCCGTTGCATCGTATTGGAACGAAATGGCGTTTGGCGCGTCGCGATACGACCACGTGTGATGAATGACAACCCAATACGGTCCAATTTGGCCGAAATCTTCAGCAACGGTTGTTTGTTCGAGAAGTTGCCCGTAGTCCGGCCGGTAATCCCCGACAAGCACGGCGCGCACGACGTTGAAATTTGTGCTGTTAACCCATAATTCGCGCAGGTTGTGTCTCCACGGATCGCTCAAAGGTTTGAGCACGAGGTGGTAGGCAGCGCCTCCACCGTTCGTGAGGGGCGCGGTACCGGCAAACGCTATGTCGTACGACGGCTTCGCCGTTGAGACCACGGCCGCGATCGTTTTTAGGTCGGATAGATCCGGCGAAAAATCGGGATGCGTAGTTTGTGGCTGCCGCACCGCTGGTTTATGGATCAGCCACATGTCCGGCGCAAAATACGACTGACCGATGATGACACGGCTATCAGGTGTGTACGGTACGAAGAGCACGCATTCGCGCCGAGCGGTAGAATCAAAAAGTACTCGCTCGTCGAAAACGGAGCCCTGTGTGCCGCCTGGCCCGTCTGCGAGAACCTTCCAGTGCATCGTTGTGTCGATGTACGCCGGCTGCGCAAGCGTGCTCAGACGCTTGAGCGCGGAACGATAGATTGCAACGGGATCCGGCGTCGGCGTCGCCGCGGGAGCCGGCGTAATCAGCGCGGCTAGCAATGTCGCTAGAAGCACCATATCGCTCTATCTATCTCAATTCCACGATTGTGACGCCGCCGGCACCCTCGTTCTCGTCGCCGTAGCGCACGCTCTTGACCTGTGGGTGATTGCGTAAAAATTCCTGCAGGCCGCGGCCCAGCATGCCGGTACCTTTGCCGTGAATCAGCCGGAGCGGCGAGTTACCCGCCAGCGCTGCTTCGTCGATCCACTGATCGACCACGGGCTCTGCCTCGATATACCGCTTGCCCCGAACGTCAAGTTCCGCCATCGTGCGCGTCGCGGCTTCAACACGTGCGCTTTCCGGCGGCTCGTTATCGCGACGGGAGCTGCTGCGTTTCGATGCCGCTGCAGCCGAAGCGCCGCCGCGCCGTTCGACGTCAGTCTTTGGCACAACGGTTTTCATCGGACCAACGGCAACGAGCACCGTGTCGCCGTTGTCCGCAATCACGGTCCCGTCTTGATTGTACGTAAGAAGGCGAACGCGGTCACCTGGATCGAACGCGCCTGCACTGCGGTCGGCGTCCTTTGATGCCTCAGGATGACGGATGCGAAGATCGCGGCGCATCTCTTCAATCGTGCGCTGCAGTAATGCGCTTTGGCCCGGGGTAACTTTCGGTTTGGCAGACTGCTGTTCGGATGCGCGACGCGCAAGTTCAACGCTAAAATCGCGCAACGCCTGCTGCATCCGCGCCTCGGCGGCGTCGGCGAACTCCCGGCGTTCGCGTTCGAGCGCTTCCGTACGCGAGCGCAGGTTCTGTTGCAAGCGGTCGATATGAACACGTTCGCGTTCGACGGTATCGCGCTCGCTCTGCAGTCGCGCAGTCAATTCGGAGAGTTCTGCAAGCGCGCTTTCATAGTCGCGTTCTCGCGTGGTCAGGAGCGATTCTGCGCGTGAGATAATCTCTCCGGGAATGCCTTGGGAACGCGCAAGCGCGAACGCGAGCGATTGTCCGGGCGTTCCGACGTCCAGATGATACGTCGGAGCAAACGTTTGCGGGTCAAAACGTACGCTCGCGTTGGCTACACCCGGCGTTTGGTGAGCGAACAGTTTTAGTTCGGTGGCATGCGTGGTCACCACGCCGCACGCGCGAACCTTGAGCAAACGTTCAAGCATGGCAACGGCAAGCGCTGCGCCGCTCGTCGGCTCAGTGCCGCCGCCGATTTCGTCGACCAAAACTAACGAACGCGCGTCGGCCCCCGAGATGATTTCGCGCATCCGCCGCAGGTGCGCCGAAAAGGTCGACGTGTTCTCCGCAATAGATTGCTCATCGCCGATATCCGCAAATACGCGGGTGAAACGGCCAATTCGCGAGCCTTCGGCCGCAGGAATCTGCAGACCGCTATAGGTCATGGCGACGAACAACCCCACCATCTTGAGCGCCACCGTCTTACCGCCCATATTCGGGCCGCTAATCACGATGAGCCGCGTTTCCTCGCTGAGTTCCAGGGATTGCGGAACGGCGCGGTCGGCCAGCAGCGGATGGCGTCCGTCGTGAATGCACAACGTCGCTTCTTCATCCAACTCCGCCATGCGCGCGCCCAGGGCTTGGCCGACGCGCGCTTTTGCGACGAGCAGATCGATGTCGGCGAGCATGTCGACGTTGCGCTCGATCTGGTCCCCATGTGCACCGACCTGGCGTGAAAGTTCTTGCAGGATGCGAGCGATTTCGCGTTCTTCTTCCAGGCGCAGCGTGCGCAGGCGATTGTTCGCATCGAGCGCGGCAAGCGGCTCGATAAACAGCGTTTGGCCGCTCGAACTGGTGTCGTGAACTATGCCCGGCACTTCGCCGCCGAATTCCGCCTTAATCGGAATGACGAAACGGCCTTCCCGAATCGTCACCACCGCATCTTGAATGGCGTTCGCATATTTGGCGGAGCGCAGCAAGGCGCTCACGCGATCGCGCGCGTCCGCTTGCGCTTGCTGGATGTTCTTGCGGATGCGCCCGAGCGCATGTGACGCACGTTCCAGGACGACGCCACGCTCGTCGATTGCGTCGGTAATGGCGCGCTGCACCTCCTTGAGCGGCGCGTAACCGGCCGTAATCGCGTCGAGCACGTTACGCCCTTCGAACGGCTCAGCGTGGATCTTGTTGTACGCAGCCGCGGCAGCCCCAATCGCGTCGCCCACTGCCCGCAGTTCCGTCGCGCCGAGCGAGGTACCAATACTCGCGCGTTGCGTAAGGTCTGCGGTGTCGACTGCGGGCAGCACGTGCAAGTCGGCCGCAACGATACGTTCGCGAATTTGCTCCGTCGCCGCTTGCTCGCGTTTCACACGTTCGAAATCAACGAACGGGCACAGATCCTCGGCTAAATGACGGCCGCGTTCCGTGCGCGTTTCCGCCACGACGCGCTCCCGTATGCTGGCGTAGTCAAGCGTTTCAAGTGTCCGCTGGTCGGCCAGTATCATATCGCGGGCGCGGGCAAAGACCGCTTATTCCGGTAAGCTCTTAGGTCGCGTAAAGCCATCTTGCCTGTTCGCAAACGATTGGAGCGCAATATTCCACGAATCGTTGTTATGGCTCCAAGTGACAACAAGACAAGAATCGCGGCTTCGTAAATACCGGGATTAACTACTGGGAAGCTCATATACAGCCAGTTCACGAACGGAACAGCGGCTCCGGCAAAGAGCGTGAGGGTCATGTGAGCGGCAAATTCGATATTCGCCGCGCACTCTACAGCCAGGGACTGCTCCATCTCCTTAAAACACGCGCAGATCCGGCAAACCAACCCAAGGGTCAAAAAACAAGCGGCCAAGGCCAGCCACGACCATGAGGTCATCAGCGCAGCATCGCTCGGTGATGTCGAACCGCCCTGCCAATTCAGCAACGGGACGTTCGCGAGGCTAGCCGCATATAGGAGTGCAAAAAACAGCGGCGTTGTTTTTGCGATATAAAACCATTCACCAAACAGTTGCGGTGAAAGCTTTACAACATAGTAAGCTCTGAAATACAGCGGCCACAACAGAAGCCCGAGGTAAATGCGGAACACATACATGATCATTACGCTCACGGGCCCTAGGACGCCCGGTGCCACGTGAATCGCCTGCAGCAGGTGTTGACCGTCGACAATCGACAGCGCTATAGCAGCGCCAAGCACTACGCCAGCGAGGTCGCTTAGGCGCGCGTCCACCAGCTTCCATACCTTTAACGATGCAGGATTAATGCAGCGTAAATCGAGACGTAGGTACCATCGCTTTAAGCGCTTGAGGTACCAGGGTGTGTCCGCAATTACATGCGAGCATCGGATATGCATTACCCGAGTTTCTGCTTGAGCAGATCCTGGACGAGTGCGGGATTCGCTTTTCCACGGGACGCTTTCATCACTTGGCCAGTCAAAAAGCCCATGATGTTCGTCTTGCCCGACTTGTAATCGGCGACGGCCTTTTCGTTCGCGGCGAGCACCTCGGCGACGAATTTCTCGATCTCGCCCGTGTCGCTCGTTTGCGCAAGGCCCTCTTTCTCGACGATGGCCTTCGGTGAGCCCTCGCCGTTCCACATGCGCTGCAGCAGTTCTTTGGCGATCTTGGAGTTGATCGTCTTGGCTTCAACAAGCGCGATGAGCTCCGCGAGATGCTCGGGCGTAACCGGCGATTCGTGTACGGGCGTACCACTTTCGTTCGCCAGACGCGACAGGTCGCCGAGCACGAAGTTCATGCTCTGCTGCGGGTTCTTGCTGGCAGCCACGCACTTATCGAAGTAATCCGCGAGCGGCAGATTATCGATGAGTTGCGTTGCCGGTTTCACATCGAGCCCGTACTCGTTGTGATAGCGCTCAAAACGCTGCGTCGGGAGTAGCGGCAACGTGCCCTTGATGCGATCGACCACGGAGCGGTCGATCTCCAGCGGCACCAAATCGGGATCGGGGAAATAACGATAATCATGCGCTTGCTCTTTGCTGCGCATCGAATGCGTTACGCCCTGCGTTTCGTCCCAGCCGCGCGTCTCCTGAACGATGCGGCCGCCGGATTCGACGATGCCGATCTGCCGCTCGATTTCGCTCTCGATGGCGCGAAAGACGGAGCGGAACGAATTCATGTTCTTGATTTCGGTTTTCGTGCCGTATTCGGCGGCGCCGACGGGGCGAATCGAAACGTTGGCGTCGCAGCGCAGCGAGCCTTCTTCCATCTTGACGTCGCTCACGCCGAGTTGCACGAACGTGCGTTTGAGCGCTTCCAAATAGCCTACGGCTTCTTCCGCGCTGCGAATGTCGGGCTCCGAAACGCATTCCATGAGCGGCACGCCGGCGCGATTGAAATCGATCAGCGAATGCGTGCTGCCCGCGATACGTCCGTCGCCGCCGCCCGCGTGCGTCGACTTCCCGGTATCTTCTTCCAGGTGAATGCGCGTGAGCCGGCACTCTTTCATAGTGCCATCCTCGAGCCAGTAGCGCACGACGCCGCCCTGCGTG
Organism: Vulcanimicrobiota bacterium; assembly: GCA_046732415.1. GTDB lineage: Bacteria > Vulcanimicrobiota > Vulcanimicrobiia > Vulcanimicrobiales > Vulcanimicrobiaceae > DATGJX01. Next base: position 12,978 of record JBKPMZ010000173.1, read on the forward strand.
AGCGGCATGTCGTACTGCGAGATCTGGTAATCCTTGGGCATGTCCGGATAAAAGTAATTTTTGCGGTCGAATTTCGAGAACGCCGGGATCTCCGCGTTGAACGCCAGGCCCGCCGCGATCATGTGCTCGATGGCCTCTTTGTTCGCAACCGGCAGCGCGCCGGGCAGCGCCAAACACACCGGACAGACCTTCGTATTCGGTTCGCCGCCGAACTCGTTCGGACACGAGCAGAACATCTTCGTCTTCGTCTTCAATTCGACGTGACACTCGATGCCGATTACGGCCTCGTACTTTGTTTTTGTTTCGGTAATCATCGTGAGATCTCAGGGTGAGACTTGCTTGCGTGGTGCGTGCCTTGTTCGTACGCGTGCGCGGCCGCCAGGAGTTTGACTTCCTCGAACAGCGGCGCCGCGAGTTGCAGGCCCATCGGCATCGGCCGATCGCTGCCTTCGGGCGTAATCCAGCCGCACGGCACGGAGAGCGCCGGCAATCCGGCGAGGGACATCGGTATCGTGTAGTAATCCATCATATACATGCTGTAAGGATCGCTTTTGGCATCGAACTGGAACGCCGGCGAACTGGCCGCGGGTGAAGCGATCAGATCGCAGGATGCAAACGCGCGCTTGAAGTCGTTGGCGAACATCGTGCGAGCCTTCTGCGCCTTCACGTAGTAGGCGTCGTAGTAGCCGCTCGATAGAGCGTACGTGCCGATGAGGATGCGGCGCTTGACTTCGGGACCAAATCCGGCCGCCCGCGTTGCTTCATACATCGCACCCACGTCCGCGCCGTCGACGCGCAAACCGTAGCGAACGCCGTCAAAACGCGCCAGATTGCTGCTGCACTCGGCCGGCGCAATCAAATAGTACGTCGCAAGGCCGTAATCCGCGGTCGGCAACTCGACCTCGACCAGCGTTGCGCCGAGCTTTTCCAGATCGCTGTACGCCTGCTGGTAGAGCGCGTGCATCTCCGCGCCGAGTTTTTCGGTGACGAACTGCTTGACGATGCCGATCCGCAAGCCTTTGAGATCGCCGCGCAGTGCCGTGCTCGCCTTCTCGACCGGCCGATCGATGCTCGTGGAATCCATGCGGTCGTGTCCGGCCATTGCTTCGTACGCAAGCGCGGCGTCTTCAACCGTGCGCGTGAGCGGGCCAATCTGATCCAGACTCGACGCAAAGGCGATGAGGCCGTACCGCGAAACGCGCCCGTACGTCGGTTTGAATCCGACGGTGTTGCAGAAAGCGGCCGGCTCGCGAATCGACCCGCCCGTGTCGCTGCCCATTCCGATCGCCGCTTCGTACGCCGCGACCGCAGCCACCGATCCGCCCGAACTGCCGCCCGGAACGCGCGAGAGATCGTAGGGATTACGCGTCTTGCCCAGCGCGCTGTTCTCGCACGAACTGCCCATGGCGAATTCGTCGAGATTCGCCTTGCCGATCGGAATGGCGCCCGCGTCGAGCATGCGCTGCACCGCCGTACCGGTATACGGCGCGATCCACTGTTCGAGAATTTTCGAACCGGCCGTCGTGCGCGTGCCTTCGAGGCACATGTTGTCCTTGACCGCGAGCGGTACGCCCGCCAGCGGAAGTTTTTCACCGGCGCGCACGCGCTCGTCGACCTTGCGCGCGAAAGCGCGCGCGAGATCGTGCAGCCGCGTGAGATACGCGCCGACGCGATCGTCAATCGCATCGACATGCGCAAGCACGGCTTCCGTCACATCAGACGCGGACACGCTTCCGGAATTCACGGCCGCCGCCGTCTGCGCAGCCGTCATTTCCACGAGATCGCGCGCCATTAGCCTTCCTCCGCAATGATGCGCGGTACGCGGAAGAACGGCCCTTGCCGCTGCGGCGCCATCGACAGCACCGTTTCACGATCGAGCACGGGACCAACCGTATCTTCGCGCTCCACGTTGCGCGATTCGACGACCTGCGCCGTTGCCGGAACCGAAGCGGTGTCCAATTCCGAGAGTACGTTCACGTGCCCCAGCAAATCGCCGAGCTGCGCACCAAAGCGCTCCACCTCTTCGTCGGTGAGCGCGATGCGCGCGAGTTTCGCTACGTATCGTACGTCAATTTTCTCTGATGACAAAGTCGGGATACTCCTGATCCGATTGCTGCGATTCGTTGAATTCGTCCGCGGGCCACTGCGGCACGGGTGCGTCCTTGAACGCCTCGTCGATGATCTGCTGCTGCACCGCGCTCTCGCGATAGAGCGTGACGAGCGTCTCGATATGCCCCGTCTGCGGAAACATGTCGAACGGCTGCACCACGCCCAGCCGGTACCCTTTGGCCGCCAGAATCTTCAAATCCCGGGCGAGCGTCGCCGGGTCGCACGAGAGGTACCAGATGTTCGGCACGCCCGTGTCGGCAATAGCACCGAGCGTCACTTCGTCGCTACCCTTGCGCGGTGGATCCAAAAAGACGATCTGCGCCTCGCGCAACCGTTCGCGCACTTCGCCGCGGCGAACCGCGTCCTCGACTCGCGCCGACATGAACCGTACCGAACCCGCCAGTTCGTTGAGTTGCGCGTTTTCCTGCGCCTCGGCGATTGCTTGCGGATTCTCCTCGACGCCGAGCACTTCGCTGCCCAATTTCGCAAAGTACAACGAGAACGTGCCGGCGCCGCAATATAGATCGACGATCTTGCGCGGCACTTCCAGGCCACGGCGCATGAACTCGAATATCCGTCCGACGATCTCGACGTTCACCTGGAAGAACGAACCCGGCGAGACGCGATACCGCACGCCCGCAATCAGTTCTTCGATCTGCGCGACGCCCTGCAGCAGCACGTGCTTGCGGCCCAGGATTGCGTTCTGACTGGAAAGATCGTACGAGTTCGTGATGCCCACCGCGCCGGGCAACTGGCGCATCAGCGCGGGCGCCGCCGCGGCAAGTTCTGCTGACGGTTCGTCGGTGGTAAATGTGACGACCGTTTGGTCGGTGGCCTTCGCGGTACGCGCGACGATGTGGCGCGTGTTCGCAAAGGCTCCGGCGAGTGCGGGCTGCAGCAAGGCTTCGTTCAGACGCATGATGTGCATGTTGAGTTGCGGCATCACGATCGGGCAGCCGGCAATCGGCACGAGTTCGTGCGAGCGCTGCTGGTAAAAACCAAGACGGGGCAGGCCGGCGCTGCGATCGACTACGAGCGACATTTTGTTGCGGTACGAGCGCGGATTGATCATGCCGATCGGATCGCGAACCTGCGCCTCGCCGAACCCGCCGATGCGCTGCAGCGCGTTCTTCACCACATCGCGCTTCCAGCCGAGCTGCGCCGGATACGTCAGGTGCTGTACTTGGCAGCCGCCGCACGTGCCGAACACCGGACAGAACGGCTGCGCGCGAAACCGCGATCCCAGCGTGAGCTGCAGCATTTCCGCGACGGCGTACTTCGGTTTGACGGCGGTGATGCGCACGCGCGCGCGCTCGTGCGGGAGCGGCCCAAAACAAAAAACGACCATGCCGCCGGTCCGCCCGACTGCCTGTCCATTTGCAAGTAAATCCGTGAATCCGAGTTCGACCTCTGCGCCCGCGCGCAGCGGCCCGCCGGGGCTAGCCGGTATGTCTCTGGTCGTCAAGCGTTTTAAGGAGCTGATTCGCCTCGTCGATCAGTTGCTGGATGCGCTGACTCGTGGGATCCGCAGGCTGGCGCGAAATCAGCGCCCGTACCACGGTGAACGCAAGCGCCGCGGAAAGACCCGCAACGCCGATCCAAACCAGCGTCCGCGTCAGGTGCGCATCGCGCTGCTCCTGAGGCTGAGCGCTGACTTCGTGAACTTCCTGGGCGTGCGGCGTGTGCGTCAAGTGACTCCTTCTCTCCTATTTGTATCGGGCGCATTCGGCCTGCGGCCTTCGCACCCCCCGTCGCCAATTCGCTAGGGAACGCATGTTCTCATCGCGGATAGCGGAGCGATGAAGACCCGCGCCGTGCTCGCTGCGGTGCTGCTTGCACTCCTACCCATTTTTAGCGCGGCATCAGTACCGGACGTTACGGTGTCAGTCGCGTACGCGGGCTCGCTCGTCGCCACCATGGAGGGGCCGCTCAAGATCGCCCTGGGCCGGCAGACCGGCTTGCGATTCGCCGGCGAGGCGAAAGGCAGCCGCGCACTGGCAAACCTGATCTCGGCCGGCCTTCGCACGCCCGACGTGTTCATCAGCGCAGATCCCGGGCTGGTCGCGCGGTTGCGCGAGCAACACCTGGTTGACCGCTACACGGTGTTCGGGTCCGCGCGCATGGTGGTCGCGTATTCGGCGAAGTCGCCGCGCCACGCGCTCTTCGAGCGCGCAGCCGCCGGCAAAATGTCGATTTTGGACGTCCTCGCAAATCCGTCGGTTCGCGTCGGGCGTACCGATCCGCAGCTCGATCCGAAAGGCGCGCGAACGATTCGCGTCCTGCATTTGCTCGGCAAACACTTCGACGACGCGGCAAAAGCGCAAACGGTCGAGCGCAAAGCCGAAGCGTTTCCCGAAGAAGACCTCGCGGTGCGCGTCGAGAGCGGCGAAATCGACGCGGGCTTCTTTTACTCCACGGAAATTCCCGGCCGCGATCTGCATGCGATCGAATTACCGTCCGATGCAAATCTTTCGCACGATATCGCATACGCAGTCGCCGTGATGAAGTCCGCGCCGCATCCGCAAGCGGCGCAAACGTTTGCGCGCTTTCTTCTGAGCGGCGCGGGTAAAGCGATATTAGAAAAAGCGGGGGTGCGCTATTTCGCGCACCCCCGCACCTATGGCTCCGTGTAACGCACTGCTAATTTTGCTTCGGACCGAGGCGCCGGAAGGCGAAGTGTAGTTTGCTACACGAGCCTTCCGGCAACGACGGTACGGACGAAATTAGAGTCCGTTGGCGAAGGACCAGCCTTTGGGGGCGCCGATTCCGGTCACCAAGTCGTATCCGCTAACGGCGGTGTAGGCGCCGTTGCTGCCGGACGTGACGTCGGTGTAATCCGCGTAACCGGTGTTTTTGAAGAGCGTGTAGATGTTCGGATCGACGAATCCGAAGTGCGTGCCGCGCACCTGATTGACTTCCGCCATCAGCGCGGTGAACTCCGGTGACGACCACGACGTGCCGTCCACGGCCATCCAGCCGCCCTGGCTCGAGGCGTACACGGCGACTCCAACACCCGGCAGAGAAACGTCGGGGTTGTTGCGGCCGCTGGTATTGACGCCGGAGATGCCTTGCTGATACGACGGCAGTGCGAACACGCTCGAGAATCCGCCGCCCGACGAGAAGCCGTTGCTGGAGTCAACGCCGGCCTTGATCGTCGCGAGCGTACCGTTGCTGTTGGCGGTGAAATCGACCGCGCCGACCGATACGAAGTACGGATCGGACGACGGCGCGCTCACGCCCTTCGGCGAACATTCCGCACTGCCCGAGTCACCGGACGATGCAGCGAACGTGATGCCTTTGGCCGCGGCTTGCTGTGCGATCGAATTCGTCGTGTTTGCGAACGACGTGTCGCTCGTTTCGCATCCGCCGAACGAGGAGTTGATCACGGTCGCGATACCGTCGGACACGGCTTGGTTGTAGCCGTCTTCGATCGATTGCGAGCTGAGATCGGGGAAGTCGTACACGCGGATATTCGCGCCCGGCGCAAGACCCGCGATAGTTTCGACGTCGAGCGCCGTTTCCACGTAGTCGCTGCTCGAAGCGTTGCCGCCGCCGTCGACGGCCACGTTGGTGATCGTGCCGGTGTGCGAAACGCCCGCAGTGCTCAGGAACGTGTTGACGTCACTGGTCGTGATCGGCGTGTCGATTTCGACCGCAACGGTTTGTCCCGCGCCGTTGCAGCCGTGCTGAACCGGGAAGTCAAACGCTTTGGCTACGCCGGTCGGGAACCAGCCGCCGCCGCTGTACTTGGACGGTCCGTTTAGCGCCGCGGCGCCCGTGCAGCCGGATCCCGGCGTGCTCGTCGGCACCGGCGTCGGTGTGCTTACCGGCGTGCTCGTGGGAACCGGCGTCGGCGTGCTTACCGGCGTGCTCGTCGGACGCGGCGTGGGCGAATTGGTCGGCTGCGGCGTCGGCGTGGCCGATCCGCCAGACAGCGTCACGTCGTCGAGGAACTGCTCGGTGTAGGTGTACGGATAACCGTCGCCATGGACGCCGAAGTACAGATAGTACGTTCCGCCGGCGAACGCGCTCAGGTCGTACGCCTTCTTCACCCAGCCTTTGTAGTTGTTGACCGTGGTGTAGAGATTGGCGACGACATAGCCGTTTGCATCGAGCAGGTCGGCTTCTTGGTACGCATAGGACGTGTCAGCTTCGTCGGAGAGCTGATAGACGTAGAACGAAAGTTGTCCGTTCGAGGGAATCGTGACGGATTGGCATACGCCGGTGTCGCCGTTGGGCTCACCGCTCGTCGAACCGCTGCGCTCGTCGTAGTAGCCTGCGTGCGGGTGCGCCGTCGAGATATGCGCGTTCACGTTCCCGCATTGGAACCAGCCGCTGTTGATGGCGCCGGTCTCGAAACCCGGATTGCTGACCAGGTTGGTGGCAAACGGCGTGATCGTGCGCGGCGTGAGCGCTTCACGCATGATCAGCTGACGCTGCACCGAGTGGCGCTGCGCGTTCGTGCCGGCGTGACCCGGACGCCCCGCGTCGGACGTCGCGTTCTGGCTCATGCGGTGCGCCACGACCAGGTTGTTCAGCGTCACGTCTTTCACGAGCGAATTGAGCGACGACGGTAGCGTCGCCGGTTTCACGTTCATGAAGCGCGTGCCGAATTTGCCTTGCGAAACGCTGTGCAGTTCCGTGCCGAACGTGTGCTCGACGACGCTCGCCGGCGCTTGCGCGTCGATGATCGTGCGGTTCGCATACTGGTGCGAGACCGTGAAACCGGCGGCGCGAAGCGCGGAAACCACCTGCTGCTCTTGCTCGGCAGTCGGTGCGAAATACGAGTTGAACTGTTCGTTGGAAAGGAAGTGATGATACTCGGGCGAGGATGGATCGCTGATTTGGTGCACAAGCGTATCCAGTTCCGCTTGATGATTGTACGCAAGCGTGACCGTGATGCGCGTCATCGCGCTCGCCGCGCGGCGGCCGAGATCGTGCGCGGCGAAGGCGCCCGACGTCTCGGGGACTGCCGCGATCTGATGAACCTGCGCCGTGCGGGGCGCAAAGTCGGATTGGTCGGTAGTTGGCTTAGCGGCATTCTGCGTGGTCGGTAGAACCGAACCGGAATGCCCTCCACATGCCGAAAGCGTCATGCCGATAACCAGCAATGACGCAACGGCTCGAAGCGTTGCTTTCATGAAGCTCCTTCAAGGATCGTTTGGGTGCAGCACTCGCCAAGGCTCACCCGCGGCCAAGGGGATTTTGTAAACCTAACGTAAACGCGGCTGCTTGAAAAGACGGCAAAAGCTCATAGATGCAAAACGCCTCTAGCGTGCGCTTCCGGCGGTATCGCCTGCTCCTCTGGTGTCTGGTGCTCTCGCTCATCGTCCATTTTGTGCTCGTTCCGGTGCTGATGGGTCTATTCGGGCTGCGCCGCGGCGTGGCAGAGCCGAAGGAGCGCGTCTACTACACGACGTCGTCTTCCTTAAACATCGCCCGGGCCGCCAAACCGCGTCCGCCGCGTCCCCTCCCGCAGCCGCAGCCGCAACGCCCACAGGTGCCGCAAACGCACGTGCAGCCGCAACCGCGCGCCGAGCCGCAGCGCCGCGAGATCGCCAAGATCGAACGGCGCGGCAGAGTAGCGGTGCCGCATCTCTCGCACACCTCGCAGCAGTTGAACATTGCGCAGCAGCAAGCGCAATTCGAAAAGACCATCGCGGACCTGCGACGCGAGTCGAATCCCGTGGTGAGCGCCGCGCGCCCCGTGCAAACGCCGGGCGCACCGAAGCGCTACGCGTTCGATTTTCGGGGCAGTGTGGGAACGCCGCTCGAGGCGGAAGGCATTCTCACGCCGGTCAAGCACTGGCAGCAGGGCCCCTATAATTACTATTACGTGCAGTATTGGGTGCAGTATGCCGACGGCAGTACGGAAACGGGATACGTGCCGTGGCCGCTGCGCTATCTGCCGCAAAACGATCCGTTCGCGCTGCACTACGAACACTTTCCGCTGCCTGCGCCGCTGCCCGATTACGTGCTGCCGCCTGGAACAAGTCTTCATCCGCTGGTCGCGTTCTGTTATGCGCATCGCAGCGAGTTCAGCGAGTGCCCTATCGCCCACGGTTAATGAAAGTTGCGTGCGCGCACGCCTTGCGTGAGTTCGCGTGCGTCGATAGCCCACACTTTACGCGCAAGCACGTCGATGCAGCCGCTTTCCTTCTGTAATTGCCCTTCGATGACGAGCGTATCGGATTGCCGGATCGTGCGGCGGTATTTTTCGTAGACGTTTGGACGCACGATGACGTTCACCAGGCCCGTTTCATCCTCGAGCGTGAGAAACACGAAGCCCTTTGCGGTTCCCGGCCGTTGCCTGGTGATCACCATCCCGCCGACTTTGCAGACGAGATTGCCCGGCATGCGCGCGAGATTCGCCGCGGGGATGACGCCTTGCGCATCGAGCTGCGCGCGCAGGTGTGCGATGGGCTGCTGTTTCGCGGTGACGCCGGTCGACCACAGATCGAACGCCGTCTCGCGCTGCGCGGAGATCGGTTTGAACGCCGCGGCCGGTTCTTCGACGTCCATCATCCGCCCGAGTTCGCCGCGCGTTTCCCGTTCGTCGAGTCCGCGCAGCGCCCACATAGCTTCCCGCCGCGAAGCAAACCACGGATCGAACGCGCCCGCCACGGCGAGATTTTCGATCGCTTCTTTTTCCAGTTGCGTGCGTTTGGCGAAATCGAGCAGATCCGCGAACGGCCCTTGCGCGATGGCCGTCTGCAAACGATCGCGCTGCGCTTCGCCCAGGCCGCGTATGAGATGAAAGCCCAGGCGCAATGCGCCTTCTTCATCCACGAAACTCCAGAACTCGCTCGCGTTCACGGTAATCGGCTTTACCGTCACGCGGTGGCGACGCGCGTCGTTCACGAGCACTTCGGTCGAATAAAACCCCATCGGCTGCACGTTGAGAATCGCCGCCGCGAACACCGCCGGATAATGACATTTCATGTATGCCGACTCGTAGGCGAGCAGTGCAAAACTCGCTGCGTGCGATTCGGGAAAGCCGTAGTCGGCAAAGCCCTCGAGCATGTGAAAGAGCTGCTCGGCCGCGGGGCGGTCGATGCCGTTCTGCACCATGCCGTCCACGAGCCGCGGATAGATTTCGCGCATGCGTTCGTGCGAGCGTTTGTGCCCCATCGCACGCCGCAGTTTGTCGGCTTCCGCCGGTGAAAAGCCCGCCGCCTCGATCGCCATGCGCATGCCTTGCTCTTGAAACAGCGGCACGCCGAGCGTGCGTTCGAGCACCGGTTTGAGCTTCGGATGCGGATACGTCACCGGTTCCAGGCCCGAACGCCGGCGCAAAAACGGATGGATCATCTGTCCTTGAATCGGCCCCGGCCGAATGATCGCTACTTGCATCACGATGTCGTAGAAGCACGACGGCTTCATGCGCGGCAGCATGGACTGCTGCGCCCGGCTTTCGATCTGAAAGACGCCGATCGTATCGGCTTTCGAAATCATCTCGTAGGTGGGTTTGTCGTCTTGGGGTATGGTGTGAAGTTGAAAACCGTGGAGGACTGTAGGAGTATCCGCGTGACGACCGCTCGCGATTTTTCCCTCCTTGGAAAAATCGCTGCTACTCTGCATTTTTTCGAGAACGAGTTCTGAAGAAACCATCCGGGTTTGCGAAAAAATGTCAGAGTTCGTCCCGCGGACACTCCCGCCGTCCTCTCCTGCTGTATCTTTGTCACCCTGACCCTTCGATACCTCAGGACAGGGCTTCGTCGAAGCATCGCCGAGGTATCGAGGCAAGTATGTAAGCGTGCGGCGGTGGAGGTTGAACGCCTCGCGCAGCAATGAAAGCATGCCAAGTCCGAGCAGATCGATCTTGATGAGGCCGAGATCTTGTAAATCGTCCTTGTCCCATTGCACGATCGTGCGATCGCGCATCGTCGCCCATTCTACGGGCGCCACGCGCACGAGCGGATCGCGCGTAATCACCATGCCGCCGGAATGAATGCCCATGTGGCGCGGGAAGCCGTCAATGCGCCGGCACAGAGAGAACAGACGCTCACCGATCTCACCGTCGAGCGCGGGAGGCACGTGCGGGTCGGGATTGTCGCCGTAATCGCGATCGTAGAACCCGTGATACGCGTGCGCTTGCCCGAGCGGCGGCGCTTTGGCAACGCCACGCTTCACGCCGTCATCCTGAGCCTGTCGAAGGACGCCCGTTGCCCCCGCCAGCGACTCGCGCGCGTCGTACTCGCGCGCCACTGCGTCTACTTGTTCGAGCGTCAGACCGATCGCTTTGCCGATGTCGCGAATCGCCGATCGCGTGTGGTAGCTCACCACTTCGGCAGCCATCGCCGCGTGCGTGCGCCCGTAGCGTTCGTAGACGTATTGAATGACTTTTTCGCGGTCTTGATGCGCGAAATCGACGTCGATGTCGGGAATTTCTTCGCGTCCTTCGGACATGAAGCGCTCGAACAGCAGATTCATCCCAATTGGGTCGACTGCGGTGATTCCCAGCGCGTAACACACGGCGGAGTTCGCCGCCGATCCGCGGCCCTGGCACAGCACGCCCATCTCGTTCGCCGCGCGTACGATGTCCCAGACGATGAGAAAATAGCCGGCAAGATCCATCTTGGCAATCATGCCGAGCTCGTATTCGAGTTGCCGCTCGACATTTGAATCCAACGGCGTGCGGTAACGCTGCGCCGCGCCGCGATACACCAATTCGCGCAGATACGTCTGCCGCGTGTAGCCGTCGGGCACGGGAAACAGCGGAAATTGCCCGACGAGGCGATCTAGACGAAACGCGCAGCGCTCGGCTATCTCCACTGTATTGCGTATCGCTTCGGGATACCCCGCGAAGATCTGCGCCATCATGCGCGGCGTTTTGATGTAGTACTCGGCGTTCGGCCGCAGCAGCGCATCTTCGCGCGCTTGCGCAAGGGTCGTTTTCTGCTTGATGCAAAAAAGCACGTCGGCCAAGCGCGCATCTTCGCGCCGCGCATACATTACGCCGTTCGTCGCGACGTATGGAAGGTTCAGGCGGGATGCCAAATCGAGCAGATTGCGGCAGCGGCGCGCGTCTTCGGCATGCAAGTGATGCTGCAACTCCAAGTACAGGCGGCTGGGGAAGTGCTCCCGCAAGCGCGTAATCGCCTGTGCGTCGGGTTGCCCGAACAGCGCGATAAGGCCATCCGTTCGCCCGTCGAGATCGGCATGCTCTAAGCGCGGCTCTCCTTTGCTTCCCCGCAGTTGGCCGGCGGAAATGATCTCACATACGTTCGCGTAGCCGCGTTCGTCTTCGACCAATAATACGACGCGCTCACCGTTCTCAAAGCGCACCTGGCTGCCGATTATCGCCGGAAGTTTGCGCGCGGCAGCCTCCTTGGCAAATCGCACGGCGCCGTATAGCCCGTCCGTATCCGTGAGCGCGAGCGCGTGCAGCCCCGCGTTCACCGCCTCGTCGACGAGTTCTTCGGGATGCGAGCCGCCTTCCAAAAACGTAAAATTCGAATGAGCGTGCAGTTCCGCGTACGCTAACGCGCCAGCCATGCGCCCAGCATCCGTACATCCAAACGCGGATTGAGCTGCGGGCAAGCTGCCGAACACACGTGCACCTCGCGAATCTTCTCGCGCATTCGCTCTCGCGACGTACGGAAGTACTCCTCGATGATCGGGTGCGCATAGAAGAGTTCGTTTTTGATGCGCAGACTCGCAAAACGGCGATGCGCGAAACGCTCGGCCTGCGGATCTCCCACGAAACAGGCGCGCAAACGCAGCCGCGCGCGGTATTGCGCCTGCAATTCGCGTATGCGCCGCATCGGGTGCTCGCTGTAGCCGATTTTGTACGTACGTTCGCCTGCGTCGAGCAGGTAGATGAATCCGTAGTTGAAGCCGGCCAGTTCTTCGAGCGGCGAGAGCAGGTGCGCGGTGCGCGTGATTTCACCGCTCTGCAGCCAGTTCCACGCCACTTTTTGAAAGCGCTCGCACTCGGTCATTCCAAGCGCAGTAACGGCGCTAATCATACGCGCCTCGCAGTCACCCCATTTTGCAAGCAAAATGGGGTCCCCGATTGTTTAACAGGCACTCCGCTTCGCTGCGCGCCCCCCAGCGGCAAAGCCGCTAGGGCCCCCCACTGGCATCTGCATTTTTCGGCGCTAATCATACGCGCCTCGCAGATACCAGTGCTCGCCCTGCCGGTAGATGCGGCATAGCATGCCGTCGTCGAGCAGCACGTCGTATTCGTCGCGGACAACGTGTGTGTCGTCCGCAGTTTGCCGCAGCGCGAACCAGCCGTCGTCCACACGCCATGGCCCTGCGCAATCCAGCAC
>JBKPMZ010000174.1:0-1466 GCA_046732415.1 Vulcanimicrobiota bacterium
TTCGACGGCGCTGTGAAGAATATCAAGTTTCTGGGTTAAGCTCGGCTGAATGCAGATGCCGGTGTCCGCCATGAGAAAGCGCCGACGGGTGGAAAGCAATTCCATCAGAGGAATCTGGCAGATCACGCGCTCAGTGCGCAAGCCTGAGTTGGAATCGAGTACGGCGCGCATCAGCGCCGGCGTGGCGATCTGCCCTTTCATCAACAGTTTTGCCCGTCCGCTGTTCACGGCGGCAACCGCTGCGGCGGCCGGTTCCTCGGCATGGACCAGCGTAAATCCTGCAAGCGATGTGCCGCTTTCATCCGCAACGCGCCGCAAATCGCTCTCCACGCCGCAGACAATCGGCTCCGCCCACCCGCGATCGCACGCCGAGCGTAAGGCTTCGAGCACCGTGTGGTCGGCGCCGCCCGCCACCGCCACCGGAATGCCACGGCGTTCTGAGTCGGCCTGCCGATAAAGTTCGTCAAACCCCGCCAAGGGCATGGCACAGGTCCCTGATGACTTTCGTGTTCCAGCGAGCGGCGGCAATGCGCGTGCTCAGCGTCCTTCCCAATGCGGCAACCGTTTGCCAAGAAATGCCGAAATGCCTTCCTGAGCGTCGTGGGAAATTGCGTTCTCAGTCATCGTCCGAGTCGCTAGCCGATAGGCCTCCGTCTCTGCCAGCGACAACTGTTCATAAAATGCCGCTTTGCCCAATCGCATCACCAAGGGACTGGCCGCGAGGATCTCATCGACGAATTCCTGCACGGCGCTGTCCAACTCGGCCGCGGGCACGACCCGATTGACCAGCCCCAGTTCGTAGGCGCGCGCCGCGGAGATCGGCTTGCCGGTAAGCAACATCTCCAGGGCAAACCTGGGCGGAATCGCCCGCACCAGCGGCACCATCGGCGTCGTGCAGAACAAACCAATCTTCACGCCCGGCGTGGCGAACATCGCTTCCGCGTCGGCGACTACCAGATCGCAGGCCGCAACCAGTTGGCAGCCGGCGGCGGTTGCGAGCCCTTGCACTCGTGCAATGACCGGCTGCGGCAAGCGCCGCAACTTTTGCATCACGGCCGAACAGCGACCGAAGATTGCTTGATATTCAGCCTCGGACCGTCCGACCATTTCTTTCAAGTCGTGCCCCGAACTGAACACGGTGCCATTGGCTGTCAGCACCACGACGCGCGCCGCAGAATCCCCTGCAATCTGATCCAACATTGCTCCCAGCCGCTCGAGCAGCTCTTCGCTCAGCGCGTTTCGTTTCATCGGGCGGTTCAACGTCAGGCGCACCACGCCGCCATGCGACTCGTGCAACAATTTGTGCGAGGTTTCTTCCGATGTCGCGCTCATGGCATTGGGCTCCGTCAATGAATCTGCCGCGCTGGGTTTCTCCCCCCGCCGCGCTGCTGCGGATCGTGGCCATGGCGCTGCCTGCCCTGGCCATCAACATGGTGCTCACAGGCGCGCTGCGCGGCGCGGGCGAC
>JBKPMZ010000175.1:0-2582 GCA_046732415.1 Vulcanimicrobiota bacterium
GATACGGCGCGCAGTACACGGCTCGCATCCTCGATGCGTTGACGTCGAATCCCGATGTTTGGAGCAAGACGGTGCTCTTGCTGATGTACGATGAAAACGACGGCTTTTTCGATCATGTGGTTCCGCCGCAGCCTCCGGTCACGAGCGGCGGAGGACTCAGCACGGTGCCCGTCACCGGTGAGATTCACAATTACGTCGATCCGGAGCACCGTCCGCTGTATACGCGCGACGGACTGCCTTATGGCCTCGGTCCGCGAGTCCCGATGATTGTCATCTCGCCGTGGAGCAAAGGCGGTTTCGTGTGCTCGGAGGTTTTCGATCATACGTCGGTCATCAGGTTCATTGAAAGCCGTTTCGGCGTATACGAACCCAACATCACGCAGTGGCGTCGCGCCGTTTGCGGCGATCTGACCTCGGCCTTCGATTTTCGCAACCCCGATCCGGCCGTTCCGCCGCTTCCCGACACGTCGCGATACCGTGCGATCGCGGACCGGCAATGTAAAACGCTGCCCAAACCTGCCGTTCCGAACGGTACCGCGCAAAGCGTTCCCAGCCAGGAGCCGGGAATGAAGCCTGCGCGCCCTTTGCCATACGATCATGACGTCGACGCGGTGATTGAAAGCAACAGCGTGACGTTGCACTTCACCAATCGTGGAAGCCGCGCCGCGGCATTTTATGTCTACGCACTGCACTCGAACGACGCCCCGCGCCGTTATACTGTGGGCGCTGCGCATGCGCTCCGAGATACGTTCGCGCTAGGCCAATCCGATGCGTATGACCTCGCCGTCCATGGAACGAACGGGTTCTACCGACGGTTTACGGGCATTTACCGCGGAAAGGACCCCGGCACATCGGCTCAATCGAAAAAAGACGGCACGCTCGTTTTCGCGTTGTCGAATCCCAGCGCACGCCATGTGCAGATGACCATCGCCGACAACGCGTACGGCAGAGCGCCGCGCATCGTCGAGGTGCCCGCGCATCACCGCATCACAACCTCTTTCAATCTCGCATCGAGCGCCCATTGGTACGACTTTACGATTTCCTCGGCAAATGATCCGCACTTCAGCCAGCGTTTCGCGGGTCACATCGAAACCGGGCAGCCAAGTACGAGCGATCCCGCGAATAATCACCGCCGATGATCGTATAACCGAGCGCCAGTCCGAAGAAACTTATCCCGGCCGGCGTGTACGGCGAGGGTGCGAGTGTAGCGAGCCGTTCATTGGGCAAGGTTTTCCCATGGCCGACGAACAGGCCGTGGCGGGCGATCGCTCGATGCCGCCGCACGACCATACCGTTTCCGCCGCAGAGTTGCGCGGTTTCCTTTGGGCAAGCATCCGGGCGCTTCTTCCCACGCTTGCGTTCGACATCGCCGGAACGATGGGCGTGTATTATTTGCTGTTGCCGCACTTCGGAGCGACGAGCATTTGGCCGATCTTGGGCGCGTCGCTCGTTCCGGTCATCTCGAACGTTTTCAACTTCGTGCGGCGGCACAGTTTCGACGTCGTCGGCATCATCGTGCTCATCGGCCTGCTCGTTGGCCTCGTGCCGGCGGTTTTCGGCGGAAGCCAACGCTTACTGCTCGTGCGCGAATCGTTCGTCACCGGACTGCTCGGCCTTATTCTGCTCATTTCCGCATTGCGGCACCGCCCGCTGGCGTACTATGTGATTCGAGAATTTCTTACGGCGAACGAAGCGCTGCCGCACGAGCGCTGGGACATGCTTTGGAAATGCGGCTATTTTCGCCACACGATTCGCGGCATGACCGTGGGCTGGGGGGCGCTGCTGCTCGGCGAATTCGTGCTGCGCGCGTTCATGGCGTTGCGCATGAACGTGGCTTTCGTGCTCGGCGCGGCGCCGGTGCTCATCACCATTCTTCTGCTGCTCGCAGGACTCGTGACGGCATTTTGGCTGGCACACGCGATACGAGTCGCGCTTTCCGCTTGACGCGCATGCGGATGCATGTTATCGTTGCCGAAATGTCGATTCACACTGCGCGAATGTTCTGTATGTGCTGCTGCACGAAGCAAGCGGCGCGGACGGCATTTGCATAAGTAGTCTCGACAAGACAATCGAGTATGCAAAGCCCCTCGCCGTAGCGAGGGGCTTTTGACTTCCTCGCTTTCCCATCTCAACAGGAGGCAAGAGGATGGAATCAACCGTGGGCATCGCGCTCCTCGGCTGCGGAACCGTTGGCGGCGGCGTCGCCGAACTGCTCTCGCAGCGCAGAGCGCACATCGAACGCCGCAGCGGCGTTTCGTACGACATCATCGGCATCGCGAACCGTTCGCGCGATCCGCTCGCATTGGTCGACGATCCGCGCGTCGACGTCGTCGTCGAGACGATCGGCGGTACGGCCATCGCGCTGGAATGCATCGAGCGCGCGCTGGATCATCGCAAACACGTCGTCACAGCGAACAAAGATGCCATCGCAACACAAGGGCCGCGCTTGCGCGCGCTCGCCGCTGCGCGCGGCGTGACACTGCGCTACGAGGCGTCGGTGGCCAGCGCCGTGCCAATCATCAGCACGCTCGATCACGCGCTCGCCGGTGACGAGATCGTGGAGATCGGCGGCGTGCTCAACG
>JBKPMZ010000176.1:0-2760 GCA_046732415.1 Vulcanimicrobiota bacterium
TGGTACGGCGCCGGCGCGAACATAGGCTGCATCGATCCCGTGACGGGCACGAACACGATTTATCCCTTGCCGAATCCCAACGAACAGGTGCGCGATCTGACCGTCGGGCCGGACGGCAACCTGTGGTTCATTACGTACGACTACATCGGGAAGTTCGTGCCGTAAGCCGGTTGCGCGGGAAGTACGTTTTCGACCGCCGCTTGCAACTCGTGCCACGATAGTCCGCCGACGGACACGTACGTAACGTTGCCGTCAGCGTCGAGCACGATCGTATCCGGCACTTCCGAGAGCGAATACGAACGGTAGATTTTGCTCTGCTCGTCCATCGTGACGGGCAGGGCAATGCCGTGCTCGCGCAGGTACGCTTCGGCCACACCGGGCTGCTCGTTCCAGTCCACGGTCACAATGGTGACACGGTCGCCGTACGTTTGCGCCAGCCGCGCGAAATACGGCAGTTCGTCCGTACATGGCGGACACCACGAGGCCCAGAAGTTGATGACGACCGGTTTTCCCCGTAAACCGGAAAGGCGCTCGGTGCCTTGCGGCGTGTGGACGGTGAAATCCGGCGGCGGCGCTCCGTAGCGGACGGCGGCCAATCCGGTTGCCGAAGCGGTGGCGAGCACCAAGGCGGCGAGGAATTTCACGGCGACTTTTTCTACATTCCAATCATGAACACCGCCGAATCGATTGAGGCGCTCTCGCAGGAGAGCCGCCGGTTTCCCCCTCCGCCGCAATTTGCCGCCCGCGCGAATGCGCAGCCGGGCATCTACGAAGACGCCGAGCGCGACTACCTGGAGTTCTGGGCATCGTGGGCCCGCAAGCTGGAGTGGACCAAGCCGTTCACCAAGGTGTTGGAATGGCACGAACCCTTCGCACGCTGGTTCGCCGACGGTGAACTCAACGTTTCGGCCAACTGCCTGGACCGCCACGTGCGCGCCGGCAAGGGCGAGAAGATTGCATATTACTATGAAGGCGAGCCGGGCGATCGCTGGACGATAACGTACAAACAACTGCTCGACGACGTCTGCCGCTTTGCCAACGGCCTGCGCAAACTCGGCATCAAAAAAGGCGACCGCGTCGCGATTTACATGCCGATGATTCCGGAACTTCCAGTTGCGATGCTGGCATGCGCGCGTATCGGCGCGCCGCACTCGGTCATTTTCGGCGGCTTCTCGCCCGATTCAATCATCGATCGCGTCAACGACGCGGAATGCGTCGCGCTCATCACGGCCGATCACGGCTGGCGCCGCGGCAATAAGGTCGCGCTCAAACGCAATTGCGATATTGCGATGGAGCACACGCCATCCATTAAACACTGTATCGTCGCCAAGCGCACCGACGAGCCGGTGCTCATGCACGAAGGGCGCGACATCTGGTGGAACGATCTCGTGCAAGATCAACCGGTTGAATGCGAACCGGAGCGCATGAATGCCGAAGATCTGCTGTACCTGCTCTATACGAGCGGCACGACCGCAAAGCCGAAGGGCATCAAACATACGACCGGCGGCTATTTGACGCACGTGACGATGACGCACAAACTCGTCTTCGATCTGAAGGAAGAGGAGGACGTGTACTGGTGCGCCGCCGACATCGGCTGGGTCACCGGACATTCCTACATCGTCTATGGGCCGCTGGCGAACGGCGTGACGAGCGTCATCTACGAAGGCACGCCCGACTATCCCGAAAAGGACCGCTTGTGGGAAATTATCGAGCGGTACAAAGTCACGATTCTCTACACCGCGCCCACCGCGATTCGCACGTTCATGAAGTGGGGCGAGCAGTATCCGCAAAAACACGATCTCTCATCGCTGCGCTTGCTGGGCTCCGTCGGTGAGCCGATCAATCCCGAAGCGTGGATGTGGTATCGCGAACACATCGGCGGCAATCGCTGCCCGGTCGTCGATACGTGGTGGCAAACCGAAACGGGCGGCATTATGATCTCGCCGCTTCCCGGCATCACCTCGACGCCGCCCGGAAGTGCGACATTTCCGCTTCCCGGTGTGCAGGCCGACATCGTGAACGATCAAGGCGAATCCGTGCCGCTCGGCGGCGGCGGATACGTCGTACTCACGCGTCCTTGGCCGGGCATGCTGCGCGGCATTTGGGGCGACGACGAACGCTACAAGCAGACGTACTGGTCGAAGTTCGCGCACAAGTATCTCGCGGGCGACGGCTGCCGGCGCGACACTGACGGCAACTTCTGGTTCATGGGCCGCATCGACGATGTGATGAACGTGAGCGGCCACCGCATCTCGACGACCGAAGTGGAAAGTGCGCTGGTCGATCACGCGAGCGTGGCAGAAGCGGCGGTGTGCGGTAAACTCGACGACGTTACCGGCCAGGCAATCTACGCATTCGTTTCATTGCGCGGCGGAGAAATTGGCAGCAAGGAACTGGCCGACCAACTGCGCGAGCATGTTGCAAGCAAACTCGGCAAATTCACGAAGCCGAAATACATCACGTTCACGCAAGAACTGCCCAAGACGCGCAGCGGTAAGATTATGCGGCGGCTATTGCGCGATGTTGCCGAAGGCCGGCAACTCGGCGACACGACGACGCTCGCCGATTCCAGCGTAGTCGACGAAATCAAAGAACGCGCCAAGGTCGAAGTAACGAGCGAAGACTAGAGCTGTGTCAGCCTGAGGCATCGAAGGGCGGCCGAGGCATCGCGGCCCCGGCCGCCTTTTATTTGCCCTCACCATAGCAACCGAAAGTAACGATGTAATAGTGTGAACCAACTGGATCGACATAGCATAGCTC
>JBKPMZ010000177.1:0-2113 GCA_046732415.1 Vulcanimicrobiota bacterium
CCTTTCCTGAAAGAGTTTGTCAAGCGAGTGCGGTTTCCATCGGGCAATTTGCGTAAGGGTAGCGCTTGGCGTGATCGCCTGTTTTGCTTGATCGTCGATCCTTTGAGGGTTGTTGCTGGATTGGATTCGTTTTGGTCGTCGTCGCTACGGGAAGTTGCAATCGTTCTTTTCAACGCGCGATTGCTCCCAAACCATTCCTTCGCGAGGCGCCGCTCGCGCTGTGCGCGAGAGGCTCTGCCTGGTGGTGGCAGACGCTGACTTATCTGTTGCGAATTCCTCGCCCAATGGGCCACTCCAATCAGAGTATCGTGCTGGCTGGCTTTTGGCTTAAGCCGCCGCATCCAGGGACTGCCGCGAGTTGGCTCAAAGGGGAGGGATCTCGAGTTGCGTTAAGCTGCTCGGATCGGACAACCGCTGACGAATCGTGGCTTGTAAGGCTCCTTTGTTTCTGTGCTACACTGCAGGCGACCTGGGCGGAGGATAGGGCTCTGCGGGGACGCAACCCGAGCGCCGTCCCAGGGGCCAATCTCGGAGAGCGGGCGGCCACGCGCCGCCCCCTCTCTCTCCGAGATTGGCATCAATGCGATAAATCCCGGGGTCTGGGGCGGAGCCCCAGGAGCTATGCAGTTTTGAAGGCTCGGCACTCGTCATAGGTTTTTCGTTTGCTCAGCATGTGCCAGATGATCGTGGCCAGCTTCCGCATCACCGCGACTCGGGCAATCTTGGAACCGCGTTTGCGTTTGATGCGTTTGAACCACTCGCGCAGTCGAGCGTCTTTGCGCAGGACATTGAGCGTGACTTGCGCCAGCAGCCACCTGGCCATGCTGCTGCCGGCTTTGGTGATGCTGCCCAGCCGCTGGCTCTTTTCACCGCTGTTGCGGCAGCCCGGCGTAAGTCCCCAGTAGTTGGCCAGGCTGGAACCGCGGGGAAAGCGTTTCACATTGCCGACGCGGCAGGCCAAGGCCGTGGCGGTGAAGTCAGCGACGCCCGGCATCGACAACAGCAGCCGAGCATCTTCGCTGGCGCCGCAACGGTCTGTGATTGCCTTTTCCAGCTCTTGCAGCCGTTGCCGAATGACTTCCAGATCCGCAAGCAGGTATTGCATGTCTAGGCGATCGATTTCGGGCAAGACCAGCTTCTTCAGCCAAGCGATAGCCCGTTGCGTGGGGAACAGTTTAGTCGGCATCTCCCATTGCAGATTGTGGCGCCGCAGTATCTGCCTGATTCGATTCACGATGCGAGTCCGCGCTTGACCAGCTTCCTTGCGGAGCGTCGTCAGTCGCCGGTTCTCCTGATCCGTCGTCGAGGCAATTTCGACTTGCCGCAAGCCGCGGATCGCCTTGCCTTCCAGCAGGCGTTTCCGGTTGACCCACAACAGTTCGCTCAGCGCGGCGGCGTCGCGTCGATCTGTCTTGCGTTTCGTCCTCTGCTCCGGCTGGATCAGGATCACCTTCTCACAGCGGTAATCGCGCAGCATCCGAATCAACCATTCATTAAAGCCGCAGACTTCCAGCACGGCGATGAACTTCTCGCCGGCGTTCAACCGCTCCGCAGTAAGTCTCTGAAAAAAGTCGTGGATTTTCTCGGGCTTCGTCGAAACCTGGCGGGCCTCGATGACGTCGCCGTTTTCGTCCCGCAGTGAAATCGTGATCTGGCGTGCATGCTGGTCGATTCCGAGGTACAACATGGTCGTGGTTCTCCTGTCGAAAAAAGGTTGATGGTTTCCACCCGATAGGAGAACCGCCCTTTTTTCGCCAGGCAACTCTTTCATAGATATCAGCGTAGGAAACTGCACGCACGCCGATGGGCGGTTTCGGACTAGGCGAACGCCAAAACGGGCGAGCCTGAAGTCAAGCGGCAAGTCGCAAGGGCAGGCGGGCCGGACTGCTGGTCCGATTGCCGACAAATCGCATGGCAATTACATGACTTCGCCAGTGATCGACTTCCGGCGATTGATCGGCAGGACGGGCCGAGACGCCGACCAAGCATTTGAGAGACTGCGGAGCCTCGAACTGGCCGGAGTTGGGGGACTTCTCCGCTTATTCATTAATGAGCTCAATATTGAACCTGTCTCTTATACACATCTGACGCTGCCGACGAATATAATCCGGTG
>JBKPMZ010000178.1:0-8308 GCA_046732415.1 Vulcanimicrobiota bacterium
GCGCTGCTGTTTGCGCATCACGTGCTGACGATCGGCATGCTGTACGGCGGTCTCGTCCTTATGGCGGTGTGTGCCGCAGTATTCATGGGCGGGCAGGCTTCGAGCATTCCGTTTTTGCTCGGTCCCGAAAAGGGAACGCAAGCCGCAGCCGCGCTCTCGCTGGCCGAAAATTCGTCGAACCTCATCACGCCGGTTGCCGGAGGTGCGCTGTTCAGCATTTTCGGTCCGCTGCCGGCGCTGGCAATCAACGCGGCGACGTATTTTTTCTCGCAACTCTCGCTCGCGCGTATTTCGACGCTGGGGCCGGAGAATCCACACGGATTTCCGTCGTTTGCGCACGTCCTGGATGACGTACGCTTGGGTTTCCGCATGCTCTTTGCCGATCGCGGCATGCGCGCGCAAGCGTACGTGAGTCTCGCGCTCAACGTGTTCGGATTCGGCGGCTACTCCGTCCTCATTCCGTTCTTGAAAACCGGCTTTCGCGCGAGCGATCCGCAGGTCGGCCTGTTTTTGGGCATATCGGCAGCCGGTGCCGTGGCAGGGTCGCTCATCGCCGGTAAATTCGCGGATCGCTGGCCTTTCGGCAAGGCGTTGTCGGTTGCGTACGCGGTCGACGCGCTGATCTTCGTGCCGGTGGTACTCACGAGCAACATATGGATCGCGGGCATCTTTTGGGCGTTTTCCAACGCATTCGCGCAGTTCGAAGTCGCGCAAATCGTCGGTTTTCGGCTGCGCGTGACTCCGCCAGCAATGGTCGGACGCGTTTTCGCCGCCGTGCGGCTGCTCGTGCTGTGCGGAATGGCGCCAGGCATCGCGGCTTTCGGTATTATCGCCGATCGCTACGGTGCGCACACGGCAATGGTCGTCGCGGCGTTCGGCTTTGTCGCGATCGCGTTCGCCGCCATTGCATCGCCCGCGATCCGCAACGAGCGGCGCTGATATACTGGGAGCATGCGAATCGATTTTCGTGTGCTCGAAGGCTATAAACGCCGCGCGCTCTACACGTTCGTGTGGGGCTTTGCCGCGATGCTGCTCATTGGACTAGCCGCCGATTTAACCCAGCGGCCGTACGTGTTTCCGTCGCTGGGCCCGTCGGCAATCATGCTGTTCGGCCACCCCTTGCGGCGCGATTCGTCGCCGAAACACACGATTCTCGGGCATTGTGCCGGCGCGCTCTCCGGCTATTTTGCGCTCGCGATCATGGGATTGCTGAGCGTTCCGTTCAGCATGCACATCGGTACGCCGCGCGTCGTCGCGGCAGCGATTGCACTAGGACTGACCTGCGCGATCACAATTCTGCTCAAAGCCGAACACGCGCCCGCCGGTGCGACCACGCTCATCGTCGCGCTCGGGATTCTGCCCAATCCCATCGACTTCGTGTTCTTGATGAGCGCGGTGGTGATGCTGGTCATTCTCGCGTTCGTCGTCAACCGCGCATTCGCGATAGACTATCCGCTGTGGCGCGCGCCGCGCTGGGTGCAGCATCACGATGCGGAACTGCTGAAAAAAATTGCGCGGCGCTCTCGATTGAGCGCCGCGCTGAGGCGTTCCTAGGATGGTTTGGCTTAGTACGGGTGAGAGGCTTGGCGGCGCACCATCAGCGGACGCGTGAGCGTCAGTTGGAAGTTCTGGCCTTCCTTCATCGTGATGTTCGCTTTCTTGTTGTAGCCGACCAGGAATCCGGTGGCCGCGCCGACTGCGCCGCCGGCATT
Source organism: Vulcanimicrobiota bacterium (assembly GCA_046732415.1). Taxonomy (GTDB): domain Bacteria; phylum Vulcanimicrobiota; class Vulcanimicrobiia; order Vulcanimicrobiales; family Vulcanimicrobiaceae; genus DATGJX01. The sequence continues at coordinate 1,713 of JBKPMZ010000178.1, forward strand.
CGTGTGAAAGATCGTCTTGCCGAGAATGTTGCCGGCAATCATGCCGCCGATGGTCGTGAGCGCAACGTGGCCGCCGTTACGGTTTTGCGCTTTCGGGCCGCCGGTGGTCATCACGGCGTTGAGCGGATAACTCGCGCCGTTTTGCATCGTGACGGAATCCCACGAGAAGTGCAATTCGGGATTGCGCCCTTGGCCCGCGGGAATCACTTTGACTACCGTGCCGTGGACGATCGCGTTCGCGAATGTCGTATCGTCGTTGGGGTACGGAGCAACGACACGCGCCGTGAAGTGCTCGCCCGCATAGGCGGAGCCGGAATCGATCGTGTCCTGCATCTGCACGTTGATGTTTTGGCCTTGCGGCAGGGTGACCGTTTGGGCCGACGCAATCGCCGGCACGAGAAATGCCAGAATTATCGCCAGCGCCGGAATTCTGCTTCGAAGGGTCATGCGTTCTCCTTGGACGTGAAGTCGTGAATTCTCTACCCGGGTAAACGCGAAATGGGCCGGATGCGTTCGCATCCGGCCCATTTTTGCAATCGAGCGCCCCGCGCCTACTGTTTCGCGAAATCGGGAACTTTGAGGTCGAGATTCGCCGCCTTCCGGAGCGCCTCGACTTTGTCCAACCGCTCCCACGGCAGGTCCAGGTCCGGACGGCCAAAGTGGCCGTATGCAGCGGTCTGGCGATAGATCGGCCGGCGCAGATCCAAATTGTGGATGATTGCCGCCGGACGCAGATCGAACGTCTTCTTGACGAGCTCGGCGATCTGATCTTCCGGCAGTTTAGCCGTTCCGAACGTTTCGACGAGCACACTCATCGGATGCGCAACGCCGATTGCGTATGCGACCTGCACCTCGCAGCGATCGGCAAGTCCCGCAGCAACGACGTTCTTCGCGACGTGACGCGCCGCATATGCCGCCGAACGATCCACCTTCGTCGGATCTTTGCCCGAGAACGCACCGCCGCCATGCCGCGCCATACCGCCGTACGTGTCGGCGATAATCTTGCGGCCGGTCAAACCGGCGTCGCCCTTCGGGCCGCCGATGACAAAGCGCCCGGTCGGATTGACGTAGACGCGCGTGTTCGCATCGCGCAGCGAAGCCGGAATGACGTGGTTGATCACCTTCTCGGTGATTTCGCTGCGAATCGTTTCGAGCGGAATGTCGGGATCGTGCTGCGTCGAGATGACGACCGCGTCGACGCGTACCGGCTTGTCGCCTTGGTACTCGACCGTGACTTGCGATTTGCCGTCGGGGCGCAGGTACGGAATGTCGCCGTTTTTGCGAACCGCGGCAAGATGACGCGTGAGGTTGTGCGCGAGCACGATCGGCAGCGGCATGAGTTCTTCGGTTTCGCGGCACGCGTAACCGAACATCATGCCCTGATCGCCGGCGCCGATTTTGTCCCAGAGATCGTCGGGATGTTCGCCGGTTTTGGCCTCGAGCGATTTGTCGACGCCCATCGCGATGTCGGGCGACTGTTCGTCGACCGAAACGCTCACGCCGCACGTCTCCGCGTCGAAACCGACGGCGGATTTGGTGTAGCCGATGTCGCGAATCACTTCGCGCACGATGCGCGGAATGTCGATGTACGTGGATGTGGTGATCTCGCCCGCGATGTGGATTTGACCCGTGATCGCAAACGTTTCACATGCGACGCGGCCGTTCGGATCGTCCTTGAGGATCGCGTCGAGCACTGCGTCGGAAATTTGATCAGCGACCTTGTCGGGATGTCCCTCGGTCACCGACTCGCTGGTAAACAGACGCCGGTATGCCATTTAGGTTCCTTCACTCCAGGACGCCATGTACTTGAGTTGTTCCGGCGTCAGTGTATCGATGTTGACGTTCATCGACTCGAGTTTGAGCTGCGCGACTTCCTCGTCGATGTGCTCGGGAACATCGTAGACCTTCTTCTCCAGGTCCTTGTAGTTTTGCGCGAGGTAGCCCGCCGACATCGCTTGATTCGCGAACGACATATCCATAACCGCGGCCGGATGCCCTTCGGCTGCGGCGAGGTTGATGAGCCGTCCGTCGGCGAGAATGCAAATCTTGCGGCCGTCTTGCATTTCGTATTGCTCGACGAACGCGCGCGGCTCGGTCTTGCCTTTGCTGATGCGCGGCAGACAATCCAGATTCAACTCGTCGTTGAAGTGGCCGGAGTTGCACACGATGGCGCCGTCCTTCATGAGTTTGAAGTGGTGCTCGTCGATCACGTGATAGTTACCGGTCACCGTGATGAAGATGTCGCCTTGCTTGGCCGCTTCTTCCATCGGCATGACGCGGTAGCCGTCCATCACGGCCTCCAACGCTTTGCGCGGGTCTACTTCGCACACGACGACGTGCGCGCCCATGCCGGCCGCACGCGATGCCGCGCCGCGTCCGCACCAGCCGTAACCGACGACGACAACCGTGCGGCCCGCGAGCAGCACGTTCGTCGCACGGATGATGCCGTCGAGCGTAGACTGGCCCGTGCCGTAGCGATTGTCGAACATGTGCTTGGTGAGCGCGTTGTTCACGGCGATGACCGGATACGGAAGAACGCCGTCCTTCTGCATCGCTTTAAGGCGAATGACGCCCGTCGTCGTCTCTTCGCAGCCGCCGATCATGTCGGCGAGCAAATCTTTGTGCTTGCCGTAAATCGTATTCACGAGATCGCAGCCGTCGTCCATCGACATGTGCGGCTTGGTGGCGATAACCGATTCGATGTGGCGGTAGTACGTTTCGTGATCTTCGCCTTTGATCGCGTACGTCGGAATGCCGTACTCGCAAAGTGCCGCCGCGACGTCGTCTTGCGTCGAGAGCGGGTTGCTGGCGCACAGCGCAATCTCCGCGCCGCCCGCTTGCAGCGCAAGCATCAGGTTCGCGGTTTCGGTGGTGACATGCAGACACGCACCAATGCGCACGCCTGCCAAAGGTTTCTCTTTCGCAAATCGCTCACGGATTTGCGCGAGCACCGGCATGTAGGCTCCGGCCCATGCGATCCGGGACCGGCCCTGCTGCGCTAGCGCGCGATCTTTGACATCACCGCGCGAAGCGCTCTGTTCGAGTACTGGCAACGCTATGTAACCTCTCTTTGGGGAAGTTTGGAACCTCGCGCTATTCTGCCACAAGACTTGGCGGACCCGCTAGCTAACTGTCGGCAGCGTGGAAGCGCTCAGCGAATATCTCGTAAACTTGGCCTCCGAGTCCCCCGCCCCCGGTGGGGGCAGCGCCGCTATGGTAGTCGCCGCGGCGGGGTGCGCGCTCGTGGCGATGGTCGCCCGCATCTGCGCCTCTAGTCCCAAATACTCGGGCAAGCGGGCCTTGGCCGACAGCCTGGTTGCTCAGGCGGATACGCTGCGCGAAGCATTCATCGAACGTAAAGACCGCGACGAACGCGCATTCGACGCAGTCGTGGCCGCGCGCGGCGACAAGGACGCCATGCAGCGCGCCTTGGCCGGTGCCGCGGCCGTGCCGCTGGAAGGCGCGGGTGCAGCGCTCGAGGCTCTGCGCTTGACGGCGGACGCATTGGAGCTGGGCAATGCGAGCCTCGCGAGCGACGTTGGCTGCGCCGCGGAATTCGCGTACGCGGGGCTGCTTGCGTGCGCGTACAACGTTCGTATCAATCACAAGTTCATGAAAGACGAAACGCTCGTCGCAACGCAGCGCGCGCAACTTTCGGAATTCGAAAAGGCGGCGCACACGCTTTTGCATGCGGTACGATCCGCACTGTCACGCTGAGCTATCGAAGCACGGTCGAGCATGTCACGCTGAGGTATCGAAGCGCGACCAGGCATCGAGGCCTCTCGTCGTTATAGAAGCGTATGAAACTGAGCCACACATACTTCGTGTACATGGTGCTCTGCGACGACGGCAGCTACTATGTTGGGGTGTCGAACGACGCGGATCGGCGAGCCGCCGAACACAATGAGGGCATCGATCCCCACTGTTACACATTTACACGCCGGCCCGTTCGCCTCGTCTACACGCACCGATTCAACGACGTCGATGACGCAATTCGAGCGGGGAAGCAAATTAAAGGCTGGTCGCGCAAAAAGAAGGCGGCACTCGTGCGCGGTGATTGGAACGCGATCGTCGCAATGGCTCGCGAAGTACGTCCGCCGAAAAACAACTGACGTGGCCTCGATACCTCGGCCGTCCTTCGATACCTCAGGATGACACGCGCTTACGCGCTACAGGACGACACACGCGCTTACGCGCAAAACACTACGAGCCCGGAGCAACGATCACGCGGGAAAAGCGATCCACGCGAATCCAGCGTTTCATCGCCGCGCGCACTTGGCTCGGAGTGATGCGCAGCAATTTCCCCCAATACGCGTTTTCGTCGCTGACGGTCAAGCCGTCTTTCGCCGTATCGAGAATATCGCGCGCAATGCCGGAGTACGAATCAAGCGGCAACACGCGCTCGGCGAGCAGCAGCGCTTTCGCGCGCTGAAGCTCGATGTCGGGCACGTCCTGGTCTTGCAGCCGGCGAATCTCGGCGATTGCCGCGGCCTGCGCCTTCGGAACGTTTTTCGAGTCCGAAGCGAAGTCAATCGAGAACGTCGACGTGTTCTCGCCGATGTCCAGCGACGAATCCGCGCTATAGACGTACCCGTGCTGCGTGCGCAAGTCGCGGAACAGCAGCGATCCGGTGCCTTCGTCCGAAAGCATGGTGTTGGCGAGTTCCAGCGCGATGGCGTCGCGTTCGCCGCTGTGCACGTTGATGATCTGCGTAAGCGTGACCTGCGAATGCGTCGTTGTTGCCGAATTCACCGTCACCGACTTACCCTGGTTGCTCTTGATCTGCGGATATTTGAACGACGGGGGCTTCGTTTTCGGCGTATGCCACACACCGAAATAGCGTTCGATGGTCTCGCGCGCAACTTGCGGCGTAACGTCGCCGACGATCGCGATCGTCGTTAAATCGGGGCGGTATGCGAACTTATACCAGTGTTTGACGTCGCCGATCGTTACCGAGCCGACCGTTGCAGCGGTGGGACGGCGCCGGCGCGGATCGCCCGGCGGATACAGCGCGTTCGTTTGCGCGATTTCGGCGATCGTGTTCGGCTCGTGCTCCATTGCCGCGAGCGTTCGCGCGGTGTTGTTCTGCACGACCGAAAACGCTTGCGCCGGAAACGCAGGGTGCAGCATGCCGTCGGCGAGCAATTGTACGGCGCGGTCGAAGTTCTTGGCCTGTACCGTGACACCGAACGACGTGCCCAGACCGATATTTGCGGCGATCGCGTCCGCCTGCGCCTGATATTCCGTGCGTCCGTACGTCGTCGTACCCCACGGCAGAAGTGCCTCGGCGATTTGCGAGACGCCGTCCTTGCCGCGCGGCTCGTACAAGTCGGGGCTATTCACGATATAGCCGCGCAAGACGACCGTCGGCGAGAACGTTTCCGGCCGCACGGTCAGCGTCAGGCCGTTGCGCAGATGGAACGTACGCACCGCCATATCGCTTTGCGGAATGCGCAGCGGCGCGCTGAAGTACGCCGCGGCCCACGATGGCATCGGTTCTTCTTTGTCCGGCGTGTATTGCACGTTCTCTTGCGCCGATGCCGAATCATTGCGAGCGACGGATGCACCGGGCTTGGGCTGCATGAGCACGTCCAACTCGCCCTTCGGATTCATGTACGTGCGCAACACGCGATTCACGTCATCAACCGTGACGCTCTGGATATTTGCGTACTGTGCGTCGGGCGGCTCGCCGCTGACCGACAGCGCATTTGCCCAACTGAATGCAAGTCCGGAGATCGATGCTTGGCGATAATCTTGCTGGCTCAGCAAGCGCTCCTTGGCGGCCTGCACCAGATCCGCCGGCACGCCGTCCTTGCGGTACGTATCCAGCGCCGAGTCGAGTTGCGAGCGAACCTGCGCGGGAGTCGCGGACGGCAAGCCCGCGCCGGCGACGATCATCACGCCGACGTCGCGGTACGCCGATGAAATCGCGAACGCGCCGAGCAATTTGCCTTGCGCCTGCAAATCCGCGAGCGTCCCGCGTCCGCTTGAAAGCGCCTCTGAAAGCACCATGCCCGCGGCGTAATCGGGCGATTGCAAATCGGGAAAGCGATACACGACCGATGCGACCGGCACGGGAATTTCTGAAATCGTGTCGCTGAGCGTCGTCGCAGCGAGCGGCGCAATTTTATACGCCTTGTGCTGCGGCAGCGGTGCCGATGGGATCGCATCGAAGTCGCGGTGGATTTCCGCAAGAATCTTCGGCGGATCGATGTCGCCGGCGACGACGAGCGTCGCGTTGTTCGGGTGATACCACGATCTATAGAACGCCGCGATGTCGCTCGCGCGCATTTTTTGGAAGCTGTCGATGGTGCCGACGCCGTCCTGCGCGTACGGCACGTCGCCGAAAAACGCGTGCCGCACTTTGGCTTGCAGCGCGGCGCCCGGAATACTTTGATGCGCGCGCACTTCTTGCTCGATGGCACTGCGTTCGGTATCCCAGTCGCTCTGGCGATCGAGCGCGCCGTTCATCCGATCCGCCTCAAGACGCAGCGCCAAGCCGGTATATGCCGACGGAATCTTAAAGGAGTACGTGGTCGCGATATTCGTCGTTTCCGCGTTGTACTGCGCACCGGCGCGCGCCGCCATTTCGGGGA
>JBKPMZ010000179.1:0-3938 GCA_046732415.1 Vulcanimicrobiota bacterium
GCCCATACCCGCGCAACCAATACCGCAAGGTGCTGGCGTAACGAGCAACGTGAGTGTTGTTGTTACCGTAGTCGTAAACTCAAGCGGTAATGTCACCTCGGACTCAGTCAAGACGAGTTCCCAAAGCTCGCTTATCGATGAAGCAGCACTAACGCTGGTGCGCAATTCGAAGTTCAATCCAGGAATTCGTGCCTGTGGCAATAGTACACCCGATACCACGACAGTTACGGTTCCGTTTAGCCCAAGCGCGTAAGTTTCTGCCACTCATCGCCCATTGCGGAGAATGTATCGAAAACGGCCGTTGCATCTTGTTAAACGACCGTTTGGAATAAAGCGACAGAACCGTATAATGGTTCTGTGAGCAAAAAACTCGTTTCGTATATTCGCGTTAGCCGCAAGAGCCAAGGAGAATCGGGCCTTGGTCTTGAGGCGCAGGAAGCCGATGTATCGTCCTTCGCCCAGCGAAATGGTTGCGAGATAATAAGGTCCTATCGCGAGGTAGAAACGGGGACGAAGCATTCGCTGGACAATCGCCCTGAGTCGCGCAAGGCTATCGCTCATGCGAAGCGTTCCGGGGCGGTCCTAGTGGTCGCAAAACTGGACGCCTTCTGCGAAGCACCGTAGTTTGTAACCCGCTGAAGACGAGCGGCATTCAGCACATCGCTTTGTGATAACCCGCATGCCAACGCATTGACGATTGATATTCTTGCCGCAGTAGCAGAAGACGAAGGGCGACGCATATCTCAACGCACAAAGGCCGCTTTAGCGGCATATAAGGCGCGTGGCGGCGCTTTAGGAGCCCGACGGCCCGAATGCCATGCGAACCTTAGTCGGTTCAACGCTTCGGCGATTTCCCAAACTCATGGCTGCAGCAGCACGGTTTAGCAGCCAAGTAATCATGCGTTAATGTTGGGTTCTGACTCGATTTCGCCCGTCCGCTACAGTATAACTCGACGCTGCCGCAGAATCCGTGTACCGTGCTTTCGTATCGGGTCACGCGACAATCGCACAACACTTCGTGGCCGGAATAGTGCTATCGCGATTCATGGGACTCTTCTTTTTTCACGGTTCTAGGAGGCGCGCCAACCCGTCGTCGGTGTACCAGTTGTCGGCATCCCGATTATCTGGCTGCCCGGAAACCTGGCGCCAATGCAGCGTCAACAACGCGGCCTGCAAGCGATCTAGCAGAATAATCCACGGGAGATGACTGGCGTCGTCGATTTCCCCCAGCGTCCGTGTCACCTTCACTGTGCCACAAGCGCGAATCACGATAACGTCCAGCATGCCGTCAATTACGGGTTTTGCCGGCGGCACGACCATCTTGAAAAACTCGTGGTCTATCAGTTCACCAAGCGCTATTGCAGAGTCCGAGTCTGGTCCTGCTGTTAGAGTATATTGGCCGCGCAAGCCTAGTCCTTTGTACGCGTTGATGCGGCCAGCGACGAAACGGCCGCCATTGATTGAAAGCGTGGCGCGAAAACAGGGATAGACAGATGCTGAAGGAGCGCAGCGAATGAGTACGATCCGATCGACATCGGCGTAATCTGGTGCGGAAGTCGATGTACAATTTGCAAGTGCGAATGCGGTGCTGTAAAGCAGCGCCAATGCTGCTATAGCAGCGCACTTGGTCGCCCGACGACAAATGTGGTTCAATTCCAGTGCGTCCCCCGTCAGCCTATTGTTCAAACTTCGCTGATACGCCGGACGGAACTAGCACGCACTTTGGGCGGTTTGGGTTTGTGTGAGTCGCCAGTCGCCGGAGATCGTCCTCGGTAATATTTCGAATAACATATTGGTTATTATATCGTGGCGATGCCTCGTCCGGTAAGGCTAAGTACAACACGTCAAACGCCGCAGAGCGTATTCGTAAGAACGCATGCACTCCGCGCACATAGCCGACGTAATAGGCATTTCCGTCGATGGTTGCAGGAAACTCCCGTGCAGGCGCATCATGCACGTCCTCGTCAATCGGGCAATTTGCACTTGTAGTAACAACGACGCTTACCGCCAGTCCAACATCCGGCAAAGTGCCGGCAAAAAATCGCCGTGCGTGCCAATCGCGCCTCCACGTGCCCGGCTGCATTGAAACTACAATGTGGCGATCGTGGGCTGGCAAAATCGTCAACCCTTCGCCAGAAGAGCCACACTGTTGCCCTATCGCCGTGTACGAAATGTAGAAAGAGCCGGCGGGAAGAGTAAAACTAAACGTGAGCCTTCCGTTTTCGCCAGGGTGTGCGCTGGCCTTGATCGTGCGCCCGCCTGCGCCAAATAGCGTCCGATTCTGCGCAAAGACCTGAACAGCCCGAGTCGTAGAGAAATCGCACCCGTACGCCCAAACGTTTACCCGCTCCTGGATTTGCGTGAGTCCGATGGCCAGCGCGGCGGCGAGCAGCATATCAAATCTCCTTGGTTCTTGAAAGCGCCGGACGCAGAAATGTGACACGCCGCAAGCGCCACTTCTGGGACTCGTTTGATACTATGGGGACTGTCGCGTAGCGACGTTCGGTCGGGATGTTTCTGAAAGCGTATTAGTTCTTACTTATGGAGGACGCTGTGCGTACCCGCTTCCTCCTCGGGCGTCGGCTGGTTCGGCCGATCTTGACCCGTAGGGTTCGCGTAATATCCGCTTCCGCGTCGCTGCACCGATACAATCATGCCGACAACGGCCGCGAGAACGACTAGGGCAAATATCGCAAGAAACGTCATACCTTATGCTACCTTACGCCTACGAGATGGTGTCGGTTGGAATGGGTTCGCAAGAGCCGATTACCCAGCGTATCCGGTTTTCTTCAAGGTACGATAGTATGCGGCTGGGAAGTGACCGCTAATGGTGCGTCAAGGTGCGTGGCTTATTGCCCTTGCCGTTGTGGGCTTCTGTGCCATGATGCCCTATAACCACGCAATGGGCGCTGTGTGAGAGCCGTTAAACACGCCGTTGCCCGTGAACACGGCTGAGACGACGATTGGACCGTTCGCGCTCAAGGCGGGATTGAAGTACGACCTGAGCGTGTACGCCGATCCCGGCTACGACGTTCCCTATGAGGATTGCCTACTTGGCCAAACGGGCGATGCCGGACTTTTTGGCAACTGCAAGGGACATCCACCAGCATTGGATGTGCTGTGGGCCGTCCGCGACGATCTCGGACGGATGCTGCGATCTGGCACTACCCCGCGCGAGGGCGTGTGCTGCGAATACGCAGGATCGAAAGTGGATACGACAATCGCCTACGACTTCTCCGTACCAAAAGATACGAGCGCATTTCTTCAAATCCATTACCGCCGTAATGCTGCCGCCCTTGCTCCATTGCGCCCGTACGTCGAGATATTCGCGCACGATGCCGCTGAATCGGCAGGAGTTGGACAGTTTTTCATTGGCGTGTTGCTTCTTGTCATTGCAGGCATAGGAAGCTTTATTTTACTGTCGTTTGTAGCATCGCGCTATTTACCGATTCGCCGAGCGATGCCGCACGTGAAGCTGGACCGTAATCGACGCAAAGCTGTGGATGAATTAGTCGCGCGTGAGAAGGCCCAGGGGGAACTGGGCTGGTGGTGGCTCTCGTTCGTCGATCCGGATCGTCCAGAGGGACATCGCTCTCTCGGCGTCGCCATTGTCGAGGGTTACGGTGTCGTATCGGCCTCGCGTCGTGCCCACGAACTTGGAGTAAATCCCGGCGGAGAAGTTCGCGGCGAGCAGTTAACCGGCGACGCAATACCATCTGCGGAATATCGCAACCGGTTGCTTTCGAGAAGTGATTTGGAAGATGCCGGTTTGATTGATAAACGAACGCTATCGGAGAAAGACCACCCCGAACTTACCGCGTTTGCCCGCGAATCGTTGCCGTGCTTCGATTTTGAGTCGCCGCCGCTCGACGAAGATGATATGATCCTTACTTGCAGGCAAGTTTGGGTAAATGGCGAGCCGGTTCGCTATGTCAGCC
>JBKPMZ010000180.1:0-10041 GCA_046732415.1 Vulcanimicrobiota bacterium
GTCGAACGGCACGGTGTACGTTGCGCGCACGCCCAGCCGGCGCAGCCCGGCAAACGCGAGCACGATGGCATCGTACTGGCCTTCGCGCAATTTTCGAAGACGCGTATCGACGTTGCCCCGGATGTCGATGTACTGCAAATCCGGACGCAGCGAGGCCAGTTGTGCGCGACGGCGCAGACTGGACGTTCCTACGCGCGCACCTGACGGCAGCTCCGAGAACGACGCATAGCGTTCGCTGCAAAACGCGTCCCGCGGATCCTCACGCACCGAGATGGCAGCGATCGTCATGTCGTGCACGAGGGTGCTAGGCAAATCCTTACACGAATGGACGGCGTATTGCGCGCGCCCGTCACGCAGCGCCAGTTCCAATTCTTTGACGAACAGGCTTTCCGCGCCAATCGCCACGAGCGCGCGATCCTGCACGCGATCGCCGGTCGTCGTTACGTTGAGAATGTCCGTTGCGATGCCGTGCTGCGCCAGTTTCGCGGCAACCGCGCGCGTCTGCGTCATGGCAAGCGCGCTCGCTCTGGAGGCACACGTGAGCGAGATGATCGGCGACTCATCGTGCTGAGTTTGTCGAACCGCTCGCATCACGTGCTCGACTTCGTGCTCCGCTTCTACGGGATTCATCGCGGCGAGGCGTTCGATGGGCAGACGCGCGAGAGCATGAAACACCGTGCCGCGCTCGGGCGGCGGAAGCGCCGTCTTGATGTACGTGCGCATGCGCGCCAGTGTGCGCGCCGCAGCGGCGATGATCTCGGAGCCTCGCTCGGGAGATGACATGAGCCCGCATGACTTCGCTGCATCCGCGCCCAAAACTGCTTCCCGTGTCCAAAACCGTGCGTGCAGCCCTTGCCGGTGCGGCGATCGCCGCGCTCGTAACCATTCCGGGCCTTGGCAGCGGAACGCTGTGGGACAACAGTGAGACGGCATACGGAGAAGTGGCGCGCGAAATCTTGCTCACGCACGATTGGGTCGTCATGCATCTCAACGCGGCGCAGTGGTTCGTTCAGCCGCCGCTCTATTTTTGGATAGCGGCGCTGTGCGCAAAAATCTTCGGCCTTACCTCGTTCGCGCTGCGCCTTCCGTCGGCGCTCGCGACGATCGCGTTCGGTGCCGCGCTCACGTACGCGGTTGCGCGGCGCTTGGGTACGCGCGCGGGCATCTACTCGGGCATCGCGCTCTCGACGTGTCTGATGCAGGCTATTGTCGGCAGGCTTGCCATCATGGACGCGCTGCTCGACCTGGCAATCGGCGTGAGCGTCTTGTTTTGGTTTGCCGCGCTGCAAACCGGGCGCGACCGCTATTTGTGGTACGGCGCGATCGCCGCAGGTTTGGGGTTTCTGGCGAAAGGGCCCGTGGCTCCCGTCGTCGCGCTGATGGTCGTCGCTCCGTACGCGCTGTGGGAAAGCCGCAGCGGCGGCGTGCGCTTGCCGTCATGGCGCGGCTGGATCGGGGCGGTGGCGCTCTTTGTGCTTGTCGTAGCGCCGTGGTTCGGAGCACTCGTGCAACGCAGCGGTGTCCACGCCGTCTTCGAACTCATCGGACATTACACCGTCGGCCGCTACACCGGAACGATCGAAAATCAAAGCGGTCCCGGATGGTATTACATCCCCGTGTTCGTTCTGGCGTTCTTTCCGTGGATTGCGTTCTTTCCGTCGTCGCTGGCATTCGCATTCCGCCGGCTGCGCGGCGATGACGACACGGGGCGTTGGATACGCCTGGCGTTTTGCTGGCTGGTGCTGCCGTTCGCGTTCTTTAGTTTCGCACAGACGAAACTGCCGAATTATATTGCGCTCGAATTAGCCGCGCCCGCCATACTCGCGGGCCTCTATCTCGACGATGTGGTCGTGCGCGGGCGCAGCCGCTCGGCACTTGTTTCATCGGCAGTGGTTCCCGCATTCATTCTGCTGCTAGCGGTCGCGATCGTATGGTTTTCGCGCGACAACCGCTTGACGAACGAATTCCACCAGCTCGCGATCAACCTTATCTACGTCGGTGCCGCAATCTTCATCGGCGCCGTTGTGGCGTTCGCGCTGTTCGTGTCGAACGCTGCACGCACGCGCGCCGCCGCACCGTATGCGCTCGGCATTTCCATGCTCTTTGCGTTAGCGTTCATTGCACTACTCGCTCTGCCGCAGGCCGAGGCGTTCAAACCCGTGCCGCACTTCGCGAAGATCATCGACGCGCGCCGGCAAACGGGCGATGCGGTCGCGATCTTGCACGTCTCCGGCGGCAACGCGCTGGTGTTTTACACCCGGCCGCGCGTGTGGGTGCTCGTCGGACCGCACGATCCGAATCCGGGCGGCTTCGGCGTAAGCCCGCGCAGCGTCATCTGCTCGGCGCCCCGCACGTGGCTCATCGCTCCGGCAAAACGCGAGACGCCCACGTTCGGCCATGGGCGGCGCCTCATTGCGAGCAGCGGCAAAGCGGTATTGTATTTGTACGAAGGCCGCCCATGCGTAGGTTCGGCCGAAGGAGGCTAACGTGTCCAAGGACCGCCTCGTAGCGTTCAGCGACGGCATCCTCGCAGTGATCATCACGATCATGGTGCTCGAACTGCGAGTGCCGGGCGGGGTCGATATGGCGGCGCTCAAGCCAATGGTACCGGTGTTTATTGCCTACGCCCTGAGCTTTACCAACATCGCAATCTACTGGAACAATCATCACCATCTGCTCTATGCCGTCGAGCGGATCGACGGGCGCGTGATGTGGGCAAATCTGCACTTGCTGTTTTGGCTCTCGCTCATTCCGTTCACCACCGCGTGGGTGGGACAGAATCATTTAGCCGCGCTGCCGACGGCAGTCTATGGCGCGGTGTTGATCCTGGCCGCCGTCGCCTACACGATACTGCAGGGCGCGCTCATTGCGGCGAACGGCAGGCAATCGGTGCTCGCGCATGCGGTCGGAGGCGACGCGAAAGGCCGTGCGTCAATAGCGCTCTATGCGATGGGCATCGCTTTCGCGTTTTTCAATCAGTGGATTGCGGATGCGTGCTACTTTGCCGTGGCGATCTTGTGGCTCGTGCCGGATCCGCGCATCGAGAAAAAATTAACGGAGCCGCGTTAACGGCTCCGTTGTTGTCACGCCGAGGTATCGAGGCCTATTTCTTCAGCTTCGCAACCTGCTGTTCGGTCACGGCGCTGGCTTTGTTGTTGCCCAAGCCCGAACGAATGAAGGTCACGACGGCGGCGATGTCTTTGTTGGAAAGCGACGCCTTCCATGCCGGCATCTGTCCGTTGTAACCCTGTCCGTTTACGGTAATCGCACCGCTCTTGCCGTTCAGAACCGTAGTGATGACGTCTTTCGCATCACCCGTTACCATCGGGTTGTTCGCGAGCGGCGGGAATGCGCCGGGCGTACCCATGCCGGTGGCACCGTGGCAGCTCGAGCAGTTTTGCGAGTACACTTTTTGCCCTGCAGCGGCGAGCGGACTTGCGGGTGCGGCGCCGCCTCCGCTCGATACCCCGGAGTTGTTGTTCGCGCCGGGTGCCGTTGCATTACCGGCTCGCGCGGCGCTCGTTTCCTCCAGTGCAAGAATCTGCGCTTGGGGAGCGCTCGGGCGCCCCGAGGCGGCCTGATTGCGCATAACGGTTATCTGCGCATAGAGCGTCAGACCCCACATAACGGCAAGCGATATACCCAGCAGCCACATAATCGGTCTGCGGTTGCCCACCATGCGTGTCGTGCTCCGATCGATCCACGGCAACAGCAGCAGAATGACCGTTGCGATACCTGGAACGATCAGGGCGCCGACGATCTCATAATCGCCCGGCACGACTTGCAGCAGTCCGAACAGATCCAAGAAATACCATGCCGGATATGGGATAAACGCGACGGTCGGATCGGCCTTGGCATCGAGGTACGGCGGCGCGAAGGCTGCGAGCGCGATGACGATCAAGAAGATGATGAACGAGGCGAACGCGTCCATAAACATCTGATCCGGCCAGAAGCGGCCTTTGGCCAGCGGTCGCGGATCTTCGACCGGCGGACCGGCTGGCCCGTTCCAGCGGAAAATCGCCAAGTGGGCGCCGACGAGTGCGACGAGCACTGCGGGCATCAGCCAGACGTGCAGTCCGAAGAAGCGGTTGATGGTAAGAGTGCCCATCGTCGTGCCGTCTTGCACGATCTGTTGAATGTACGTGCCGATGATCGGTGCATTGGTCGTCAGGTTGATTGCAACCTGAGATGCGAAGTAGGCGTCCATGTCCCACGGGAGCAGATAGCCCGTCAGGCCAAGCACCATTGTGACCAGGAGCAGCAGCACGCCGACGATCCACTGAATCTCTCGCGGCGACTTATACGCGCCCCAGATAACGACTTGCAGCAAGTGCAGGAAGACCAGCGCGATCATCGCCGAGGCGCCCCAATAGTGGACGCTCAAGATGAAATGCTGGAAAGGGTGCACGTAGATGGAGCGCGTCGACTCCCATGCAGTTGCCGCTGACGGCGCGTAGAAGAACGTAAGGAAAATGCCGGTCACGATCTGCAGAATCATCGCGAACAGCGTCGCACTGCCGAACACGTACCAATAGCTGGCGCCGCCCGGAACGTCCTCGGTGAGGAAATTCTTCGTCATGCTGACAAAGCCGGTGCGCCGCTCGATCCAATTGAGCATCCTGTACTACCTACTTCCGTTTAACTCGTGTACGAAACAACGATGCGATCGGGGACCGTGCTTGCATAGCGTATCCACTCGATTTGCGCTTTGCCGCTTTGTTCGCGCAGAGGCAAAGGATCCAAGCCGCGCGCGGCCGGCCCTTTGATGTGCTTGCCGTTGTAATCATACTGCGAACCGTGGCACGGACACTGGAACTTGTTCTGATCGGCGTTATAGAGATAGAAGCAGCCGAGGTGCGGACAGATAGGGCTAAAGATCGTGAAACCCATCGTGACAACCTGATAGGGCAGCGTGTCCTTGCCGCCGGCTCCGAAAAGATCGGGGCGGTCAGCTTTGAACTTCGCCAAGTCCTTGACTTTAATTCCCCATACCGACTGCGGTGAGCTCTGCTCGGGCAGGTATGCGTCCCTGGAAGACAGGTTGATATCGATCTTCACCGCCTTGTCAGTTGCGGCTTGAAGTTCTTTCCAACCCGCTTCATCGAGCGGTGTCCACGTTGCGCCGCCGGCGCCGACATCGGGAATCAGTGAACCGACGATCGGAATGGCCAGACCCAAACCGATGAGGCCGCCGATGGTAATCGTGGCATTCGCCATGAACTTGCGGCGCGAGATTTCCTCAGGGGAACCTGCGTCGTCGTAGCCGCCCGTAATCCGGGAATGTGCCCCTTCGCCCGGGGAGGCGTGCGCGTGACTCGCCAAAGCTGTTTGTCTCCGAAAGCGTATAGAAGTAGGCGTGGTTTTTCACACCGATTCTACGCCCCCTCCGCCGAGCACCGCGCCGACGTTCCTCGGACATTCCTCGGCCGGTGCGCGCTCGGTGAAGCGCTCAGCTGATGAGCCGGCGATGTTTGTTAAGAAAAAGTAAAGGGGAGGGGCGTATGTTGCCGAATTATTGCCACACGTCTTCCTAACGGGTGTGGGCGCCTTTTTGGCCTCCTGGGTACTTGCCGTTCTAGCGTGGTGCCGTGATGGCAGCGCAAATTCACGCAGCACCGGCAGCAGCGCGCAGATGCGGCCGCAATTTGCGTATCATTGCCCGCTGAGCGGATGCGGTTTTATTCCCCGTAATCCTACGTTAGGTTAAAAAGCATGACCGATACGAATCTTTTGATGTTCGAAAGAGACGCCGATCAGAGTAACGTGCCGGCTGGAACGACCGCGTACATCCTTCGCACTTGGGGAGTAGTTTACGAGGGTATCGTATCCAGAGTATCCATCGAAAACGGCCTTCCGGCATTGGGTTACGATACATCGGAGGTCGGAGCTTCTGCGCGGCCGGCCAGGTACCCAAGCGCAGTTTTTGAGATATTTGCACCCGCCGTCCCGCGCGACGCTCCCGGACACCTCTAACGCTGTGCTTTCAACTTTCGTTCTTGTTGCCGTTGCGACGCAAGCGGCGGGCGCAAAGCCCATCCGGCATCTCGATTATCATTTCGGCATCAGCGTGCAGACCACGGACACGCATCACGTGTCGGGTATCGGTAGCGGTCCGATTTCCGGCGTGCTCAATTCAAACACGTCCGGCTCAACGGAAGGCTCTATCTCCGTCGACGTCGTCGGCCTTCGCGCTGACGGCGGGCTGGTCGTGAACGTTTTGGAAACCTCGCGGCAAATTCCGCATCCGGACTCGGTGCAGTGCATCACATGGGGTGTCGGCACGGTAGTATGCGAGCCGGGAAAACATGCGTCACCCGAAGAGCAGGCGCTGCTCCGGTATCTGGGCCGCTATTTCGTGAATCCGGCGATGATCGACCAGAACAACGATTGGAAGATCGGCACGAGCGCAAAGGACGAGAGCGAGACGAGCGACTACCACATCGCCTCGAACGAGGGCGGCGTGATGGCAATCTCGTTTCAGCGCGTTTCCACGATGCCCGGCGTGCAGGGCTTCACGGCAACGACGGACGGCAAACTGACGTACGATTCAAACTTGAGCGTGCCGCGCGCCATTAGCGAAGATACGCTGTTGCGTACGTCGCTGGTGAACGGCAACGTCGAGCAAGGCGGCTACGAACAGGTGCGTACGATGCTCAACCTGCAACTGCTCGACGATTCGATGGCGAGCAAAACGCCTTAAAGACGTTTGAAGTACAGCGTCTGGCTCGCGCCGCCGGACGAACAAGAAACGGTAACGGCATCGTACGCGGTGCCGTTTTCCGTTTGCGTCGCGCGCTTGTCGACGTGCCATTTGCCGTCGCTGCCGCAGGGCCGGATCGCGAGATACATGTTCTCCCACTGTTTCGCGTCATCGGGCGAAGCGACGTCCATGACGACGGCATCAGCGGGCGAGCTGCCCGTGTGCAACGCCGGGATCTGCTGCTCGGAGAGGTCGTCCATCGACGATTCCGTCGTGGAAACGGTAATGGTGCGCACCGTTTGGTTACCATTGATATGATAGAGCCACAGCACGTCGCCGTCTTGATACGCATCGAACGGCCCGTCGGCGTCGTTTGCCGACCGCGTCGGCTTTCCGCGCACTTGCAGCAATTTGTTGACGTCTTCGTTGAGCATGATGCCGAACGGGTCGGCCGTTTTCGGGGCGGCAGTGGGCAACGACCACAAACGAATGCCCGACACGCGGCCGCGTTCGGTCATCACCGTCACGAACGCATTTTCGTGATCGGTCAAATAGACGAATTTGGTGAGATGCGGATCCTTCGTCGCGATGATGGGGTCGCCCATGCGCGCGTAGACCGCGGAATATGGTTCGTCGAGCGTGACGCCGAGCCACGACGTGGCGGCGAGTGCGAGCAGTAAGAGCACGGCTTACATCTTATAGCTGTGCAGGCCGCTGATCCACAAGTTCACGCCGAAGTAGCAGAACATGATCGTCAGGAACCCGACAGCGCTAATCCACGCGCTGCGCACGCCGCGCCAAGCACTGCGCGTGTGCAGATGCATGTAAATCGCGTACACGATCCACGAAAATAGCGCCGCCGTCTCCTTCGGATCCCACTGCCAGTACGCGCCCCACGCTTCGTGCGCCCACATAGCGCCCGTGATGATGCCCAACGTGAGCAATGGCAAACCGACCGCGACAACGCGATAGATGAGAATGTCCAACTGTGCCAGGCTCGGCATCGTGTTGAACCAATACGCCGTGGTATTTCCGGCCTGCGCGGCGGCGGCGATGTTCGGTGTGTCCAGACGCACGCGCATTTCGCCCGTTTGCAGCGTGGCGCTGGAACCGCCGCCCGCCATCGCAAGATTTGCGGGCGCCGGCGCAGTCGCAAGGCGGCGTTCGTAATAGTATTTCAGCAGATACATTGCCGAGACGACGAACGCGACCATGAACGCGCCGTACGACGTAACGACGAGCGGTACGTGAATCTTCGCCCAATACGATTGCAGGGAGGGAACGGCGGGCATGGCGCCCTCGTACCACGTGGTTGCGTAGGCCAGAAACATTGCGGCCAAACCGACGACGAATCCGCCGGCGAACCACAGTTTGTACCGGAACGCGAAGTAGGTGAAGATCGCGACGGACACCACGGAGAACAGCGAAAGCGAGCCGTACAAGTTGAGCAGCGGCCAGATGTGCGTGATTTCCCAGCGCGCAAGGAGCTGCGCGATCTGCGCGACGACTCCGGCGATGGCCAGCGGAATGCCCAGATGCTTGAGCCATTCTTCGCGCGAGAAGAAGTAGCCGAGCAGCGCGAGCGCACTGATGACGTACGCGCCGATGGCGATGATCATGAGAACCGCGTCGAGCGGCATGTGCTGTTGCATTACGTGGTAGCCTCCGCTGGTGTTAAAGCGGTCGCCGGGGATGCCGGTGCCAAATGTTTGCGTAACTCCGCAATCAATTCCGTGAACTGCGTTTCGAAGATGTCGTACCCTTTGACCGTCATCGCGGCCACTCCAACCGTGCACCCCTCGACGATCTCCGGATGACGAGACGGCAGGGGCGTCACGCGAACGAACAAGCGCGCGGGCAGAAAATAGAACGAGATCACCAAACCCGCGAGCAGCACGAAGGCGCCGATTCCGACCAGCGGCACGCCGGGATCGTACCGATACTGCAGGCCGCTCACCATCAGGTACTGTTCGGGCGTTATGCGCCAGCCGTTGCCGACGTCGACCCACGTCTTCATAGGCACGAGTGCTGCGCCCGCAGTTTGCCCGCCTTCGGTAACGGCAAGCGCCACCGCCGGATCGTTCACGCGCGGATCGGCCGAGGGCTGCCCGGTTTGCCGATCCACCGTCGGGACGAACTGCATAACTTGAATCTGCCGCTGACTGCCCGGCAGCGTAATCGAATCGCCGGTGAAATAGGTTTTATCCGAAAGGGCCGCAGATCGCGTACCATCGTGCGTGATCGAAAATTTCATCGCGAAGCCGTAGCTCGACTGGTAAAACAGTGCACCGTCGATGTCGATGGGATGGTTGACGCGCAGCGTTTCCGTTTTCGGAATGCCGTCCTTGCCGACCACGGTGACGTTCGACACGTAATCGATCGGCTGGTAGACCATGCCGCTCTTGGTCATGATCGGCTCGATCTTGTAGTGAAAACTGTTCAGACGCAGCGTCGCGCTGCGGTGCGGCACATCGATCGTTTGCCCGACCAAAAGGGCGCTATCGCCCGAAAAGCCCTTCGCCCAGTAAATCGTGGTGCCGGCTGCGATAATGGCAAAGCCGATGTGCGCGATGAGCACGCCGCGCCGCGCCCAGTTGTGTTTGTCGGCGAAGGTCCATTCCGCGCCGTCGAATTCGCGGCTGCGTACTTGCCAGCCGCGCTTGCGGAAAAACTGGTCCACACGCGCGCGCACGCCCGCCTCGTCGCCGGCCATGTCCACGCTGGCGTTCAGCGGAATCTTGTCGATCTTCACCGGGCGCAGCGCCGGCAGACGCGCCGGAATTACGCGTTTGAACGTACACACCGTCAGCGAAACCAGAATGAGTCCGATCATTCCAACGTAGTACGGTGTATGGTAGATGTTGTCGACGTTCAGGCGCAGGATCATCCGCGCGACGGGTGCCGCATACATCCCGAAATAGTCGCTGGGGTCTTTGCCCTGCTGCACGATGACGCCGGCCAGCGTCATCAGTCCCCAAATCAGCAGCAAGCAGACGGCAAACAGCACGTTGCTGAACGTGCGGACGAAGTCTTCGTAGTACGAGCGTACGGCCGTCATCGCAGGTGCAGCTTAGTACCCCACGGGCTCGGCCCGCCACGACTTCTCAAGCATCACGATGATCCAGAGGCTCGCTTCGTACAGCAGATACATGGGCACGGCCATCATCAGCATGGTCAGCGGGTTGCCGTCCGGCGCCGCGATGGCGCCGAAGACGAAGAACCCGAACAAAAAGTAGCGGCGCGTACGCTTGAGGAACGCCGAATTGACGATGCCGATGCGCGCGAGAGCGATCATGATGATCGGCGTTTGAAAGATCAGCGCGAATGCGAGAAACACCAGC
>JBKPMZ010000181.1:0-2002 GCA_046732415.1 Vulcanimicrobiota bacterium
GTACCTTGTGATGCGAGAACGCTTGCGTCGCATGCGCGGCAGCTTACCGAGCGGTCGAAATTCATTCTGTCGGGCGGGAAATCTGCTGAAGGAGAAGGGCCTATGCATGGCAATTACCTCTTTATCTGTGGAGATTCAAGGAACCGAGGACGCGCCGCTACCGACAGATGCTCACGACTGATGAGCAAACGAAGCAATCGCGCAGTCTGAGCCGCGCCAAGCGAGAAGATTCAACCATGCAGACATTGCATGTGCTCGCATGCAGACGTTGCATGCGCTCGAAAGATAAGAGCGCTAACGCGCGCTAAATAGGGCGGCCTACCAGCAATAGGCTGTCAGCCGCAAAGCACACTTTCCAAGAGTAAAGCGCAAGAGAACGGCAGAGCTGGACCGCCATGACGCTGAAGCATGTAGCACCTCCCCAAGGCGACACCACGACAACGAAAGAGAACTGTCCCGGGAGAAGTGAGCCCCAGAGGAGATCCATTCGGCCCGCGTGTGATGAGTCTATGGAATAGGGCGTAACTCGCAAATCGCGCGTGCTGGCTGATTGAGGCACAAGCGGTTACGTGCGGTGCTATCACGTGAATGAAAAGTTGGGCCTCGAAGGATAGAACGGAAGATGGAGAACAACCATTCCGTCCTCACGGAGGCCCAGCCATGATCATCTCGCAGGAGAGGGCATTTCTCAAGGCCCAGACTCAGTTGCAGGCGATTTGTCGTTTCGTCGAGCGGTCTGCAAGCGATGGCCGGCGCATCGATCAGACCGAGCGTGAATTGTTTGCGGAGTTGTTGGCGGTGGGACGGACGCTGCTGGAAGCGTTCGTCGCAGCGCAGGGCGACGGCGATGCCGGGGCGGAGTTGAAACTCGGGGATCAACCGCTCCATCGCCTTAAAGACTTTCGCACGCGGCGTTATCTATCGATCTTCGGCGAGCTGTTCATCAAGCGCCGCGTCTATGCCCGTCGGGAGGGACAGAAGATCGAGCAAGCGCCGCTCGACGTACGACTCGGCTTGCCTGCGGGCGAGTTTTCCTATGTGTTGGAAGATTGGCTGCAACGTTTATGCGTGAAGGAGTCCTTTAGCGAGGCGGCGACTTCCTTGCGGGCCATCCTGGGCCTGGCTCCCAGCGAACGGGCGGCTGAGCAGATGAATCAGCGGATGTCTGAGCACGCCGAGGCATTCCAGGCTCAACCATCGGCGCCGCCCGCTCAGGAAGAGGGCGAAATCCTGGTGGCCACGGCCGATGGCAAGGGCGTGCCCATGCGACGCCCCTTGGCAGAGCGCATTCACGGCTCGCGTCCGCGGCGAGGCAAAGGCGAGAAAGCCAACAAAAAGCAAATGGCTTACGTGGGCGCGGTCTACAGCATCGACCGCTTTCGCCGCACGGCCGACGACGTGGTGGACGAGGTGCGTCGCAAGCAGCGCGCCGCCAATCGTCCCTCGCCGCAGCATAAACAGGTCTGGGCAGAAATGACGCGGGCCGTCGAAGGGGAAGGCTGCACGGGCCGCGAGCGGACCTTCGCCGAGATGGCCATCGCCTGCCAGGAGCGCGATCCTCAACGCCGCAAGCGGTTGGTCTGTTTGATGGATGGCGAAAGAGCGCTCTGGGAGGTGGCGCGCGAGTGGTTGCCTCGCGCGGTGGGAATTCTCGATCTGTTCCATGTGCTGGAGCGTTTGTGGCAGGCGGCCTACTGCTTCCACGCGGAACGGAGCTCTGAAGCGGAAGCGTTTGTGACCAATCGCCTGCGAATGCTCTTGGCGGGCAAGGCGGGCTACGTGATCGGCGGCTTGAAGCGATTGCGCGACGAACATGGCCTCCAGGGAGAGAAACGGAAAACGCTGAACGCGGCGATTCAATACTACGAGAACAATCGCGAGCACATGAAATACGACGAATACCTGGCCGCCGGCTATCCGATCGGCAGCGGCGTGGCGGAAGGAGCCTGCCGCCACCTGGTGAAAGATCGCCTGGAATGCACCGGCATGCGCTGGACCGTAA
>JBKPMZ010000182.1:0-4350 GCA_046732415.1 Vulcanimicrobiota bacterium
AGGCAGTACTCTTCAACGAATTCGGCAATCCGACGTGTCCGCCCGGCACCGTCTCCCCGTACGATCGCGTTCCGCTTCCCGGCGAACCGCAGCCGGAGGGGAAAACGTTGCCGCCGAACGCCGCACCGTTCGCCTGTCTGACGGAGGACGAGATGGCAACGTACTGCACGCAGGTTCTCGATCGTTTGCAGCGGCGCGGCGCGCTCGGCGCATTTTGGTGGAACTGGGCCGACTACGCAAAAGAACTGGCGGACACGCCGCCGTTCGATCGCGCCAAACATGAGCTGACGTTCGGCATCATCCGTTCCGACGGCAGCGACAAGGCCGTTGCGGGCGCGTTGCGGCGTTTCGCGGATGAAGGCCGCCCTGTCGTCGCACCACCCGCGCCAATCGTCGACGAGCGGGAATGGTACGCCAACGTGAACGAGGCGTATCAAAAAGCGAAATACGAAGCATACCTGGCTGCAACCGTAAACGCGCATGTCTAAACCAAAGGTGCTCGTCGTTACCGGTGCCGGCTCGGGCATCGGGTACGCAACCGCGCTCGAAGCGGTTCGCGACGATTTCGCCGTCGTGGCGGTATCGCGCAGTAAGGAGCAACTCGACGAACTCGCGGCCGAGATGGCGCAAAAAGGCGGTACCTGCGTCACGCTCGCGCTCGACGTTACGGCCAAGGACGCGCCGCAGCGCATCGTGCAAACCGCGCGCGAGCATTTCGGCCGCATCGACGTGCTCATCAACAATGCCGGCGCGGCCACCGGCGGCAAATTGCTGGAACAAAACGACGAGCAGATCGACGAACAGTGGCATTTGCACGTCGCCGCTCCGTTGCGTATTACGCGCGCCGCGTTGCCGCTGCTGCAAGAAACACGCGGGCAAGTGATGTTCGTCGGTTCCGGCCTTGCGCGCGTGCCGTCGCCGAACTACGGCGCGTACTGCGCGGCAAAGGCAGCAGTGCGTGCGATGGCGACGCAGCTGCGCCGCGAATTGCACGGCACCGGCATTGCGGTTACCTATATCGATCCCGGCAGCGTGCGCACGAACTTCGCTAAACATGCCGGCATCGAAACGCAGGGTCCGGATTGGATTCCGGTCGATGCGGACCACGTTGCGCGCCGGATCGTTCGGGGCACGCACACGCGACCGTCGATTCTCAATGCGGTGCCGCTCCACACGCTGGGCGCAATGCTGGGCGAATGGTTTCCGCATCTCACCGATCGCGCGATGGCGCAGCACACGCCGCCGCACACGCCGCCAGCATCCGCGCCGGTCGCGCAACCCTCACCCACGCCACAGCCCCAGCCGGGACCACCGCCCGCCCCGCCGCAATCCGATTTCGAGCGCGCGCTTCAACCGGTATCGCGCCGTATGGAGCGCGTGAAGCTGCCCGCGGCATTCATCGCGGAGTTGCTGCGGCCGGGTGACGACGTGCAGTTGTCCGATGCGGCGATGCGCTGGGCGGGCATGCCGAACAAAAATGAACGCGCCGCAATGGCCGAAGTGCTTGAGGCGCTCGCCGCCGGCGGATTCCTGGAAAAGACGGGCGAGGAGCGCTGGCGAGTCGTTCGTTCAGCGAACTAACGCGACGCGCAGCCGCTTGCTGCCGATCGCGATGAAAAAGAGAATCGTCGCGAGCAGCACGATGGTCGCGCCGCTCGAACTGCGCAGGAAATACGACAGGTAAAGACCGCCGACGCCGCTGAGGGCGCCGATGAACGCGGCAATGCCCATCATGCGTGAAAAGCGCGTCGTGAGTTGATACGCTGCCGCTGCCGGTGTTACGAGCAACGCGGCAACGAGAACGATACCCACCGCTTGCAGCGAGATGATGATCGTCAGCGCGAGCAGCACGAGCAGCACGTACTCGATGAACTGCGCCTTCATGCCGCTGGCCTGCGCAACGACCGGATCGAACGACGTGTACAGCAGTGCGCGCCAGAGCAAGGCCGTGACGAGCGCGACGAACAGCGCCAGGGCGACGATCATCAGCACGTCCTGATGGTTGACCGAGAGAATGTCGCCGAACAAAAAACTCTGCAAGTCGATGGAATAGGTGCGCTGGCGGCTCATCAGAAAGATGCCAAGTGCAAACGCACCGGTGAAAAGCACGCCGATCGCGGTGTCGAGCGCGACGCGCCCGCGACGATGCACGAAACCGATCCCAAGCGCGGTCAGTATGGCGACGATGCCCGCGCCGATGTAATAATCCGCTCCGCGCAGATACGCGATGACGATTCCGGCAAACGAGGCGTGCGCGATGCCGTCGCCGATGAACGCGAGTTTGCGCAGTACCACGTACGTGCCCATTGCCGAGCACAAGACGCCGACGAGCAGCGCCGTTACAAACGCGCGCTGCATGAATTCATAGTGAAACGGTTCCAGCCAATGCTGCATGTTATTCGTGCTGATGCCTTTCGCCGTGGCCGTGAACGTGCACGTGCCCGTGCAACTGCGCGTACGCGCCGGACGCGAGAACCTCGTCGACCGTGCCGACCGCCAGAACGCGGCGGTTGAGTACCATCAAGCGATCGAACCAGTCGCTTGCGCGTTCTAGGTTGTGCGTCGACATGATCACGGGCATACCGCTGCTCGCGAGTTCGCGAATGACTCTGCGCAGCGACTCTTCCGTTTGGGCATCGACGCCGGTCGTGGGCTCGTCGAGCAGCAACAATTTCGGTTCTTGCGCGATCGCACGCGCGACGAACACGCGTTGCTGCTGGCCGCCCGAGAGCGCCGAAATGTGCCGCTGCGCCAGCGCGCGCATGTTCACCAGTTCCAAGCCGCGCTCGACCGCCGCGCGATCGTGTGCGCCGAACCGGCGAAACACACCCAACCGCGGAAAGCGCCCCATCGCCACCACATCCCACACAGTCGCGGGAAACGTCCAGTCGACGTCTTCGATTTGCGGAACGTACGCGATCGATCCGGCGGGCAATGCGCGCGGCAACCTGCCGAGCACGCTCAGCGTGCCCGACGATGGTTCGAGCAGACCCGCGATCGTTTTGAGCAGCGTCGACTTGCCCGAGCCGTTCGGCCCGACGATCCCAAGCGCTTCGCCGTACGCAACGTCGATGCTCGCACCGTCGAGCGCGATGTGATTGTCGTATCGGACAACGAGATCGTGCACGGACACGGCTGCGCGGCTTCCGTCGGAGTGAGCGGATAGAACCATTACCGCAGAGCCTTCACGATAACGCCCGTATCGTAGCGCAGCATATCGATATAGTTGCCGACACGCGGGTCGTTGCCGATCGAGTCGTCGTACAGGTCGGACACGATCTGGATACCCGCGCTTTTAGCCAGCGTCTGCGCGAGTTTTGGGCTGTACTCGGGTTCCGAGAACACCGCGCGCACGTGGTGACTGCGCGCGAGATCGACGAGTTGGCCGATGTACGAGGGGTTCGGGTCCTGGCCGGGCGAGAGCTCGATGACGCCGACGGTTTGAATGCCGAAACGGCGATCGTAATAATCGAACGCGTTGTGGAAGATGATCAGCGCTCGCTGCTGCGGCGGAATCGTCGCTATCTGCGCTGCAATCCAACGCTGCAAAGCCGACAAGCGCGCGTTATATGCGCGTGCATTGCGTTCGTAGTCCGATTTGTGCGCCGGGTCGATCTGCGCGAGCGCGTCGCGAATTTTCCCGACGTATGCTTGCGCAAGGACGGGGTCCATCCACAAATGCGGATTGTGGCCGACCACCGGCAACCCGTCCGTAAGGACGACTTCACGCATGTTCGCGTTGCCGACGCTCTGAATCATATGGCGCAGCCATACGTCGATGCCGGCACCATTTTCGACGACGAGCCGAGCCTGGCTGAGTACCGCGATATCCTGCGGCGACGGCTGGTAATTCTCGGGCGACGCACCGACGGGCACGAGGTTTTGCACCTGCACGCGATCGCCGCCGACGCCCTGCACGAACGAATTCAGCGTCGAGAAGGTGGTCACGACATGGACAGCGTCACGCTGAGCCTGTCGAAGCGGGGCCGAGCTTGTCGAGGCCTTCTGCGCGCACCCCGCGACCAGCAACGCGAGCGTAATCGCAACTATCCGCGACATGCCGCGCACTTTCCGAAAAATTCCATCGCGTGGTCGTCGAGTTCGAAGCCGTGATGGCTGCGCAGCTCGCCGGCTATCCGCTCGAGCGCTTCGCAAGCGAGCTCTTCCACCTTACCGCAGGAGCGGCAGATCGCGTGATGGTGGTGGGTAGGCGCACAGACGACGTACGTCGCCTCACCACGCTCGTCGACCCGCGAACTCGCCTCGCCCTTCGCCTGAAGCAAGTCCAACGTCCGATACACCGTCGAAAGCGAGACCTTCGCCCGCGCTTTCTTCAGGAGGGTATGGATT
>JBKPMZ010000183.1:0-4097 GCA_046732415.1 Vulcanimicrobiota bacterium
GAATCGGACCGATACCCCATACGACGCTGACCACACCCCAGACGACCTTCTGTACTGGGGTAAGGTCATTGCGTCCCGCGAGATTCACCAGCACGAGTATAAACGCAACCGGATGCAGGATTAGTGCGATCAAAATTTCCAGTATGAGCTTCATGCCCTCGTTGTACCGCATATCACCGCCGGCTGTTACAGGCAATGGAACGGCGTCTCTGTACGGATTTCCGTTGTTCGGCGCCGTGGTGGTTTCGGCATGACGATGAAATCGGCCGAAAGCGGCCGGCCGGCGGACAGCGTGGAATCCGTGCAGGGACGGCGCAATCCGTTTCGCGCCCGGCACAATGCGCCCGTCGCGCTCATCACCATTACGGTTATGCTCGGGCTCATCATGGCGATCATCGACGCAACGATCGTCAACGTGGCACTGAGCGACATCGCGGGCAATCTCGGCGCGTCGATCGACGAGGTCTCGTGGGTGGCGACGGGTTACATTCTTGCCAGCGTCATCACCATGCCGCTCAACGGATGGCTCACGGCGTACCTCGGACGCAAGAACTTCTATGCCGGTTGTCTGGCAGTCTTTACGATTGCCTCGTTTTTGTGCGGCACGGCGCACAGCATTTGGCAACTCGTGTTCTACCGAGTGCTGCAAGGGTTCGGCGGCGGCGCACTCCAGCCGACGGCGCAAGCGATCCTGTTCGAAACGTATCCGCCCGAAAAACGCGGCGCGGCAATGGCGATCTTCGGACTGGGCGCAATGGTCGGACCGGCGGTCGGCCCGACGCTCGGCGGGTACATCATCGACAATTTTTCGTGGCCGCTGATCTTTTTCATCAACCTGCCGATCGGTATCATCGCATTTTTGATGACGCTGATGTTCATTCCGAATCCGCGTTTTCTGCAAAAACCCAAGGGCGGTATCGACTGGGGCGGGTTGGCGCTGCTTTCGGCCGGTTTGGCCTCGCTGCAATACGTGCTCGAGCGCGGACAGCACGACGATTGGTATAGCTCCGGTACGATCTGGGTGCTCACCATCGTTGCCGTCGGCGGGCTGACGTGGTTCATGATAAAAGCGCTTCGCGATCGGCATCCGCTCGTCGATCTGAACGTGTTCCGTTTCCGAACGTTCACGATCGGCAACATCATCGGCGCAATCAGCGGATTCGGCCTTTTCGGTACGAGTCTGGTACTGCCGCTGTTTTTTCAAACGGTCTTGGGTTTTACGGCGTTCGATACGGGTATGGCGCTACTGCCGGGCGCAATCGCGACGGCGATCAGCATGCTCATCGTTGGGCGCATGACCGGCCGCGTGGATTCGCGTTTACTCGTCGGCGCCGGCATGATCGTGTTCGGTATATCCACATGGTGGATGGGCGGCTTGAACGAACACGCCGGCTATTGGGACGTATTCTGGCCGCGCCTGGTGCAAGGCTTTGGATTAGGATTCTTGTTCGTGCCGCTTTCGACGGTTACGCTGGGTGCGGTTCCGAAGGAAGAACTGGCGGGAGCGAGCGGCGTTTCGGCGCTGCTGCGCCAACTCGGCGGAAGTCTCGGTATCGCGGTGCTCACCACGCTGCTTGCGCGCGAAGCGGCGATCGCGCAAAACGAACTTGCGTCGGGCGTTACGCAAACGCACGGGTATCCGCTGAGTGTTTTGAATCAACTCGTGGGAGTCGCCGCCCAGGTCATCAGTTACAACTATCTCTTCCGTGTGTCGGCGATCATCTTTTTCGTGAGCGCACCGCTCGTCATCTTCATGCGCCCGTCGCGACGAAGCGGCGCGGTTGCAATGCCGGCTGCGGAATAGCGAAGAACGGAATTTAGAGCGAGCGAAGGCCGCGCATGCGGTCGAGTTCGCGCTGCGTGATACGCCGAATCGCCGAATAGCACTCGCACGCATGTTCTTCCAGGCCGTTGCGGTCGTGAATGATGATGCTGCGCCGTTCGAGCGAAACGGTACCGGTGGCCGCGAGCGCCTGCAGCGCGTAGGTGACCGAGGGGCGGTGCACGCCCAAGAATTCGGCAAGTACGTCGTGCGTCGTACGTACGCGATCGCCGCCAAGACGATCGTGCAGTTGCAGAATGCAGCGGCTCAAACGCTGTTCGATACGGTGCAGACAGTGGCAGGCCGTGAGTTGCCCGAGTACCGCGATATGCAAGTTCGTGTAGATGAGCAGGGCGTCCAGCAGCGGACTGCCCGTATTGCGCACCTGATCTTGAAAGTCAGCGACGCCCATGACCAGCGCCGATCCCTCGATTTGCACGGTGCACGCGCCGACGCTGTTCGTACTTCCGAGAACAGGCGGCAAGCCGACCAATCCTTCGTTACCGACAATGCCCGCTTCGACCGTTTCGCCTGTTAAGAGTTGAATAAGGCGCGATACCGCGCCCGCTTCCGGAAACCACAACGCCGAGAGTTGCTCATCGACGGAAACCAAACGCTGTCCCGCTACTAACGGAACTCGCTTCAAATATGGTTGTAAACGCGATAATTCTTCAGATGGAAGCGATTCTAGGATTTGATTCAATTCACAGCCCCGCACATCCGACAATCGTAAAGCGATAAGCACGAACGTTACAGTCTGCAAGCATACTGTTGCCGTGGGCTGTGGCCGGCGTATCACCCGCTGTGTCGGTAGTATGCTTCGCGATCCAGTAGCGAAATGCCGCCTGAGACAAAAGACCCACTTGGACCGGGGCGCCGGGCGCGGCCCGGCGAACAGGCGCGCTTATGCACCGAACCTTTGCAAGCGACAACAACGCGCCGGTCGCACCGGGGATCCTCGACGCCATCGTGCGCGCGAACGACGGCGATGCCGTTTCGTACGGTCACGACTACTTCACCGAGCGGGCGCGCGAAGCGTTGCGCGTTGTGTTCGGCGAGGACTGCGACGCGTATTTCGTTTTCAACGGCACGGGCGCGAACGTCATTGCGCTCAGTTGTCTGCTGCGACCGTACGAGGCGGTCATCTGCCCCGCCTCCGCGCATCTGCAGACCGACGAGTGCGGGGCGTTCGAACGCTTCACGGGCTGTAAAGTCCTTCCCGTTGCATCACCGGACGGCAAACTCCATGTCGAAGACTTGCTGCCGTTGGCGATGGGCAGTAAGGAAGAGCACCACGTACAGCCGCGGGTGATTTCTATCTCGCAATCGACCGAATTCGGCACGCTGTACACGCCGGACGAAGTGCGCCGCTTGTGCTCGTTCGCGCACGAGTACGGTTGGCTGGTGCACGTCGACGGCGCGCGCATCGCCAATGCCGCCGCCGCGCTGGGTATGGGCCTGCGCGAATGCACGCGCGATCTCGGCGTCGACGTCTTGAGCTTCGGCGGAACGAAAAACGGCTTGATGCTGGGCGAGACGATCGTGTTTTTCGATGCGGCGCTTCACGCCAATGCCGCACTTTTCGCGCGCAAGCAAGGCATGCAACTCGCCTCCAAAATGCGCTACATCGCCGCGCAGTTCATTGCGCTCTTGGAAAACGATCGCTGGCACAAGTATGCGTCACACGCCAACGCGATGGCGCGCCGGCTGGCCGAGCGCGTTTCCGGAATACCGGGGGTTCGCATCACGCGCCCGGTGGAGTGCAACGCCGTGTTCGCAACGCTGGACCGCGCGATCATCCCGCAATTGCAGCAGCAATACTTCTTCTATGTATTCGAAGAGTCGCTGCCCGAAGTGCGATGGATGACGCATCACGCCACGACCGAGCAGGACGTGGACGCATTCGCCGAGGCGATTATGCGAGCAGCCGCCGCGCCAGCGGGCTGAGCGCGCGAAGCCGCCATCGCTGTTCGTAGTTGAGCCGCATCAGCGAATTGGCGATACGCTGCCGCGCGTCCTGATGGCGCGGAATTATCCGATCCACCGCAGCAAACTGCACCGCGAGATCCTGGCGCAGGCGCGCGATAATATCGCTTGCCGCCGGCGGATGCGAACCGCGAAACCGCAACGCCGTGCGCCACTCGTGCGCGAAACTTCGCTCCAGATCCGGCGAGTCAAGTTCGTGCGCCGGCAGCATCGCCCCGGGGCGTCCGAGCTCGGCGTACAGCCGCTCCTTCAGCGCTTGCCGCTCTATGGGGAGCACCCAGCCGTAGTG
>JBKPMZ010000184.1:0-6815 GCA_046732415.1 Vulcanimicrobiota bacterium
GCATCAAGCGGCTCGTCTACGGCTGCCCCGACCCGAAGGGCGGCGCGGCGGGGAGTGTGCTCGACGTGGTGCGACATCCGTCGCTCAATCACCGGATGGAGGTTACCGCCGGCGTCCTTGCCGATGAAACCGCCGCGCAACTGCAGGCGTTTTTCAAAAAACGTCGATAAATTGCAAGTCGTCCAAATTTGTTGAAGGCGATTGGGGTGCCCTGCCGGCTTTGCCGGTAGGGGGCGCGCAGCCATGAAATGGCGGAGTGCCGGTTAAAATGCTCCAAAAATCCTTCAGGATTTTTGGAGAGGTGGTCGAGTGGTTGAAGGCACCCGCCTCGAAAGCGGGCAGACGTGATGAGCGTCTCGAGAGTTCGAATCTCTCCCTCTCCGAATCTACAAGAAGCCCGGCGTTCTGCCGTGCTTCTTTTTATTGCCGTTACGCTTTCCAGAAGCGGTAAAAAAATGCGCTCAATGCGAGATTCGCACCGAAGATGGCCATGATGCCGTAGCCGAGCGTTGGAAAGGTAAGCGCGGGATGCGTGCCGATTGCCGCAAGCGCCTCGGAACCTCCCACGAACAGCGCGATCGTCACGGTCAGCAGCGTCATGTTGACGTTGTACAACACTTTGCGCGCCGGTTGCAGATACGCCCAGCCGTACGCGCCCAGCATTGCAACGCCTTCGGTGGTGTCGACGAGCGACATTCCCGCGGCGAACAGCAGCGGCAACAAGAGAATATAGGCCACGGGCATGCCTCCGGCGCCGGATGCTGCCGAAATGCCGAGCAGCGCGATCTCGGTGGCGGTATCGAATCCCAATCCGAAAAGCACGCCGACCGGATACATGTGCGCGCTGCACTTGACCGTATCGAGTGCCGGGCGAAGAATGCGCGTGAGCAATCCGCCGGGTAGTTCCATGTCGTCGCCGCGTTTGCCGCGCAGAATCTCCAGGAGAATGACGACGTTCGCGCCGGCGATCGCAATCAAAAACAGCGCCGATATCCACGTACCGATCGCCGCGCCGGTGGATCGCAGCGCCGGGAAATGCGTCGTCAGAACGGCACCGAACAGTGCGACCCCGATGCTCAGGACGAACACGATCGTCGAATGGCCAAGCGAGAAATAGAAGCCCACGGCAATCGGCTTGCCGCCTGCATGCAGCAATTTGCGCGTCGTGCCGTCGATCGCCGCGATGTGGTCGGGATCGACCGCGTGGCGTAATCCGAGCAGATACGCGGTCACACCAAGCGGTAAGAGCAACGGAAACGCATGCGCCGCACCGAGCAGCGCAATCCATGCGCCGGCGTTGATCGCCGCGAGGATGATAAACAGCGCTACGACACGAGCACGCGTTTGGAGGCGATTTTGCGCTCCAAGAACTCCATCCATCGATCCATGCCCTCGCCCGTACGGGCCGACAATTCCACCACCGGCAATCCCGGGTGAACGCGTTCGATGTTGTTCACCGCGCCCGCGCGGTCGAATCCCGTAACGCCGGCAAGATCGACCTTCGAGAGAACCGCAACGTGCGCCGTCGCGAAGGCCAGCGGATATTTGAGCGGTTTGTCCTCGCCCTCGGTCACGGAGAAGACGACGACGCGCAGATCTTCGCCGAGGTCGTACTCCGCCGGACAGATCAGGTTGCCGACGTTCTCGATCGCCAGGACGTCGACGCGGCCGAGATCGAACTCGGTAAGCGCCTGCGTGATCATCTGCGCGTCCAGGCGGCATTCGGCACCGGTCGCTATCTGCTTGACGGGTGCACCGCTCCTGGCGAGCCGTCGCGCGTCGTTGTCGGTGGCTTGATCGCCGACCAGCGCCGCGACGCGGCTGCGCGCTCCAAGGCGGCGCAAGGTCTCTTCCAGCAGTGTCGTCTTGCCCGCACCCGGACTCGACAGAAAGTTCAGAACGTAGGTGCCGTCGCGCGCGAAGCGTTCGCGCAATTCAAGCGCCAGCGTAGTGTTTTTGCGCAGGATGCTCTGCTGAACGTCGATCAAGCGCAGGGGCATGGACCACCTCCATTGCGGTAACGAGCAACTCGAGTCCGTGGATAATGGCGTTCGAAGACGTGCCGCACACCGGGCAGACCGGTATCGTTCCGGGCACGGTGCGCTCGCACGCGCAAACGCTGCATGCGATGGCCAATGGCACCTGTTCGATGCACAGCCTGCTGCCGGAAGCAAGCGTGCCATCGGTTGCCGCATCCCATGCGAAACGCAGTGCATCGGGGACGATGCTGCTCAACACGCCGATGCGTAGATGCACGGCGGTGACGTTTGCTATGCCTTCGCTCGCTGCGCGTTCCTGAAGCTCGTCGACGATAGCAAGTGCTATGGATGCTTCGTGCACGCCAGGACTATTCCCAAGAATATTGGGTACCCCTACAGCTGGAGGTGCGTGCCCATGTCGGACGCGGTCCAAATGCTGGAAGAGCAGCACGCTGAAGCTGCTGCGCTGCTCATGAAGCTCGGTCGTTTGAGCGATCCTGCGACGTGCGCACAGGTGTTTCGCACGCTGGACAGCCGGCTTCGCGATCACACCGCGATCGAAGAGCAGATTTTCTATCCCGCGTTTCGCGAGCGGGCTGGCAGCGATCAGGGGCCGGACGAAGTACGCGAGGCCGTTTCGGAGCACGACCAGGTCAAATCCGTGCTCGATGACATCGAACGGACGAGTCCGACGGATTACACGTACAAAACGAAGATTACGGAGTTGCGGCGCTTGGTCGAACATCACGTGCAGGAAGAAGAGCACGGGATGCTTCCGCAGGCGCGCAAGCTCTTTAGCCAAGACGAGCTCGACGAACTTGCCCTTCGCATGGCCCAGCTCATCTCGATTCATTCGCCGGTGTACCAAATTGGCGGCAACAAGGTTCAAACGATGACGCGCGACACGATCCACCGGATCGGTGATTTCGTCGCGAAAATTACTGGCTAGCGCCGGAAAGGTCCGAAATGGCGACCAAACCGCCGGTAATCCCCGAAATCAATTTGCTATGGATCAACGCCGGACTTAGTTGCGACGGTGATTCGGTTTCTTTGACGAATGCGCAGCGGCCGAGTGTTGAAGACATCGTGATGGGCGGCATACCGGGCCTGCCCAAAGTCAATGTCTGGTGGCCGCTCGTTTCGTACGAAGTCGGCGATGATTTCATGCAAGCGTATTTCAAAGCCGAACGCGGCGAGCTCGAACCGTTCGTCTTGGTCATCGAAGGATCGATTGCCAACGAGAAAGTCAAAAAGGAAGGTTACTGGACCGGATTCGGCAACGATCCGATGACCGGGCAGCCGCGCACGCTTTCCGATTGGATTGACGCGCTGGCGCCTAAAGCCGTCGCCGTTATCGCGGCGGGGACGTGCGCCACCTACGGCGGCATCCACGCGATGTACGGCAATCCCACCGGTGCAATGGGTTTGGCGGATTATCTCGGTTGGAATTGGCGTTCCAAACTGGGTTTGCCGATCATCAACGTTCCGGGCTGCCCCGTCCAGCCGGACAACATGTCGGAAACGCTCACGCAGTTGCTGCTGTTTGCCGCGGGCAAGGCGCCGCCGCCCGCACTGGATGAGTTGCTGCGGCCGAAGTGGCTGTTCGAGCGAACCGTGCACGAAAATTGCGATCGCGCGGGGTATTACGAAGAAGGCAACTTTGCAAAACAATATGGCGATCACCGATGCCTTGTGAAACTCGGGTGTTGGGGCCCGGTGATCAAATGCAACGTCCCCAAGCGAGGATGGATGGACGGCATAGGCGGGTGTCCGAACGTCGGCGGCATCTGCATGGCGTGCACGATGCCGGGCTTCCCCGATAAGTACATGCCGTTCATGGACGAGCCGCCGGGCGCATCGCTTTCGACGACGCTCGTTACCGGATACGGCCGCTTCATTCGAACGATGCGCGCTTCGACTATTCACACCGGGGACAAGGAACCGAAGTGGCGCCACAGCGGCGAGACGCTGACGACCGGATACACGCCGAACCGAACGTATTAAGAAAGAGCACGAACGATGACGACCAGAGACGTTACGTCGACCACTGGCGAAATAGAGCGCAGCCAACTCGTGGAGATGGCGTGGGATCCGATCACGCGCATCGTCGGCAGTTTGGGGATCTACACGAAGATCGATTTTCAGCAAAAACGCGTTGCGGAGTGTCACAGCACGTCGTCGATCTTCCGCGGCTACAGCGTGTTCATGCGCGGCAAAGATCCGCGCGACGCGCACTTCATCACCAGCCGCATCTGCGGTATCTGCGGTGACAATCATGCCGCGTGCTCGGTTTACAATCAGAACATGGCCTACGGCATCGAGAATCCGCCGATGGCGGAGGTGATCATGAACCTCGGTGAAGCGGCCGAGTACATGTTCGACCACAATATCTTTCAGGAAAACTTGGTCGCGGTGGATTTCTGCGAGCGGATGGTCCGCGAGACGAATCCGAGTGTCTGGGAGAAAGCCAAGCAAACGCCGGCGCCGCATGCCGACATCCACGGCTATCGCACCATTGCGGACATTATGACCGCCTGCAACCCGTTTGAGGGCGAGATCACGCGGCGCGGGCTGGAACTGAGCCGCCTCACGCGCGAGATGTTCTGCTTGATGGAAGGCCGGCACGTGCATCCGTCGACGCTCTATCCCGGAGGCGTGGGAACCGTTGCGACGATGCAGCTCTTCACCGATTATCTTTCGCGTCTGCTCAAGTACGTCGAGTGGATGAAGGTGTGCGTGCCGCTGCACGACGATCTGTTCGACTTCTTCTACGAGGCGATACCGGGATACGAACACGTCGGAGAACGGCGCGTGCTGCTGGGGTGCTGGGGCGCGCTCAATCACGAAGGTGAGTGCGACTTCACGTACAGGCACATGAACGACTGGGGCAAGAAGATGTACGTTACCCCGGGCATCGTGGTCGACGGGAAACTGGTCACGAATGAACTGGTCGACATCAACTTGGGTCTGCGCATTCTGCTCGGATCCTCGTACTACGCCGATTGGGAAGAGCAAGGCAAACTCGTCGACAAAGATCCGCTCGGCAATCCGATCGATATTCGCCACCCTTGGAACGCGCGGCAGATTCCCACGCCGCAGAAGCGGGACTTCGGCGGCCGATACAGTTGGGTGATGTCGCCGCGGTGGTTCGACGGCGAAAACCATCTGGCGCTCGATACGGGCGGCGGGCCGCTCGCGCGTTTGTGGTCCACGGCGCTCTCCGGGCTGGTCGATACGCCGTACGTCAAAGCGTCCAACGGCACCGTGAAAATGACGCTGCCGAAAACCTCGCTGCTGCCCGAGGTCACGTTTGAATGGAAGATCCCGAGATGGAGCAACGCCATCGAGCGCGATCGCGCACGAACGTATTTCCAGGCATACGCTGCGGCGCTCGCAATGCATTTTTGCGAAGTTGGAATTGCCATGGTCGGTAAGGGCGAGACCAAGACGTGGAGCGATTTCAAAGTGCCGAAGGAAGCGATAAGCTGTGGATGGACTGAGGCGGTGCGCGGCGTGCTCTCACACCACATGGTCATACGCGACGGCAAGATCGAAAACTACCAGCCGTGGCCGCCCACGCCGTGGAACGCGAGTCCGCGCGATACGTACGGCACCGCAGGACCGTACGAAGACGCTGTGCAGAACACGCCGATCTTCGAAGAGAACGGCCCCGACAATTTCAAAGGCATCGACATCATGCGTGCGGTGCGAAGTTTCGATCCGTGTTTGCCGTGCGGCGTACATATGTACGTGGGCAACGGTAAGACGATCGAGCGCATTCATACGCCGTTCGGACAGCCGGATCTACCGTCATGAGCCGCGATCTGCTCGACCGCTCGAGCAAGCGCATCGAAACGCTGCTCGACCGTTTCAGCGCGTTTCCGCCGTCGACGGGCGCGCGCGCGGATGCCGAGGAACTCGTGCGGACGATTTCGTCGCTTTACGGGGAGTGTCTGCGCGAGATTGCCCGGGCGCTGCGCGAGCGGTTCGGCGATGCAGGCGTGCAAGCACTGGAACAATCGTGCGCGGACCCGCTGGTGGCAAGCCTGCTCGTGGCCCACGGGCTGCATCCCGTTCCGCTGGAAGAACGCGTCCGCCGCGCGCTCGAGTTGCTTCGGCCCACGCTGCGCGACAATGATGCCGATGCGCAGCTGCT
Organism: Vulcanimicrobiota bacterium; assembly: GCA_046732415.1. Lineage (GTDB taxonomy): Bacteria > Vulcanimicrobiota > Vulcanimicrobiia > Vulcanimicrobiales > Vulcanimicrobiaceae > DATGJX01. Next base: position 6,136 of record JBKPMZ010000184.1, read on the forward strand.
CAGCGTCGACGAGGATGCGGTTACGGTCCGCGTCGACGGGGCGGCCGACATCGTGCCGATGATCGAACAGGCGATCTTCGCCGCGGCGCCCGAAGTACTGGAAGTGCACGCGAGTGGACAGACGATCTCGCTGCTGAACGCGATATGACGCTCTCGCTTACGAAGCTTTTGAAACAAGCGCCGCGTGCGGCACCGTCGCAGCATTGTGAACTGTGCGCGCTTGCGCTCGAACCCTTGCACGGGCACGTCGTCGACACGGCCGATCGGCGCCTGCTGTGCACGTGCTATGCCTGTGGCCTGCTGTTCGATGCGCCGGGCGCGGCGCAAGGGCGTTTCAAGCGCGTTCCCAAACGCTACGCGGCCATTCCGGCGCCGCTTTTCAGCGACGTGCAGTGGGATGCGCTCGGCATCCCGATCGGTCTTGCGTTCTTCTTCGAAAACAGCGCGACGGGGCGCGTCATCGCCTTCTATCCCGGTCCGGCAGGCGCCACCGAATCGCAGTTGCCGCTGGACGCATGGAATGAATTGCGCGCCCGCGAGCCGCTCGTCGCGTCGATGCAGCCTGACGTCGAAGCGGCGCTGGTCTACCGGCCGCGCGGCGAGGCTGCACGCTCGTACATCGTGCCGATCGACACCTGCTACGAACTGGTGGGCCTGGTTCGATCGAAATGGACCGGAGT
>JBKPMZ010000185.1:0-4163 GCA_046732415.1 Vulcanimicrobiota bacterium
ATCGTCCAAGCCTGGACCGACAACGGCATCCCCGGCTATATCTCCAACTCCGCCGGGACGTACATCTGCAATCAGGCGCTCTACGAGATTCTCGGCATTGCGGAGACCGTGGCGCCGCCGATTGTAGCCGGCTTCGTGCATCTGCCCTACCTGCCCGCGCAGGCGGCGGTACTCGGTGCGGACAGCACGCCGTCCATGGCCTTCGAACTGATGAAGCGCGCGATGGAAATTTTCATTGAAACGGTCGTACCGTGGGTCGAACAGCGCACGCCCGACCGTGGACCGGCGCGGCCGGCAGCAGCAAAGGGACCGCAACTGTGGATCCCGCGCGGTGTAAAGGAAGTAGAACGCTGAGCGATCCTCGTCTTGCCGCCATTCCCGATATTCACGGGCATGCGAAGGGTGAACATAAACCATTTGCCGAGGAACGGCCGATCGCGTATTCCGCGCGTATGTTGTTCCTGTGGTTTTATCACGCTTGCCGCCGCGGTTCGCCGCGGTTCATGATGGTCAGCGACCACATCAACTATCTGACGTTTGAAGATCCGGGCGCCGTACATACCGTGCGGCGGGCGCTCAAACTCGCCGAAGCCGGCGATCTGTACGGCGCAGCCGAAACGGCCGGCGTCGATGTGACGCACGCGGCAATCGTCTCGCAAGGCCTGCGCCGCGGCATGCGTTTTTCGATCGGCGCAGAGGTCGACAACGATCCGCGCGCCAGACCCGACGCGCAAAATATCGTCGACGCGATGCGCCCCGACGGTATGATCCGCTCGGTGCATTTTCTGGCGATCGAACATCCGGAAAAAGGTCCCGACTATCAGTGGGCGTTCGATAACCCGGAGTTCCGCGATCTCTACGACGTCGTGGGCACCGAACGCGTGTGGGAACTGTACATGGCCAAGTTGCTCGACGACATCGAGAAGCTCCCGGGCCACATCGTCGGCCATTTCTACGTGCCGGCGAACTTCGGGCATTGGCCCGATCCGGCGAAGCTCGAGCACTACGAAGATCAACTGCTCGATGCGTGTGCCGCACGCGGCATGGCCGTCGAGATCAACACGCGCTATCTCTACCGCGACAACCCGCCCGAACTCAAAGAGAAATATCGCGCCGCGCTGCGCCGTCTTCTGCGCAAGGCGAAGGAAAAGAACGTCGGCATCGCGGTCGGATCCGACGCGCATAGCCCCAAGGATCAAGGCAATGGCTTCGCCGAGATGCTCCAAATGTTGGACGATGCGGACATCAACGAAATCGTCTTTCCGGTGAGCGGCCGCCTCGCACGCGTCGCGCTGCGCGCCACCAAAGAGCATCTGCAGAAAGTCAAATCACAAGAACCGGCGCCGCTCCCAGGCAGCAGCATCAGCGGCTTCGGCCGCGCCGAGCTCGGTTTGCCGGAGCGCGAAGAAGCCGAAGAGCGCGAAGCCGTCGGGAGCAAGACCGGACACGATGCCGGTCCGCGCAAGCGCGCAAGCGGGCCGCAGCGCGCAACCAAGAAACCCGCCAAAGAAACGTCCGAGCGTGAAGTAAAGGCCGAGCAGCCCGAGCCCAAACCGCCGAAGGCGCCGGCGAAATCCACAGCGCCGAAAGCGGCGCAGGCGAAAGCGCAAAAAGCCGCGGCAAAGCCGAAAACGCCGGCAAAGCCCGCCGCCGCGAAAACGGTTGCGAAAGCTGCGGCAAAACCGGTGCCTGCGAAGGCCGCAACAAAACCGGCGCCCAAGCCCGCTGCCAAAGCACCGGCAAAGCCGCCTGCAAAGCCGGCCGCCAAAGCGGCGACGAAAGCGCCCGCCAAAGCCGCTGCCAAGAGCGTGAAGTCCGCGAAGAAAAAAGCGGCGCCCGCAAAGGCAACGGCCGTCAAGAAAACCGCCGCGGCGAAAAAACCGGCCGTCAAGAAAGCCGCGCCGAAAAAAGCCGCACCCGCTAAAAAAGCGGCGCCGAAAAAAGCGGCGCCCGCCAAAAAGAAAGTTTCATCGGCCAAGAGACCGGCAACAAAGAAGACGAGTACAAAACGTCGATAAGGCGCGCCCTTTAGCGCGCCTTCTGCGTCCTTCGATAACCTCGGGGCAGAGAAAGGTTGGAAACTTATGGCGTCCGATATCTCTCGCGTACGGAACATTGGCATCGTCGGATCTCATCACGCCGGAAAGACCACCCTCGTCGAAGCGATACTCGCGCATTGCGGCAGCATCGGGCGCAAGGGCAGCGTCACGGAAGGCACCACGACCACCGATTACGAGCCCGAGTGCATCGGTCACGCGCAGTCCACGTGCGTGGGCTTTGCGCATTGCGCGGCGGACGGGATCGACATGACGCTCGTCGACTGTCCCGGATTCATCGATTTCTTCGAAGAGACCAAACTCGCGCTCTCGGGGTGCGATGCGGCCGTCATCGTCGTAGATGCGGATCCGGCCCGCGTCTCGCAAACGCAGCTGGTGGTGGACTTTTTGGAGTCGCGCAAGATGCCGCACTTGTTCGTCGTGAACAAAATGGACCGGCCCGGCGCGGATTTCGCCGGCACGCTCGAGGAGTTGCAGCGGTGCTACGGGCGCCACGTCGTTGCGGAACAGTGGCCCATCGGCGCCGCCGACACGTTCAAAGGTTACGTCGACCTGGCGAATCGCAAAGCCTACACGTTCGAGGGCAGCGGCGCGCAAGAAGCCGCAATTCCCGGTGAGTTGCAAGAGCGCGTGGAAAGCGCGCACGCGCAGTTGCTCGAGGCGATGGCCGACTTCGACGATCATCTCATGGAAGAGCTGCTCGAAGGCGTCGAACCGCCGCAAGACGAGGTCGACAATGACCTGTGCGTCGAGTGTTCCCACGATCAAATCATTCCGGTGCTCGCCGCGGCAGGACTCGGCGGCCATGGAATTTCCGCGCTCGTGCAGGCGTTGGAAAAATGGTTTCCCTCACCGCTGGAAGCGGAGCAAGTCGACGCGGAAGGCCGCCGTATTGAGGCCAAGCCCGATGGTCCGATCATCGCTCACGTCATCAAGACGATGATCCATCCGCAGTCCGGCAAACTCTCGGTCGTGCGCGTACTATCGGGTACGCTCAAACCGGACTCGACGCTCACGAACATCTCCAAAAATTCGGAGAAAGTCCGGTCCGCGGGCTTGTATCGTCTACAAGGCAAGAAACAGGAAGCCGTCAACGAAGCGCCGGCCGGAACGATCGCCGCGATCGCCCGCCTGGAAACCGTCGGAACCGGCGACACGCTCACCGAGAACGGCTACAAGGTACTGCTGCCGCGAGTTCCGCTTTCCGAGCCCGTCTTCGCGGTTGCGATCAAGCCCAAAGAGCGCATGGATGAAGCGAAGATTTCGCAGATGCTCGCGCGCATCATCGACGAAGATCCCGCACTGCGCTTGGAACGCGCGCCGATTACGAACGAATTGCTGCTGCTGGGCAGCGGCGAACAGCACGTGAACATTGCCGTCGAGCGGCTCACGCGCAAATTCAAAGTCGAAGTGACGACGGCACCGCCCACGATTCCCTATCAGGAAACGATCACCGCGGGAACCGAAGTGCACTCGCGGTACAAGCATCAAACCGGCGGACACGGACAATTCGGCGACGTCTGGCTGCGCTTTCAGCCGCGCGACCGCGGCAACGGCGTGACGTTCGAGGAGCAAATCGTCGGCGGCGTCGTGCCCCGGCAGTTCATTCCGGCCGTCGAAAAAGGCGTGCGCGAAGCGCTCATGCACGGCAGCGTCGGCGGATATCCCGTTACCGACGTGCACGTCGTGCTCTTTGACGGCGCGTATCACGACGTCGACTCGAGCGAACAGTCTTTTAAGACCGCGGCCGGCATGGGCGTGCGCGACGCGCTGCCCAAGTGCAACCCCGTGGTTCTTGAACCAATCGTTCGCGTGCGCGTCACCGTGCCCACGCAGTACACGTCGGCCGTTATCCAGCAGTTGACCGGCAAGCGCGGACAGATTCTCGGCATGAACCCGGCCGAAAAGAGCGGTCACGACGTCGTGGAAGCGGACGTTCCGCAAGTCGAACTCGCACGCTACATCACGGAACTTCGTACGGCGACGCAAGGCACGGGCACGTACACGTGGCGTCACGAGCGCTTCGACGCCGTGCCGGGCAAGTGGACAGGACCAAAGGCCGCCGTCTAACCGCAGCGAAAAGAGCGCGGTTGCTCACCATTGGAG
>JBKPMZ010000186.1:0-2321 GCA_046732415.1 Vulcanimicrobiota bacterium
ATCGCCCGCTGGCGCCGGGGAAGCAGAAAAGCAAAGCCAACCTTCTGCTTCGCATCAGTTCCGCGCGCGCCTAGGCCGGCAACCGTCTTGATGGCCCTCAACTGGCCGCCAAAATGGCCCACTTTCTGACCGCCATCCACAGCGGCGTCGCCGCTGCCATCCCCAGCTCTCCTGCGCAACTGAGCCGTACTGACCTGCTAGTCGGCCGGCCGCGCCCCAGGTCAAGCGACGGTTACGGACCGGTCGGCGACCGAGGCGGCGCCGGGTGCTTCCTTGGCGCGTTCAGTCGCTGTTGCCGTCGTCTGTCTGTGACCGCTACGCTCGGCGGGCCCCTCGCCGCAGGGCCCGAGCGGGCGGTTGCGCAGGTCGTCTTGCCGCCCTTCGGCTGCTCAGATGCTGACGCTGAAATCGAGCATTGCATCTGGTCCAGTCGGCAGCTCAATCCGCGCCCGCGCATCAAGAACTATGCTCGTCGGCGCCCCGCCTGGTCCGGCCATCGGCACCCCAGGGCGACTGCAACGAGGGATTTACCAAAATCATGTCGGCCTGGATGACGTAAATGAGTCGGGGGCAGGGCCCTCTTCCAAATTGGCGGCGACTCCGCGGGAGAAGTTAAGATGTCGTGCGAGTTTGAGCTTGTTGAAGGAAAGGAAGGGCCCGAGCATGAAGCGCAGTTAAGCTGCGCTGGCGCAGCCGGGATGGCCAATCGCCAAGTGAATCGCGGCTCAGGCGGCTTGCGGATTAGTAGTGCTTCAACAGTCCGCCTAGCCGTTCGCGGCTACCCCACGCGGGGCGATGCCCCCCGATGACGAAAATGCTCGCTTCGTTCGGGCCAAAGCGAACGACTGAAGAGGCGGCCAGCGGAAATCTACAGCGAAGGCATGTACTTTTCCGCTCCTGCGGTCTGAGTGCAGCATCAAGCCACATGGCGGCCGAGATTGCAGTGCGTATAAAATGCAGGCGGCCGATCCACCCGGCAGCCGACGGCGTCGGCGCTTCGCAGGCAAGGAATGGCATTAGAGCAAAACAACTCAATCATGGAGGAAGCCCTGGTGCAGTTGGCCAAAGAGTAACTCGATGACGTGGTTTCGTCGTCGAGCGGTACATCGAACACATTCCGCCGCAGTGGACCGACGGCAAGCGAAACGTCGAGCGGCTGCTGGAGAAGATCAAGAAGCCAATTACCGATCGCTGATAAAGGAGGCAAGTCGTGTCACGTCTAATCGCCGCGGTCGCATTGCTCGCGTTCGTTCAGCCCGGTCAGCCGCCAGAATCCAAGCAAACGATTGAGGAACTCTTGGCCGATCTTCGTTCGGGTAACATGGCGGTCTCAGAGGCTGCCGAGCGAGAGTTGCACAACCGCCTGAACGTGTTGTCTGATGGCCTGAAAAAGGCGGTTTGGACGACGCACAAGATTGAGAAAGACAAGGCGATGATGCGCAAGCCGCTTGACCGGGCGCTAGGGGTTTTGAAGAGGCTCAATTATAGCCAGCTTGCAAGGCCGTTGATGATAAACGTCAGCTACTTCGATCATAGCGCCGCCACGAACGCCTCCTTTACTAGCGGCTATCCGTGCGCCACCATGTTGAGCGGCCTAGGCCCGACTGCGGCCTATGAAATCGTCAACTATCTTGAAAGGCCGCCAGTAGATGCAAACTTGAGTAATGAAGCGCTCGACTTGTTCGCGAGAGTTGTTCGGATCGTGTTTTCGCATCACGGCGGAACTGAGGAGGCTCAGGCAATGCTCACTCGGGCTCACCGGCGAGCGAAGAATAAGCAGCACATCGAACGATTGCAGAAACGATTCAGGGAGATTGTCGAGGCGCCAAAAGCAGAGCCTCCTGCTAACCCCGAATCGACGTAAAACAACGTGGCTTTCGACACGACCGGCCCCGGCCACTCGGCCGGAGCTTTTCTTTTGTAGCGGTTGCACCGGGTGAAAATCCAAAAAAACCAGGCTGGCATGCCAACCGCGTAGTTGGCACGCCAGATTCTTACCGCTCCGCGCGATCTGTCGGACTGATCTCTCGATCAGCTTCGAGCAAGTCCCCAACTCCAATCGTTAAGGGCTTCCGATCGCTTGCGCGCGGAGGTCCGGTATTCCTCTTTATCCTACGCGGGGCGATGCCCCCCGGTGACGAGGACGCGCGCTACGTTTGCGCCGAAGCGAAGAACCAAAGCAACGCCCGTGGGAATTCGCAGTCGAGGCATGCACTTTTGGAACCGGCGGTCTGGCGCAGAGTGGGAATGTGCAGTCCCGCTCTCAGTCAAGCCCGTGGCACGATCAACTTGTGATCGGCCGGTTCGGGTTGGTGTAGAAC
>JBKPMZ010000187.1:0-13198 GCA_046732415.1 Vulcanimicrobiota bacterium
CAGCAATGCTTCGGCTATCTGCCGCGCGTCCAATAGCACCAAACAGCCGTTTCGCTGCGCTGCCTGACAATCTAATCCACTCTCGCGCAACGCCTTCAAAAAGAGCTGCACGTTTTCGGGAGCCGCTGCAACGATGCATCGCTCGGCGCGGCGCAAACCTTCCGATAGATATGCGGCGACGCTCGAGATAAATTTTTCTCTGTCGGTTCCGGCAAATTGGACGGTATGCGCAGTCATCAGCTTACCAGTGCTTTCACGAGCGATCCGCTCGAACCGCGAGTCAGGTGATGGTGGGTAAGACGCAGCACGGCTCTCGCGTGGCTGCCGCCGCCTTGCCGCCTGCTTACTCGGAAATCATTCGTCAGCGAAGAAACGATGAAGAGGCCGCGGCCGGATTCGCTATACAGATCTTCCGGAAGCATCGCAATGTGCTGAAATCCCGGCCCTCCGTCCAACACGTGCAGCACGGGCGAGGCGGTGCTCCAGTCGGCGATTACTTCGACCATTCCGGGCGCGTAGCGAACGGTATTGCCGAGCAGTTCCCCCATGACGATTTCGGCCAGCGCGACGTCGTGCGCCGCTACGCCTCGCTCTCGCATGTCGTTCGCAAAGTCCAGGCGAAGCGCGTGCGCAGCCGATGCATCGCGGACGTCGATTTTCCAACGGCGCACGTCGTTGGAATAGCGTTCGTCGTCCGTGAGCGTGATCACGAGGATGGCAACGTCGTCCTTCGGTCCCGTTTTATCCAAAATCGCATGGCGGATCCACTGAGCGGGCGAAGGCGCGTGAAGCGGATCCGTGAGTGACAGTACATGCCGCAAGCGAGCTTCGCCGTCGATGGGCGTTCGCTGCATTTCCGTCAAACCGTCGGTGTAGAGCACGAGCGCGCAACCGGTTTGCAACTGCACCGTGTGTCCTTGCGAGCTGCTGTTGCCCAGACGCAGGCCAAGCGGAAGTCCTCCGTCGCCCAGTGCTTCGACCCGGCCGTCGGCGTACCGTAACATCGGCGGAGGATGCCCCGCGGACGCATAGGTGAGCGTGCGCGCAACTGGATCGAGTACGCCGACGAATGCGGTTACGAAACGGTCCGTATCCTCGATCCGCAGCGCACGGTCGGCGGCGTCGAGCATGAGACCGGGATCGGCGTGCACCTGAGCGATGCCGCGGATAATCTGGCGCACATTGCCCATCGTGACCGCCGCTTCCAGACCGCTCCCCGCGACGTCGCCTATCGAAATCACGACGCGGCCGTCGAGCAGCCGCACGGCATCGTACCAATCACCGCCGACCGTTGCCTCGTCCCGGCCGGGGATGTAGACCGCATCGAATTGCACGCCGGGAGCGTGCGGCAGTACAGCTGGCAGCGATGCCTGTTGGAACGACTGCGCGACACGATGTTCTCGCTCGTACAGATTGGCGTTCGCGACCGCGGCGGCTATCCGCATGGCGAGATGATCGAAAAGGGTGACCTCTGCGCCGGTAAAGTTGCCGGCGGATACTTTGCGAACGACGGTAAGACTGCCCATCAGCCGTTCGTCCCACGTGAGTTGGCGCTGCCAAACGTGTCCGCCGAGCGCGGGCGAGAGATCGCCGCACGTCACGGACTGCGTGTTTCCCAACGCGTTTTGGAACTGGATGTCGCACCAGTCCACGTAGCGGCACAAATTGGTGCCGATGGTCGTGAGGGCGGAATACAAACCAGGCGGCGCATTGAGCGAGTGCGTCGCTTCGTCCAGAAACTTTGATATCAGATGCGCTTGTTTTTGTTCGTGAATATCCGTGCAACTGCCCACGTAGCCCGTCGTGCGTCCGTCCGGCGCGTGAACCGGCATGATCTGCATCACATGCCAGCGGTACGAGCCGTCTTTTGCGCGCAGACGTACTTCTTCTCGAAAGGACTCGTTTTGCACCAGTGCTCGGGTCCACTGTGCATCCGTGAGGTTGAAATCGTCGGGATGCACGATCTCGCGCACGTCGGCCGACGGCAGCGCCGCACAATCGAGCCCCGTATATTCGATGAAACGCGGATTGACGTATTCCGCTTCGCCGCTGACGCTCAGCGTCCAAATCATATTCGGAGCCGACGCGGCGAGCATGCGGAACCGCGCCTCTTCACGTTCGCGCTCCCGCGCACGACGGTTGCTCCAAGACGAAAAAAGAAACAGGCCGAGTATCGCGACGGTAGCGACGGCAACGACAATCGCGACCGTTGCTTGATCCACGTCAAAGACGCTGGCGCTGCGATGAACGCTTACCGCTCGCGAATAAAAGTGGGCGGCCGCCATTCCGGTATAGTGCACGGACACTATGGCAACGCCAAGCATGAAAGCGGTGCAAATCTTCGGCACGAACCTGCGCAGGTCGTCGCGCTGCACGAATGTGCCCGCGAGGCGAAATGCGGCATACGACGTTCCGATGGCGATGAGCACGGACACCGCGACCCAAAGCGCGTTGTAGCGGATGACGGCAGGAACGACCAACGCCGCCATGCCGGTGTAGTGCATGCCCGCGAGGCAAACGCCGAGCAGGACGGATGGCGCGACTATCGCGCGCGGATGCGGCGCGCCGCGTACCAGCCACCAAAGCGAGACCATTGCACCGGCAAATGCGAGAATGAACGAAGCTGCGACGGTTACGACGTCGTACCGCAGCGGTATGGCGATCCGGAAAGCCTGCATGCCGATGAAGTGCATCGACCAAACCCCAATCGCCAGCGCGGCGGTACCGGAAACCGTCCACATGAGTGCGCGGCGCGGCGTCCTCGCGTGCGCCGCCGGCCCGGTCAAATCCAGCGCGGTGTACGCAGAAAGACACGCCACGAAGACGGAAAGTACAACCGTCGGCCAGTCATAACTGACGTTAAGCTCGGCGTGGGCGCCGAGATGCATAGGCACGGCTTGCTTGTACCCAGGGGTATCGCGGACTACACGTTCACGAACGTGGGCCGAGGCGGTACCGGGCCGCCCAAAACCCGAACGAATTCGTCGGCGACGATCCGGTAGCACTCGCAGGACGCTTCTTCTAGTCCGGCGCGATCCGTTATCGTAATTTTGCCGCGCGTGTACCGTATGAGACCGGCTTTCTGCAGCGTTCCGGCAGCGATGCTCACTGCCGGCCGGTGCACGCCGAGCATCGTCGAGAGAATCTCCTGGGTAAGATCGAACGTCTCTTTCTCGACCCGGTCTTGCGTTGTCAGCAGCCAGCGCGCGCACCGTTCGACGAGCTGGTGAAGCAGATTGCACGCGGCCGAGCGGCCCGTCAAAGCAAAAAGACAGTGGGCGTACGCGGCGGCTGCGTCCGCAATCTGCGCGTGCGCTTGTCCCATCTCACGAAAAACGTTCGCGTCCATCGAATAACAGTCGCCCGGAACTTGGCACATCGAGCGAAAGATGGGCCGCGCTTCACCCCATAGTACTTCGGATCCGGCCATGCCGTCGCGACCGGCGGTGTACGATTCGGCGATGCTGCCGTCTTCCATCAGGCTGACGATCGATATGACTGAATCGATGGGGAAGTACACGCGCGTAATCGGCTCATGTTCGTCGCGCAGCAGTTGCCACGCCGCGAGCGTTTCGTGCCGGAAGTGCTCTTCGAGTGCTCTACGAGTGTCCGCGGAAAGACGGGCAAGCACCTGATTTCTCGCGATATCGGTCACGCGTTGCGCTTATTCCCGCAAAGCGCTCGAGCATCACCGACTGCGGCGCCGCGCTAAAGTGCAAACGCTACATTGCGTCGCGCGCGGACACGGCCGCTTCGGTGACGCGATCTGCCAGTGCGAGAAAGCGATCCCACTCCCCGGGCCCGAGGCGTTTGCGCAACTTTGCTTGCGCCGCTTTCCACCCGTCTTTGGCAATTCGCAATTGCTTTCTGCCGGCTGACGTCAAAGTGAAGTGCCGTTCGCGCCGATCCTCGCCCGGTGCGGATGAAATCCAGCCCGCGTCTTGCACCAAGCGCAGCGAACGCGTGAGCGTGGTACTATCCAGCGCGAGCAGCTCGCCCAGGCGCCCCTGCGTCAGCGAGCCGGCCTCGTCGAGCACCTGCAGCAGCGTAAACTGCGTGACGCGCATGCCGGCATCTTGCATTTCCTCGTCATACAAGCGGGATACCGCGCGGCTGGCGCGGCGGAGCGTCGCCGACGCGCACGCTAATGGAGTCAACGGCATGCCATCACTGTATGGTGATACACCTATTTGGTCAAGTGGCGGCTTGACGCGCCGCGCGAATATATGTATATACATATTATTGTGGATTTGACGGAATACGGCGCACGGCGAGCCGCGATCGTGGCCGGCATCATGCTTGCGGTGCTCTTGGAGATTCTCGACACGACGATTGTCAACGTGGCCCTGCCTTCGTTACAAGGCAACCTTGGCGCGGGATTGGACGAAGCGTCGTGGGTGGTGACGGGATATCTCATCGCCGTCATCATCGCGTTGCCGCTGGTGCCGTGGTTTGAAAGTATTTTGGGCCGAAGAGGTTACTGCGTTACGGCCATTGCCGGCTTTACGATCGCCTCGTGCTTGTGCGGAGCGGCGCAATCGTTGGACTGGTTAATTGTCTTTCGCATCGTGCAAGGGCTGTTCGGCGGCGGCATCGTCACCATAGCTCGCGCGATTCTGCGCGACACATTCCCGCCCGATCAAATCGGGCGAAGCCAAGGACTCCTCGCGATGGGCGCAATCGTCGGCCCGAGTGTAGGTCCGACGCTCGGCGGTATACTGACCGATAATTTTTCATGGCGCTGGATTTTCTTCATCAATCTGTTGCCCGGGCTGATCTCCGCGACGCTGCTTTGGCGCACGCTGCGCGAACCGCGGCGCCAGCGCATCGCGTCGGATGCGGCCGGCCTCGTCTTACTTGCGGCCGGGCTCGGATCGCTGCAATACGTACTCGAAACGGGCCAGCGTCACGACTGGTTCGGCGACGAGCGCATCATCGTTTTTTCGTGCGTAGCAGCCCTTGGCATAGCGTGCTTTTGCCTTTGGGAGCTGTACGGCGCGCGCCAGCCGATCGTAGATCTCACGATTCTCCGCCGCGCTTCCATGCGGCTGGGTGCGGTGCTTTCGTTCGGTGTGGGCTTCACGCTCTTTATCGGGATCGTTTTGGGCCCGCAGTTCACGCAAAACATTCTTGGATTCACCGCTACGTTGAGCGGCAACATGGTTCTCATTCGCGCACTGGCGATAGCAGCGGTGATCCCTATCGTGGTTATCTGCCTTACACGCCTACGCGTACCGCCGCGCATATTGCTTGTAGCCGGCTTCACGCTGGTCGGAATCGCGGGAATCGCGATGAGCAACGTTACCACGACGGTCTCAGATTTTTGGTCATTCGCAGCGCCACTCGCCATTGGCGGCTTCGGCTTCGGAATGCTTTTCGTGCCGCTCAGCGTGGGCGTACTCTCGCGGGTTCCGCAAAGCGAAAGCAGCAAGGCATCTTCAATGCTCTCGCTCTTTCAGCAACTCGGTGCGTCATTCTCCACGGCCGTAATGGTAACGATCATCGAACGCCGTTCCGCATTCCATCTCGACGTTCTCGCTGGCTCGATCACCGCGCAGCACCTGAACGCTCACGCGACCGGCCTGCCGCTGCATGCGCTTTCGGCGATCGTCGAACAGCAGGCCGTAACGCTCGGCTTTGCCGATGCCAACTTCGCGGGAGGCGTCGTTGCGTTCGCGATGCTCCCCGTAGCGCTGCTATTTCTCGCGCGGCGTGAACCAAGGACACTCGCAAAGCACGCCCCTGCGCAAGCGCTGCGCTGATTGTGACGCGGTCCGTTCGGTTGCGAACCGACGGGAAAACGGATAAAGCGCATGCTGGCTGATACATAACAGAACTGCCGTCCACCGCTTCGCGTCAGGGTTTGCCCGGTGCGAACCCCAGTGCTTGCATCCAGGCATAGAAATCGTCGAACCAACGATCGCTCGTCGTGCCTTGATGCTTCATGCCAAAGCCATGGCCGCCGGCGCTGTAGATGTGTGCTTCAGGTTTAGCACCTGACGTACGCAGCGCCGAATAGAAGGCATTGAGCGCGCCAAGCACCTGCGGATCGTCCTGCGCCCACGCCATGAAGATTGGCGGCAGGTTTTGCGGAATCGGCGGCATGGTAACCAGCGGACCGCCGTAGATGAACCCCGCAAAGTTCGGACGCGCGGCGGCGTCGCTTTGCAACACCGCGGCGCTCTCCACCATACCGCCGGCGGAAAATCCGACGAAGCCGACTTTTTGCGCTGACACATGCCAAGACGCAGCATGCTGCCGCACCACTTTCACGGCTTGAACGGCGTCGGCCATTCCCCACTTGCACGCGACGTCCTCATTGAGATCGGGCGGGATTCCCTGGCCGCGCTTTTCCATGGTGCGGTATGCGAGCACGAATGCGGCGATGCCGCGCCGCTGCAGCGCTCGCGCGACGCTTTCACCTTCCAAAGTCAACGCCAGAGCGATGCAGGCGCCTCCCGGCGCCACGATCACTGCTGTGCCCGTCGCCTTTTTCGGGTCGGGCAAGTACGGCGTGAGCGTCGGCTTCACAACATTGAACGCCACCGTACCGAGCGGAGTGTTTGGAACCACCGTTTCTTGCTGCGTCCACGCTTCGGAGCCCGGCGCTACGCCGTTCCAAATCGGCACGCTTTGCGGTGCGGTATTCGCTGCGATAATCAGCCCAAGTGAGGTCAGCATCGCCAATAGCATCTCGCAGGTATTCGCCTAGATCCCAACAGACGACTCTACAGGCCGATGCGAAAGCGCAGCGCCGGCCCGCCGCCCTTGCATCGGTGGCAAGTTCGTCCAAAAACTTCCGCAGATGCTTCGATGAGCTGCAGCGCCTCGCGCCCGGAATCCGCGCGATGGCGTTCAGGAAGCCAGCCGCGCCACGGCAGCGGTAAAAGGCCTCGATCGGCAGGCCAGCAAGAAAGTGGTGTAATTACGTTCGCTTCCGTGCCGACGCCCGTGGAGGCGGCATGCTATTCTGACGCTCCGACATTCCCGGAGCCACTATTTGATGACTGCTATTGAAGCCGTTTGGTACAGAATGAAAGAGCACGCCGCACAGCACGCGCAGCGAAGCGAGCCTCTCGACCGCAACCGCGCCGAAGCAGTTGTCGTCAAGCTGCTGCAGGATGCTCGGGTCGCACCGTGGCCGCCCGCAGCGGTCATCAATTTCTACGTGAACGAACTGCTCGCGATGGCAGAGCCGCAACGGTTGACGGCTGCAACGAGAGAGCAATAAGCGTTCGTGCCGCATCAAGCGCTGCTCGCGCGGGTTGCGTATCAGCGCGCTTGGCGCCTGCCGCCAGGGCACCGTCAAACAGTATGTCGAGCTGCTCGGCAAGTCTGTCGGGACGCGCCGCACCGGCTTCCGCAGCTCTATCGCGAAACCACGCCAAGCGTTTGGCGATCCGCCGCTCGATAATGGCGCGTGCCGGATGACGACGGTCCACCAACTCGGCGGTGTAAAAGATGTACGGACAGCTGCGAAAATCCGTGTCTTCCAAAAACTTCGTCAGCATTTCGAAGGCACCGACGATGCGTTCGAGCGCCGTACCTTCGGTGGGAAAAAACACGATCGGCGAGACGCGCAGCGATTCCGCGATCAGTTGATCCTTCGAAGGGAAGTGATGGTAGAGCGTGCGTTTGGTGATCTGCGCTGCGTCGGCGATGCGGTCCACACCAACGGCGTGGATACCCTGTTCGCAAAAGAGGCGCGCCGCGACGCGCGCGATGTGCTGCTTGAGGTCCGCACGTTTTAGCCCGGCTTGCATGATGCCGCGAGCTTCCGCCCCGCCCGTATACCAACCTGTATACTTAGCCCGTGTGCTTCTTCTCGTGCTGCGTAACCTTGTTGCCTTCCGGGTCACGGCCCAAAACGCAGTCCGAGCAATATTGCTCGATCATCTAGCCCTCTTCGAGCCGTTTATACATGAACACGTCGGCGAACGGCGTCGCATGGTACGGTGCGATGTGCTCGTATCCCAAAGCTTCGTACAGCGCAATCGCCTCGTGCATGCGCGATTTCGTATCCAGACAGATCGACGAGCCGCCACAATCGAGCGCGAATCGCTCGGCGGCTCGCATGAGTTCCTGTGCCAATCCCCGACGGCGAAACGCCGAACGTACGTACAGACGTTTTACTTCGAACCGCGCCGCACTTCCGAGCGGGTGGACCTGGACGCAAGCAGCAACCTGGTCGCCGGCCATCGCTAACAATAGTGCGTGGCTCCGCTCACGAGTGTGCCGTTCCACCTCTTGGTTCACCGCATCGGCAACGATCGGATCGCCGATCTCTTCCAGATATTCGGTGATGATTGCGACGGCGGCGGCCCGATCGGCTGCGCCGGCAGGCACGATGTTGTACACGGGTCAGTCTACTTTCGTTTGAGAATAGCGGCGTGTGAGACAGCCGACACTTGAATTTTGGTTCGAATTCGCCAGCACGTATTCATACATTGCGGCCATGCGCATAGAAAACATGTGCCGGGACGCGGGCGTGACGTTGCGCTGGCGCCCGTTTCTGCTGGCGCCGATTTTCCGGCGGCAAGGATGGACGACGTCGCCTTTCGCAGTCAATCCGCTGCGCGGCGCATACATGTGGCGCGACATGGAACGCCTGACGGACAAATACGGCTTGCCGTTCAAACGGCCCAGCGTCTTTCCACGTAACACGACGCTCGCCGCACGCGTCGCCGCGGCGTTCAGCGACGAACCGTGGATAGGTGAGTATATCCGCCGCGCGTTCGTCGCGAACTTTGGCGAGGATTGTGAACTGAACGATGAAGAGACGGTGCGGCGCTTGCTGCGAGGAGTCGGGCAAAACGCCACCGCCGTGCTGCAGGCCGCGCTCGACGCCGATCGCCGCGAGGCACTGCGGCGCAATACGCAACGCGCGCTCGCCATCGACATCTTCGGGGCTCCGAACTGCCTGGTGGACGGCGAGCTCTTTTGGGGCGAGGAGACGCTGTACGACGCACTTGCATTTGCCATCGGTAAAGGAAAACGCTATGAGAGTACTTTTGAAACGGTTCGAGCAGCCGGATGAAGTCCGCAGTTTCGAGCACGGAAAATTCGAGCTCGTACGCGCGGGCGGCATGACGATCGGCAAAGCGACGTACGAGCCCGGCTGGCGCTGGTCCGAGCATGTCGGGAAGGCCGCCGGCCAATCGCTCTGCCAAGTCGAACACGTCGGCATCGTCCTGAGCGGATGCGCGACCGCGGCGATGGCCGACGGCAGCGTCATCGAAATGAACGCCGGCGACGTGTTTTCGATTCCGCCCGGGCACGACAGTTGGGTCGTCGGAGACGAGCCGTACGTCTCGCTGCACCTCATGGGCGCCGCCGACTACGCGCGCGGCAAAGGGAACTGAACGCTCGACACCATGGTGTGATATTCGCCGTTCTCGCCGGTGATATCGACCGGCGCACGCGCAGCCAAAGCCCGTATATCGCGAATAAAGCCTTCGTCGATGGTTCTGCCGAGCCACTGCGGCGGGATATGTTCAGAGTTGATCCACGAAATACGCGCGACGATGCCGCGCTCAACCACTTCAGCAAGCAACTCTTCGCGAGGCGCTTTCCAAAGCGGCATGAAGGCCTGAAGGCCCGCACGAGCACAGCAGTGCGTAATCCAGTTCGGCTTTCCGTCGACGAAGTCGATGTCTCCGGTAATCACCGTGTCGATCCCGTAACGTCCGCGTAAATAATGTAGGCCGCGAACGTAGCCGTCCTCGTAGTTTTCGCCCACCGCCAGTAATTCGTGCGAAAGATGCATTTCGGCAGCGATCTGCCGCACGAGATGCAGCGGATGCGCCTTGAAGGGTTCGCGGCCGTCACTTTCCGGGTGGAACGTTGCCAGACACGCGATGTCGAAATTGGCGTCTTGCGCGCGGCACAACGCGAGTGCGCAATCCTTTCCGCCCGTCCACAAAACCGCGGCGCGCCGATGGCTCATCGTCAAGCACTGTGCGTGAGGGCATACGCCGATCCTTCCTTATCCCGTCGGCAAGCCGGTCACCGCCAAGATTTTCCGACGTATGCCCCCCAAAATCGTTGCCTGCACGCCCGTCGTCGGCAATTACGAGCTGCGCGTGCCGTTTAAGCCGGCAAACCGCTGTGAATCCCTATGAACCCGATTCGACCGCCTTGCCGCTTATTGCGACGAGCAGCCGGCGCGGCGTAATCTTCGGCGAGAGTGCAACGAGTTTATTCGTAATGCCGGGCACGACGACGCTCTTGCCGCGCATCATGCCATCGATGCCGGCCTTGGCGACGTCCGCCGCTTTTGCCATGGGCAGCTTGAACAGCGGTGTCGCGGTTGTACCCGCGCGCTCGGCGAAGCCTGTATGAGTCGCACCTGGACACAGCACCGTTACGGTAACGCCGGTTCCGCGCACTTCCTCCGCGAGCGCCTCGGAAAACGAAATCACATACGCTTTGCTCGCATAGTAGACGGCCATATTGGGTCCAGGCAAAAACCCGGCCGTTGATGCAACGTTCAAAATCTTGCCGCTCTTACGTTCGATCATCCCTGGCAGATAGAGGCGGGTAAGTTGCGTAAGGGCGGTCACGTCAACTTGAATTTCCTCCAGCGTCGCGCTCTCGTTCATCTGCGCGAACTTGCCGTTATTGGCAAAACCCGCGTTGTTGACCAGCACGTCGCACTCCGGAATTTGTGCACGAACTTCGTGCGCTGCGTTTGCACGCGACAGATCGCAAGTGACGGCTTGCGCTCCGACGCCGAAGCGCGCACGCAGATCGGCAGCTATGGCTTCCAGTTTGTGTTTCGAACGCGCGACGAGGGCGAGATCGTATCCCGCTTGTGCGAGCTGCGTGGCAAACTCCAAGCCGATGCCGCCGGAGGCACCGGTAATCAGCGCAACGCTAGCGGCCATGTTCGGTTGTGAGGCCTCCGCGGAAGCACATCGTCGCGGCGCCAACTTGTCCCGCGTCGTTGCCAAGTTTGGCGATGACGAGTTTCGTCGTCTTGCGCGGGACCATGGTCGTCAGTTCGTCGACCCGATCGCGAATGGCATCCAGCATGAAATCGCCGGCCGTACTGACGCCGCCTCCCAGCGCTATGACCTCCGGGTTGACGAACGTGACGATGTTCGCGATACCGAGCGCGAGATCGAAACTGAAGCGCCTCCATGCGGCCAGCGCATGCGCATCGCCCGCTTGGGCGGCGCGCCGAATCATTTTCGAACCGATCTTTTCCGGATTACGCGGAAGCAGCGTGCTGCGCGGAAACGATGGCGCAACCGCGAGCGCATGCCGCATAAGCCCCGTCCCTGATGCCTGAGCTTCGAAGCAGCCGACTTTTCCGCATCCGCAGATGAAACCGTCGGTGGGGCGGATCTGATGGTGACCGATCTCTCCCGCGCCGGCGCGATTGCCGATGAGCAAATGCCCGTTTGAAACGATGCCTCCGCCGATGCCTGTGCCAAGCGTGAGCAGTACGAAGTCTTTGGTGCCCTTACCGGTGCCGAAGGTGTACTCGCCGAGCGTGGCGCAGCGTGCGTCGTTGGCGACGAACACCTGCTGCTGCTTGAAGCGTTTTCGCAGCGCGTCTCCAAGCGGGACGTTTTCCCAAAGGAAGTTGGGTGAGTACAGCACCGCACCGCTTTTCGGATCGATGTTTCCGGGCGAGCCGATGCCGATGCCGACAAGGTCTTTGTCTTTGGTCTCCTTGAGTGCAGCGCTCACAACCTGTTCGACCGCACCGACGACTGCGTCGAAACTGCGATCGGTAATGTCCAGCTCGTGCTGGCTGAGGATCTTGCCGTCTTCTTGGATGACGCCCGCGGTGGTATGCGAACCGCCTAGGTCCACGCCAATAGCCTTACGCACTCTTGGTTCTTCCTCCCGGGGGCTGTTTCTGGCTTAGCGTCGAAGCCCCTAGCGATAATGGAAACCATCGACCTCATCAACCTGCGCAACTTCACGCGCGAAACCGGACAGCCCACGCATCCCGAATTGCTCGACACCACGCCCATCGAGCGCGTCAAAAAGATCGAGATCGACGAAGAGCACATCACGGTGACGTACAACTCGAAGACGACGCATTATTATAATGCGAACGAAGTCACGCATCGCGAATGGGAGTATAAGTACAACGACGATCCGGAAATGGTCGCGGCGATCGCCAAAGTGATCGACCTCGCGCGCAAGCACCATAAGGACCTGCCGGAAAACGTCGCATGCCCGCCGGGCTGCGCGGAATGCTGCAGCGGCTACGAGCCGTTTGTGAGCCGGCAAGACGTTGCGCGCATCGCGAATTACTTGAAGATGACGCCGAAAGAGGTCATGGACGAATACATCGTCAAGCGCAAATCCGCCGACGGCTACTACGTGGGCTGGGTACGAAAAGTCACGGACGACATTACCGACCAATGCGTCTTTTTAAAGGAGAGCGCACGCGGCCGCTATTACTGCGGTATTTATGAAGCGCGCCCCGGCGATTGCCGCGACTTCACACCCATCGGCTGTCAAGACGTGGACAATGATTTGCCGCGCGACAAGGCGATCAAGATCGGCGCACCATTCCAGCCGCGCCACGCGCGAAACGGCAAACGCCGGCGCGCGTAATCCACATCCAGGACGCTGACGAAGGAAGCCTTCCCAAGTAATCCAAGTGCGAGCATATGCTCGCACTTTTGTTATCTGCCGCAATTTCGGCACAGGCGCCGGCAAGTGCATTGCACTGGCGCAATATCGGCCCATTTCGCGCCGGCCGAACAGTGGGCGTAAGCGGCGTTTCGCAGCAGCCCGGCACCTATTATATGGCACCCACTGACGGCGGCATTTGGAAAAGCACCGATTTCGGCCGCACGTGGAAGCCGGTTTTCGATGGGCAGGACACGGGATCCATCGGCGCTCTAGCCGTTGCGCCAAGCGACCCGAACGTCATTTATGCCGCATCCGGTGAAGGATTGCGCCGTCCCGATCTTTCCGTGGGCGACGGCATCTACAAATCGACCGATGCAGGCAAGACGTGGACGCACTTGGGGCTGCGCGACGGCCAGCAAATCAACGGGCTTGCCGTCGATCCGCGCGACCCGAACAAAGTATTCGCGGCCGTAATGGGTCATCCGTACGGCTCGAACAAGCAGCGCGGCCTATACCGCAGTACGGACGGCGGACAAACGTGGTCCTGCGTGTTGTGCAAGAACGACGGAGATACGGGCGCGGCAACGGTCGTCATCGA
>JBKPMZ010000188.1:0-1274 GCA_046732415.1 Vulcanimicrobiota bacterium
AGCGAATTCGAGAACGCCGAGCAATGGCGGTAGGCGCACCCATTAGGCGCCCCATTTCAGACGCCGGCGCCTACCCACGAGGGGCCGGAATTACTGGGGACATTTCCGTCTCCTGGCGCGCGGAAGAGGCCAATTAGACCCTAAAGTTGACACAAAGAAGGCCAATTAGGGGGCAATTTGTGATAGGCCTGGGGCAATTAGAACCCCTTTTTTGGCTCTTTTCTCCCTCGCTAGTGGGTGACAATCATTGATGATGAGCCAGCAGTTCATGCAGCAAATTGCGGGCGGGGCGTTTGCACTGCCGGGGTGACCTTGAGGAAGCACCGGCGCGATATCTCGCTGAGGCGATTCACCTCCAATGCTAAACGCTGCCACAGACTGTCGGCTGATTTGAGTCCGTAGCTGCGACGAGTGACCACGCGTGCTTTGTTGTTCAGGCGCTCCACGGCGGCGCTCGTCTCGCGGCGATCGAAGTAGGCCAACACGCCGTCTTGCCAGCGATCAGAGAAGGCGAAGAACTTCAGTAATTCCGGCTCGTCCGCAACCACCTTCGCGCAGCTCTTCCAGCTTGGCTGACGCCGCTTTGCGATCGCACGGTTTTCGAGAGTACGCTGCGCATATGCGGAGACGGAATGCGGCAAGAAGGTGACTGGAAAAAGTGCTGCCCTGACTTTTGCGGCTAGCCTTGCATGGAAGCAATAGGCCAGCTGGCTACCTGCGACCGATCGATTATTACCGGGGCGATCCTCCAGCGCTGCACGAACAGCGGCGACGGAAACTGGCGGAAGCGCGACCCAAGCGGAAACAGAGGAATCTTCGCCAATACGGAATCTTGCAGAATGTCCTCTGCATCTGCAGGACTGCATCCATAACGACCATTGGTTGTCGACGGGAGTGAGTCTTCGCGATGTAGAATCAAAATTCCAGACCGCGGAGTGGCTCTCGCAGCTCAACCTTGGAATCAGTCCTAAGCGTAATGCGAAGGAGGTCGCTGGAGACGGCCAAGAGCCAGCAACCCGGCAGCAGGGCGGCGCCTCGGCCGGGTCAGGGTGGCGCTCAATCGGCCGCGCGGGCCACGGCGCTAAGATTGCTGCTCTTCGGCAATCATGGCGAGAATCTTAATCGTCGAAGACCAATCCTCACTTGGTGGAGTTGTTCTCAAGTCGGGAACTGGCGCAGCGAGTCAGGCGGGACGACTCGATAGCGCAGCCCAAGCTTATGCTCCGTCGTGCTCCCTACTGGTCTAAGCCTTCCCCCAGAATTGGGTGCCTCCG
>JBKPMZ010000189.1:0-3024 GCA_046732415.1 Vulcanimicrobiota bacterium
CAGGCCGTTGAATTTCTCACGTTTTCAGCGCTAGCCGCGATGCGCGTCGCGGCGGCCCAGGGAGCGAGATATCGCTCTGGTGCTGTCCCAAAAGCGAACTCGGGGCGCAGGATCTGCTTACAGAGAGTCAGAATGGCTAAATACATCGACGAGGCAATGTCCCTCGCCGCCTGCAATCCCCTCGGCGTGCCCATTTTGAACAGTACGCGCATCAGCAGGCCGAGATTATGCGCGGCAGCTGCGATCAGATAACGTTTGCGAACCTTCTCGATCCCATGCAGCCAGGTGCGTCTCGCTCCGCCTGTCTCGCACACGTGCGCGAAAGTGCGTTCTACAAACTCGCTGCGTAGGCGTTGCAGGCGCTTCCCCCGGTCGCCCTTCATGCGGCGTCGATTGGCATACACGGCGGATCGCTGTTCGGGCGTCTTGTCGGTCCAGCGACGGTTACCTTGGCGCGTCGGTTCGGGAATGTAGGTGCGATACGGCGTATGCTGGTCGAGCGTCGCCAACGTCTCGGCCGAGTGATAGCCTTTATCGGCCGCGACGCTCTTGATTTGGCTCTCGCTGCCGGCCGCTTCTTGATTAATCTGCGCCTGATTCAAGCTGTCTTCCAGCGTCTGCTGATCGGACTGGTCGGCATGGTACACTTCAGCCGCCAGGATCAGATTCGCGTCCAGGTCCACCACGTGTTCGGCCTTGTAGGCCAAATGTGTCGTACCGTCCTTCATGCGAGCGATACGGCTGTCGGGATCGGTCGGACTGACCCACTCGTCATTGGAAACCTTCTTGTTCTTGCGGTTTTTGTCGTAGCGACGAATCTCTTCGTCGGTCGGCTGTTCGCCCTGGGCCACCACGCCTTCCTGTTGCATCAACCGCGTGACATACTGCTTCCAGTCTTCGCCATTGTCTCGTCGGACAATGCTCTTCATCGCCGCGTCGGCTTCCAGCGTCGTCGAGTCGACCGCCACGTTCTTGCCCTTGAGCAGCTTCTTCTCAGCGGCCAGCTGCAAAATCCGCGTGAAGACGTCCAGGTGCAATTGCAGCGGCAGACGATCGCGAATCTTGGACAACGAGGAGTGGTCAGGCGACTGCTTCCCTGCCGGAACAGCCAGAAAATCGCGGATCGAGAGGCTGTCGCTGCATCGCCAGGCGATTCCGCGTTGAGAGCCGATGCCCTCGAAGTAGCCGACCAGCAGCATGCGGAAGTAAGTTCCGGGCGGGATGCCTTCCCGTCCTGCTCCGTCGGCATAGTAACGAAGACATTGATCTTCGAGCCAGACGTCAAAGCCGGCTTCGGCCAAGAGTTCGTTCAGCTTACGGTAGAAGACGTGTCCCGGCGATCGGGGCAGCTGATCCGCAGGGACGAATAATTCCTGTTGCTGCTCCGTCTTCCGCTTGCCCAACGCCATCACGCGGCCTCCCTGATCCGGCTCGAAAAATCGCCCGCCGCAATTTAGCGCCGCCCATGGAGATTTTCAACGGGCTGGTAGGCCTCCTGCAATAGTCCTGCATTCTCTTCGGCGTACTTCCTAATGCCGTTCCACATTAGCGATGAAATCACGCCGTGAATGCCAATCCAAGTTGAGGGCCGCAATTGTGCCAGGCTGGCAAGTAGTGCGTCCGACGCGTCGACGTGTCGCGAGAATGCGCAAAGAAGGAAGTGTTGCAGATCTTCCTCGACGATTAGTGGTAGGCATCGACTGGCCGCGCCCGCCCAAGGGTTCGTTACTGGATCGGTTAGCTTGTGTGAAATGATCTCACTTCGAATTGAATGAAAGCCATCAACATAGCGGCCGTCTTCCGACAATCGAAGCAAGTACTCGTCATGAAAACGCTCGAGCGTTCGCTCGACCGCGGGCAAATTGCAATGCGCCGCGAGCAAAACTAGATCTACTCGCGCCTCGTAGGCGGACGCAACCGCAACGAGTTGCAATAACTCTAATTCGTTTCTTGACCGTTCGCCGCGGAGCACTGCGTCCTGCAGCGAGGCAATTTGCGAGCTTACACGATCGGCAAGCGTTTCCGCCTGCGTGATGTAGTAAACGAACTCGAATAGTGTGTGGCGCTTCCCGAATTGGCTCCAGGCATCGTCGAAATCGAGATGCCGCGCATCAGGTGCGCCATGGATTAGCCGCGAATAGAGTGATGCGGCTTCGTTCCTTTCAAATGAGAGCAGAACCTCTGCAAAAGAAAAGTCGGCCACACTGATTCGGGCGCGGCTCCAGTCTTCCTCACGAACAGTCACGAGAACGCGAATCCCGTTAACCGAGGCGAGTTGACGGACGACCTCGACCCAATAGTCATCGCCAGGCCTCGCATCCACATAGACGAACGTTGGGATTTCAATGGCCTCAACATGCCCTACGAGAGCTAGTGCCAGTTTTCGTGCGTGCTTCACGTTCGCCGGGGTCAACAGCTCGAAACGAAAACATTCTGGAGCACAGTCTTTAGCATACCGGTAGGCAAGCGTCGTCTTTCCTTGGCCCGACGCGCTGTGCACGATGACCACATTGTCAGCATGAAATGCCCTATGTATCTCGGTCAGGAACCGCTCTCGTGGGACATCTAAATCTTCACTGACGTGTTCGAACCGTACACGTCCACCGCGAAAAAACTCCTGCCTCATGTGTTCGGCGTTAGCTGTTGGACTACTTGGCGGCCCGATGGGGATAATAGACGTAAACCATTCGTCGTGGTACGCTCCTCGCTGGGCGAGAAATTTGCCGATGCGGCCGACTTTCGCGATTGCCTTATTCCGATCGATCCTCGCTTGGGACTCGGACGATGTGAGCAACCACCACATGAGGAAGTCGAACGCGTGGCGGCTGTCCACCCCGGTTACGGTTGTCGCAAGGGCCGCCAGAACCGCATCTGTCAATTCTTCTTCGTCGACCTGAGTAAGTGTGACGTGGTTGACGATATTCCGTGCATCAGCCTCCGGAAGCCCAGGCAAAGTTATTGTCGTTGTGCTGCCGTCAGTGAGCGTATGCTGCTTTGTGTGACTCTTTGTGAGGGTCCCTAGCA
>JBKPMZ010000190.1:0-9234 GCA_046732415.1 Vulcanimicrobiota bacterium
CGGCGCTTTGAGCGCGATGCGAAAGCGCCATTCGTTATTGAGTTTCGCGATTGGGTACGGCGCCGGCCCGAGCACCTGCGCCACACCCGCATCTTCGAGCAAACTCGCATACTGCTGCGCTTGCGCGAGCGTCTTGGAACGGGTGCGCCCGATGACGCCGAGATACATGAGCTGCTGCGCCGGCGGATAGCCGAGTTCGTAGCGCTGCTCCAATTCCGCTTGCGCGAAACCGCGATAGTCGTGTGCGGCGGCTCGAAGGACGGCGTCGTGATTCGGGGAGTACGTTTGCACGATCGCCTCGCCCGGGCGAGCGCGTCCGCTGCGTCCGCAGACTTGCGTGATGAGACCGAACGTGCGCTCCGCCGCGCGGAAGTCGGGCGCGTGCAAACCGATGTCCGCGGCAATGACGCCCACGAGCGTCACGTCCGGAAAATCCAAGCCTTTGGCGACCATCTGCGTACCGACCAGCACGTCGCCTTCCGCGCCGAATGCGTCCAGCAATCGTGCGTGATCGCCGATGCGCGTCGTGGTATCGCTGTCCATGCGCACGACACGCGCCTGCGGATACAAGCGCTGCACTTCTTCCGCGACGCGCTGCGTGCCGACACCGAACTCGCGAATCGTCTCCGATCCGCACACCTGGCACGCCGCCGGAAGCGCGCGCTGCGCATCGCAGTAATGGCAGCGCAGCAAACCTTCGGCGCGATGTACGGTGAGCGAGACGCTGCACCGATCGCATTCGGGCACGAATCCGCACGCACGGCACAGTAAAAAACCCGCGCTGCCGCGCCGGTTGACGAACAGCACGGTTTTCTCGCCGCACCGCAAACGTTGGTCCAGTCCCTGCGAAAGACGCGTGCTGAAAATGCGCCGGTTTCCCGCTTCGAATTCCTTGGCCATGTCGACCACGTGTACGTCGGGCAACGCTTGCCGCGTTGCGCGCGTCGGCAGTTCCAGCATCGCGATGCGTCGCTGCATCGCGGCATCGTACGACTCGAGCGACGGCGTCGCGCTGCCCAGAACGAGCACGCCGCCCTCCAGGCGCATGCGTTCGCGCGCAACGGTAACGGCGTGATAGCGTGGCACCGTGTCTTGCTTATACGTTGACTCGTGCGCCTCGTCGACGACGATCGCGCGCACGTTTTGCAGTGGAGCGAACACCGCGCTGCGCGCTCCCACCACGACGTCGACCTCACCGCGAGCGCAGGCTTGCCACGCATCGAAGCGCTCGCGCTCCGAGAGCGCGGAATGCAGCACCGCCACGCGCTCGCCGAACGCGCGCTCGAAGCGGCGTGCCGTTTGCGGCGTCAGCGAAATCTCCGGCACGAGCACGATCGCGCGGCCGTGCGCGCGCAGCACGTGTTTGATCGCCTCGATGTACACGTACGTCTTGCCGCTGCCGGTGATGCCGTACAGCAGCGTTTCGTGGAACGTGCGCGCATCCAGGTGCGCCGTAATCGACTCGATCGCACGCGTCTGTTCCGCACTTGGCGCGAATTCCGGCGTTCCGAGCGGCGCATCGCCGCGCCGTCGCGCCGGTGCCACTTCTTCTTCGCGTACGGCGCCCGCCTTAATCGCACGAGCCACGATCGCCGGAGAAAAACCCGCGAGAATGGCATCCGCGCGCGGAACACCGGGCTGTTCGCGTACGAATTCCACCAGCGCGCCGGCTTTCGGGCCGCGAATCGATCCGCTCCCCGGGAAAAGCACTTTCACGCGGTATTCGTGCGTCCGCGGATCGACGACGCGGCGCTCGCGGCGTATTTCACCGCTGCGCACGAGCGCATTCACGTGTCGCAGCAAAGTCGAGCGATCTCCAGTTCGGCGCGCTTCCGGGTGGCGCAGCAAAACCTCCAGCGCAAACCCGTCGCGAAACTCTTCCCAAATAAGCGACACCAAGCGTCCCGGCACTGACGGATAGCGCTGGCGGTTCGGTTCGCTCACCGTAAGCACGAACGTGTCCACGGTATGCGGAATTGCGGCGTTCAACACGACCGCGCCGAGTGCTTCGCCCAGCGTGCACACGTAATAGTCCGCAACGAAGCGCGCTAGCGCGAGGCCATGCTCGTCGAACGCACGCGGCACCGACGGCGCGTCGAGCACTTTGCGCAGCGGCCTATCCGTTTCGCGCATATGCGGCGCGGTGACGACGAACGCGATCTCCTCACGCGAGCCGAGCGGTATGCGAACCACGTCACCGACGCGCAAGTCCAGGTCGCCGGCGTCGTACGTGAGCGGCAGATCGAATCGCGACGAACGAATCGCCGCAAGCGCGTCGACGCAGCGGACGAGGAGCCTGCCTACCGGAATTCCCCGCCTCCAGGTGGCGAAGTAATGCGCTCCAGTACGGCGCGCACGCTGCGCTCCGGAACGACCACGCCGTATTCCACGTCGCCGATCTCGCGCGGCAGCACGAATCGCAGTTTGCCGTCGCGCTTCTTCTTGTCCGCGAACATCGCCGCGTAGACGCGCGAGGGCGATTCTCGCGTCGCGAGCGGCATGCGCAGCAGCGTGAGGAGCGTGATCACGCGCAGGTGTTCCTCGCGTGAAAAACGCCCGGTTCGCAACGCGAGCAGCCCGGCCGCGCGCAGTCCAATCGACACCGCGGCGCCGTGCGAGACGCGATAGTTCGATGCGCGTTCGATCGCATGGCCAAACGTGTGTCCCAAATTGAGCGTTTCACGAATGCCGTGCTCGAGCCGGTCGTCGCTGACGATCATGCGTTTGACGCTCTGTGCGTCGTTGACGACCGTTTCCCACGGCCAGCGCCAAAACGCGTGCGGCGCCAGCGTTTCGAGCGCGTCGAAAAGTTCGTTGCCTTCGATGATGCCGTGTTTGACGACCTCGGCAAGTCCCTCGCGCAGGTGCCGGTACGGCAGCGTGCGCAGCGCGTCCACGTGCGCGAACATCGCAACTGGATCGGTGAAGGTTCCGGCAAGGTTTTTTCCCGACTCGAGATCCACGCCGGTCTTTCCGCCGATCGCGGCGTCCACCATCGCGACCAGGCTCGTCGCAATATGCACGTAGGGAACGCCGCGCATGTACAGCGATGCCGCAAGCCCGAACAGATCGCTTGCCACGCCGCCGCCGACGCCGACGATGACTGTGCCGCGATCTGCACCGCTGCGCACCAGCGCTTCGAGCACCGTTTCGACCGTGGAGAGGCGCTTGCGCCGCTCGCCCAGTGCAAACGGCAACAGTGCCAGGCGCCCCGGAATGCCGCGCGTCAGCGCGCGCGCATACGGCAGCACGTTCGCATCGCAGACAACGGCGAACCGCGCGACGCGGTTATCGTGCACGAAACGCCGCAGCGAATCGTGAACGGATCCTTCGACGACGATCTCCGTCACAACGTGATGTTTTTCTTGTGCAGCCATTGCACGACGCTCTCCACGATCTGCGCCGTGCTCATGTCCTCCGCTTCCACTACGTAGTCCGCGTGCGAATAGCGGGGCATGCGCTGCCCGTACAGTTCCTTGATCTTCGAGAGCGACGGCGTCGGGCCGATGAGCGGCCGAATCACTTTGCTGCGCCGTAAACGCCCAAGAATCTGTTCCGGCGGTACTTTGATGAACACGCGGTACGCGCGCTTCTTCAGCAGTTTTAAACTGTCGTCGTAGGTTACCGCGCCGCCGCCGAGCGCGACGACCCCGGGTTCGCCGTCAAGCACTTCCTTAATGGCTTCGTATTCATACCGGCGGAATTGCTGTTCGCCTTGCGCGTAGAAAATGTCGCTCACCGGGCCGTGTTTGCTGACGACCAAATCGTCCACGTCGAAAAATTTTACGTCGAGCCGTCGCGCGAGTTTTTTGCCGATCGTCGATTTGCCGGCGGCCATAAAGCCGGTTAGCGCGATATGCCGTTTCACGCGCGCTCCCCCGCTTTTTCAAATAACGCGGACGCCGCAGCCGTGCTGCGCCGCAGATTCTCGAGCGTTTCTTCCATGGAGTCGCCGCCGTATTTTTCGAGAATCGGGCCGGTGAGCGCGAGCCGCACCATTGCCTCGCCGACGACGGCAGCGGCCGGTACGACGCACACGTCGCTGCGCACGATCGACGCCGGCGCATCGGTCTTCTCGTGCAAATTCACCGACGGCAGCGCCTTCATCAGCGTCGGAATCGGCTTGACCGAAACGCGCAGCGTGATGGGCTGACCGTTGCTCATGCCGCCCTCGATGCCGCCCGCGCGATTGCTGCCGCGCACCACTTCTTCGCCTTGCAGCGCGAAGACGTCGTGAGCCGCCGAGCCGGGCCGCGACGCGACGTCGGCGCCCAAACCCACTTCAACGGCTTTCACCGTTTGCATCGCCATCAGCGCGCCCGCGAGCACGCCGTCCAATCGTGTGTCCGGCTGCCGATTGCTGCCGATGCCCACTGGCACGCCGTCAATGCGAACGATGTATCGGCCGCCCAGCGTGTCGCCGGCCTTTTTCGCTTCGTCGATGAGCGCGATCATGCTCTGCGAGGTTTCGCCGTGCGGACAGCGCACTTCGCTCGCTTCCACGTCGTCTTGCGAGAACTCGTCGAGCTCCGGCGCTTGCACGCTGCCGATTTGGTGGACGTACGAGCGCGTCGTAATGCCGAGCGCTTCCAAAAACTGCGCGCAAATCGCGCCGACGCCCACGCGCAGTGCCGTTTCGCGTGCACTCGCGCGCTCTAAAACGTTGCGCAGATCGCGATGGCGGTACTTCAGCGCTCCGGCGTAATCGGCATGCCCGGGACGCGGGTTGGTGAGCGGCTTACCGTGCCCGGTAATCGGGTCCATCAGTTCGCGCACGTTCTCGAAATCGCGATTCCGAATCATCACCGCGATGGGCGAGCCCAGCGTGTACGAACCGCGAACGCCGGCGAGAAACTCCAGCGTGTCCGTCTCGATTTTCATGCGGCCGCCGCGGCCGTACCCGCCTTGCCGCTTGGTTAGTTCGGCGTTGATGCGATCGATGTCGAGGCGCAGCTGCGCCGGTATGCCGTCCAGTATGCCGACCAGCGCCGGGCCGTGGGACTCGCCTGCGGTGAGATAACGGAACATCGCCTATAGCTTGGCCGGTCGCCTCCCCTTGTCATCCTGAGCCTGTCGAAGGACGGGTATGAACACCCCATGTTTAACGAAGTCGAAGGCCTCTTGAAGCGTGCCGAAACCGGCGAAATCGACAAAAACTCGCTGGAGCAGGCGACGCAAGAACACGTGCAAACCGTGGACGACCTAACTGTTGCGCAGCACATGCAGAGAGCCGCGGACAACGCATCTCAAAACGGCAAACCGGATCTCGCGAAGCAAATTTCCGAGATGCTGCAACGCGATCGGAGCAACCCGCAAGCGCTCAAACAAGACATCGTGCAACTCGTAAAAGACAATCCCGACGTCCTCAAGCACTTCGAGGGCGGATTCACCAAAAATATTCTCAGTCGAATTGGACTGTGAGCATCGACACCGAACCGCCGTCAATACCTTCCACCGGAAACGTCACGCGATCCGTCTCGCGGCGAAGCGCGAGCACGTACACCAGCGGCAAGTAGTGATCGGGCGTCGGCGCGGAGAGTAACGCGTCGCGCCCGAGCGCTTCGTAATCCACCAGCGCCGTGCCGTCGGTTTCGAGCAGTAACTCTCGCACGCGCGCTTCAAAACGCAGCGCCCAATCGAACGGCTCTGCGGGATGCCTTCCCCACGCGTACGCGTGCAGATTATGCACCACGTTGCCGCTGCCGATCACCAGCACGCCTTCGTCGCGAAGCGGCGCCAAGCGCCGTGCGAGATCGTAGTGATACTGCGGAGGCTTCGTTTCGTCAATGCTGAGTTGCACGACGGGCACGTCCGCATCGGGATACACGTGCGTGAGGACCGACCACGTTCCGTGATCCAATCCCCACGTCGTATCATCCAGCCGCACGCGTGCGGGCTGCAGCAGATCGGCAACGCGGCGCGCGAGCGCGGGATCGCCCGGCGCCGGATACGTTACCTCGAATAATTCGCGCGGAAAGCCGCCGAAATCGTGAATCGTGCGCGGCTGCGCCATCGCCGTGACGGCCGTTTCTTCCACGTACCAGTGCGCCGAGATCGCGAGCACCGCTTTCGGTTTGGGCAAACCGCGGCCGATGGCGTGCCACTTCTTGCCGTACACCGTGTCGGCGATCGCGTTCATCGGGTTGCCGTGACCGAAAAAGATCGCGGGCATCGCACCATTCATCGTGTTATTTCTGCAGCAGTGCCTGCACGTTCAGTTCGATGCGGATTTCCTCGCTCACCAGCACGCCGCCCGTTTCGAGCGCCGCGTTCCACGTCAGACCGAAATCCTTGCGGTTGATGGTCGTGTTCGCGCTATACCCAACGCGCTCGTTCCCCCACGGGTCCGTGCCGCGCCCTTCGAACGTGCCGTTCAACACGACTTCCTTCGTGACGCCGTGAATCGTCAGGTTGCCGTACGCTTTGAATGCGTCGGGCGTGCCTTCGACGCGCGTCGTCTGGAACGCAAGCGTCGGATACTTCTCGACGTCGAAAAAGTCGGCTGATTTCAAGTGCGTGTCGCGCTGGGCTTCACGCGTGTCGATGGACGTGGCGTCGATAGTTGCACTGAACGCCCGCGGTACGTCGCTGCCGGGCGCCAGGTCGATTTGCCCTTCGAACGAGGCGAAGCGGCCACGAACCTTCGTGAGCATCATATGCCGGGCGACGAACTCGACGGACGAGTGGCTGGAGTCGATGGAGTAGGTGAGTTTTTCTTGTGTTTGTGCGGTAGTCATGATATAGTTACTTTTGCATACTGACTTACGATTTACAAGTACGCACCTGAAAGTAGCCGAGTTACCAAATGGAAACCACCACCACCGCCCCACTGCCGACCGACGCTGAAGTCTACCTCGGCAACTGCCCGACCAGGCAAATTCTCGATCGCATCGCCGACAAATGGACGACGCTGCTCATCGGCATGCTCGCCCAGCACCAAACGCTGCGCTTTAACGAACTCAAGCGCATGATCGGCGGCATCTCGCAAAAGATGCTCACGCAGACGCTGCGCGACATGGAACGCGATGGGCTCGTGAAGCGAACGATGTATCCGGAGATTCCGCCGCGCGTCGAGTACGAACTTACGCCGCTCGGTAAAACGCTATGCGGCCCGATCGCCGCGCTCACGCAATGGGCGCACGATCACATCGATGAGGTCAAAAAAGCACAGGCGCAATTCGACAGCGCGCGTTAGCCGGCAGGATCGTGACGATCGTCGCCTCAGTGAACCGGCTCTTTTGACGTGAATCTCCTTGGGCTTGCGCCCGAAAACTCAGAGCCTCCGTTTGTCCGGTTTCACGCCCTCAGGTTAACCTTGTCCGGCGCGATTAGCGGGTTCCTTGCTCGAAGTGCGCCGGACGCGATGCTGAAATTATAGGCTGGGCTCTTACCCCGCCGACGGGTTACGTTGCTTCCTTTTCTGCGACGTTAGCTTCAATCCGCGTTCGCAATGCCAGTTCCGTGCCATAGATCGAGGTTGCAGCATCCGGGCGACACGGCGAGGTATGGAATCGTAGCAAAGATCGCCTTCAGCCGAAATCCGTCTTAAGACTTAATTTACGAGGCGCAGCCTAAAAGAAGTCGATCGCGCATAATGAACCGGTCTCATCAACAAGCGCTTCTACAACCGTATCGGTAGCGTTGTTTGTATGAAACTGTTCTATGCGTAGCTTACCTACTGCTTCCTTGAGACTAATTCGAAATGCCTCCCGAGGTGGAGGTTCGGGTACCCACCCCCCTCTCTCGGTGAGTAATTGGAGCAGGGCTTCGAGCGTCACAGTCATTGATATCTCCCGCTAGCCAAACGCTTACCGATCAACTTCGCCGGCGCCCTTTTGTCGATCATTGCTGATGTGATCGTGTTTGTGATTGGGTTTCGCCCGACCACGAGCGAGTTTCCTCCGGCAGTTTCTAAAATATGGTTTACAGTTCCATTCATCGTATCGAAGTGCGCGCTGCCGTGATCAACTGCGGCTTGCATCATCCGGCTGGTTATGCCGCGCTGCGCCCCACGAATAGCAGCATGTTCGCTGATTTGTAGGCCGCCCTTCACGATCGCCTTTACCGCGAGTCCTCCGGTCTTTATCTCAGGAGCGAGAAAGTTTGACGCAATAGAAGCAGCCGCGACAATCTTCGCGCCAGCACTTGCATGATTATCCCGGAGCGTGCTTATGTCGTCACCCACAACGAAGTTATAAATGCCTTTTGCTACATCTCCGATGGAGAGATATCCGCTCGGATCCTCATAAAGAAACGAATTGTTGCGATTCCACATGTACGCGTGCTGCGACATCGGATCGCTTACCTCGCCTTCGTAAGCGTCTGGCGTTGACCACGTTCCTACTGCAGGATCGTAGTTGCGGACGCCCTGGAAGATGTTGTATCCGTCGCTTATTCCATCCGGGCCTGGCTGTGAGATCGGTGCGGTGCTTGTGTCGGCGCACAACTCGCGGCTCGCGTTTGGTGGATCGCCAGTGGCGCCGCTGAAGTCACGCTGCGTAAACGAAGTGCTTGCTGTGCCGCCGCTCAGAAGTATGTCGGCGTCGCCATCGAGTTTTAGGTCGTCTACAGTTCCAGCACCGTTCGTAGTGAACAATACTTCATCGCCGTCCCAATGCAACGTCTCGTAGAGCATCGAGCCGGTGTGCGTATTGCCCGCTTCTACAACATGTCCGTTCGGGCCCCATTTGTACGACAGACCGATGTTGACTTTCATATAGCCCATACCGCTGCCGCCGGTCCAATCGCTCGGACACGTTACGGAACCCGAGTATGTTTGCCAGTTCGAATAAGTTTGACCAATCAAATGATTTTCTGCGTCATATTGGCGCGTGTTGCTGCCGTTGCCGGAGTCCTCGCATTGCGTGTCGCCGCAATTCCAGATGTTGTCCCACTGAATCGTGCCCCCGGACTCGCGACCAGCCGCGTCATACGTCGTAGTAGTTGTGTCGCCTGCGGTCGTGACGCCCGTGAGAACGTCCCAACTTGCGTTATGCGGGCTCCACGAGCATGTTGATCCGCTCGTGTCATCGGCGCCCCACGTTAGCGGAACCATGTAGCCATCGGCGCCCTTTTGACGAACACCCTCCCACTCGAGGTTGCCCTGCGGCACTCCGCAGCCGGGCGTGAAATTCGCGAAGCTTTGCTGAGTTAGCTCACCTCTCACGTTATAGAGCTGCGTGACAGTTGTGGAAAACCCGTTGTACGACGTTACCTCGCCTTCATCGTCATACT
>JBKPMZ010000191.1:0-1358 GCA_046732415.1 Vulcanimicrobiota bacterium
TTCGAGTACTGCGCGTGCCAGAGTCATCGCTCGCATGCTTCTGGACCGAGCGGACACAATCCGTGCTTGCTAGGGTAAAAGCCCGCGCATGGAACGTAAGACCACCACACCGCCCGAAGACGAACACGAGGAAATCCAGAAGGAAGCGGTCGACGCGCACGAAGGCGACAAAGATCTCGACGATTACGACAAACAAGTCGCCGACTCGTTCCCCGCGAGCGACCCGCCGGCACAGCCATAGCCTGAACGCATGGCGCTCGCCGACGAACGCTACCTCTATTTTCTCGTGCGCGCGGGCGAGATACTCGGCCTTTCACTCGACTACCACGAAACGCTTCGCAACGTATGCGCGGCCGCGGTCGAAACCGTTGCCGATATTTGTTTGCTGGATCTCGGCCGCGGCAATACGACCGAAACGGTTGCAGCGGCGCATCGCATAGCGGCGTTGTCACCAGCGCTGCAAAGTGCCGGCGTGCATTTGAAATCGTGCGACGGCTATCCGCGCCACCCGGTGTGCGAGGTGGTGGAAAGCGGCGATGCGCTGCTGCTCTCCGATATCGACGACGAGGCCGTCGCGCGTATCGCGACCAGCGCGCAGCACGCGCAGTTCATGCGTGACTTGCAATATGCTTCGATGATTGTCGTTCCCGTCGTATCGCACGTGCAAGGCATTCTCGGTGCGCTCACGTTCGTTCGTACGCGACAAAGCGGCGAGCGGTACGACGAGCGCGCACTGCTGTTCGCCGAAGATCTCGGGCGGCGTTGCGGCGTCGCGATTTCGAAGTCGAAGCTGTACTCGCAGTCCGTTGAAGTCGCTACGCGCTTGCAGATTGCATCGTTACCGCGGACGCTGCCGGAACGCCATGGCGTCGTTTTTGACGCGTATTACGAACCTGCCGAAGCCGAATTGTTGATCGGCGGCGATTGGTACGATGCGTTCAATCTGCCCGACGGGCGGATCGGTATTTCGATAGGCGACGTGACGGGGCACGGCGTCGACGCCGCCGCGTTCATGCGATCGTTGCGCGACGCGCTGCGCACGGCGCTGTACGGGCAGGCGGATTTACTGCGCGCGCTCGACATCGCGGATTACCTGATTCGCGAAGAATTTCCGGACGAACGCTACGCGACGGCGCAACTCTGCATGTACGATCCGGAAACGCGCTTGCTGAGTGGCGCCGCTGCGGGCCATCCCGGACCGCTGATTTGGATGCCCGATCGCCGGGAGATTCTCGATGCGTTCGACGCGCGCGGCTTGCCGCTCGGGATGCGTCAATTGGAACGTGCCGACGATCGCTTGTGTTCGCTCGTGCTGCCGCCGGGATCGATGGCAGTGTTCTTTACGGACGGGCTCGTGG
>JBKPMZ010000192.1:0-8226 GCA_046732415.1 Vulcanimicrobiota bacterium
CGTCGTAGTCGTACACCATCTGCAGCGTCGACAGTCCGCCGATGGCCAGCGGCTCTTGCGTGCGATCGCCCTGGTACTGATTGAGGTAGAGCGGGTCCTCCGGCGTCATCACGGCATCGTTTCCTTGTTTTGCGGCTTGAATGCCGCCGGAAACGCCGCGCCACGACATCACGACCGCGTTCTTTGAAACGCCGCCCGCGAGTATTTCATCCCAGCCCACCATGCGGCGCCCTTTGCTTTCGATGAAGTGCTCGATGCGGCGTTCGAAATACGCCTGCACTTGCGGATACGAAGTCAGATGCTCGCGCTGCATGAGTCCGGTTACAAACGAACTCTCGCGCCACTGGTGGAACGGCACTTCATCACCGCCGGTGTGAATGTACCGCCCGGGAAAGAGTTGCATAATTTCGGCAAGCACGTTCTTTTCGAACGCGATCGCTTTATCCGTCGGGCAAATTGGATAACTGCCGCCCCACGTCGTGCTTACGGCGAGCTGCTTACCGGTGCAGCCCAGAAACGGGTATGCGGCGATGGCAGCGGTTGAATGGCCGGGCATGTCGATCTCCGGCACGATCGTCACGTAACGCTTGGCCGCGTACGCAACCACGTCGCGAATCTGTTGCTGCGTGTAGTAGCCGCAGTAGCGCGGCCCCTCGACATCGGCGGGGTTCTTCCCGACCTCGGTCCCGGCGCGGCACGAACCGACGCTGGTCAAACGCGGATAGCGCTTGATTTGCACGCGCCAGCCCTGATCGTCGCTCAGATGCCAGTGCAACGTGTTGAGTTTGTAGTGCGACGCGAGATCGATGAACCGCTCGACGGTCGGCACGTCGTAGAAATGACGGCTGACGTCCAGCATGATCCCGCGCCACGCAAACGCCGGAGCGTCGTTGATCGCCACATCGTGCAGCGTGTC
This sequence comes from Vulcanimicrobiota bacterium, assembly GCA_046732415.1. Lineage (GTDB taxonomy): Bacteria > Vulcanimicrobiota > Vulcanimicrobiia > Vulcanimicrobiales > Vulcanimicrobiaceae > DATGJX01. Next base: position 917 of record JBKPMZ010000192.1, read on the forward strand.
GTTCGCAGTACCCGGCGGAAACAGTTGTTCGAGCGTCTGCAAGCCGTAATACAAGCCCGCTCCGCTGCCCGCCGCGATGCTGACACCGTGTGAATCGACGCGCAGCCGGTACGCTTCACGCGCGAGCGACGTATCGGTGGAGAAGCGCAGCACGGCGCCGCCGGCGTCCGGCACGATGACGGCGGTGATGCCGCGCGAGCGCAAAAATGCCGCGGCGAAATCCGCCACGTTGCGCTCATCGGGCGAAGCCGCGGAAATGCTGATGGTTTTCGGAACGGTGTAGCTGCCGGGAAGCGCAGACACGTGCGCCGGTTCTGGAACGACGGGAACGATCACGCGAATTTGGGTTCGGGGGAATGCGCCTCGATGCCTCGGCGCCGCTTGCCGTGGTATTCTGGCGCTATGCCTGAGTTGCCGGACATCTCGGCGTACATCTACGCGCTGGAGCAGCGCATTCTTGGCCGTGCGATACGGCACGTGCGCGTTGCCAGTCCGTTCATCGTGCGCAGCGTCGAGCCGCCAATCTTCAGCGTGCAAGGCAAAACCGTGCGCGAAATCCGGCGCATCGGCAAACGCATCGCGATCGGTACGGACGATGACCTGTGGCTGGTGTTGCATCTCATGATTGCCGGGCGGCTGCATTGGCGAGCGGCGGGCGCGAAGCTCGCGGGACGCAACGCGCTGGCGGCCGTCGACTTCGACGATGGATCGCTCGTGCTCACGGAAGCCGGTACGAAACACCGTGCCTCGATTGCCGTCGTGCGTGGCGAAGAAGCGCTACGCGCACTCGACCCCGCGGGACTGGACGTCTTCGGCTGCACGCTCGAACAATTCCGCAGCGCGCTCACCGCGGAAAATCATACGCTCAAACGCGCGCTGACCGACCCGCACGTGCTCAGCGGCATCGGCAACGCCTATTCCGACGAGATACTCTACGCCGCGCATCTCTCGCCGGTTCTGCTCACGCAAAAGCTTACCGACGAACAGTGGCAACGGCTATTCGGTGCAACGCGCAGCACGCTGCGTGTATGGATCGATCGTCTGCGGGCGGAAGCCGAGCAACACTTTCCCGAGCACGTCACCGCGTTTCGCGATGACATGGCCGTACACGGTAAATTCGGCAAGCCGTGCCCGGTGTGCGGCGATACGGTGCGGCGCATCCGCTATGCGGATAACGAGACGAACTACTGCCCCACGTGCCAAACCGGCGGAAAGGTTCTTGCCGATCGCGCCCTCTCGCGATTATTGAAATAGCGCGTCATTCGAACGTGACGGCGAGCACGGCCATATCGTCGATGACGCGCTCGTGCGCGAACGCGGCGGCTTCACGTGCAATGCCGCAGACCAAATCTTCCAGCGAACCGCCGCGCAGCCGCAGCGCCGCTTCCTTGAGCCGGTCGATGCCGAAGAGTTCGCCTTCGCGCCGCGCTTCGTTCACGCCGTCCGAGACCGCAAGCAGCGTCGTGCCGGGTTCCACCGCAACGACGTCGTCGTTGAACAGGTGCGGATCGTCATCAAAAACGCCGACCACCGGCCCGGTGATCTCGAGCAGTCCGCAGCGTTCGCCGTCGGGCGAGATCACCAGCACGCCGTCGTGTCCGGCCGAGGCGTATGCAAGACGCCGGCTCTCCGGGTCATAGCGCGCAAAAAAGACGCTCGCGAACGAATCGCTGCCTTCGAAATCGTCGGTTTCCTTATAAAAGCGATTCAGCCAGCGCAGCACGCTGCAAGGCGGGTGCATTTCCGTTGCATAGGCGCGCACGCCGTACTTCACCAGCCCCGCGTGCAGCGCAGCACCAACGCCTTTCCCGGAGATGTCGGTGAGCAGCAGATTCGCGTTGCCGTCGGCGCAGCGGTACACGTCGATGAGATCGCCGCCGCTGTGCTTCTCGGCGAACCGGTAGTAGGCGGCGTAACGGATTCCATCGACCGGCTGGGCGGGCGGAACGAACAGGTGCCGCAGCACCACGTCCGCCGCGACGGCGCGATCAAGGGCGGACGCATCCGAGTCGATGGTGCCGATCTTCGCACGCAGATGCGGCGTGCGCGGCGTGCGGCGTCGTTCAGGCAAGGAGGTCCCCTTTCGCTTCTAGTGTACCAACGCCGACTTGCTGCGCCTACCGAGGCCTAATGGCCCAACGCCGTCGAAAGACCTGGGCTTGCCGATTTTACGAATTACGACACGCGTCGAGGAACGCTACGATTTCGGAACGCACAAGGGCGACCAGCCCAAACGCGTGCTTACGCGCGTCGGAGTAGCCGACGTCGACAGCGCGAATGCCGACGACACGCAGCAGCTCGTCGCCGCGGGATTGCCGCACGGCAACGCGTCGCCGATGTCGTGGGCGCGCTTCCGGTACGAGGGCGTGCCGGTGCTCGAGCGCGCCGGATGGACCGTCGAGATCGACGAGAGTTTGTACGACCTCTTCGTCGATCTCAGTGCGCCGAGTGCCGTGTGGGATGCGCGCTTGGAATCGCGCGCCGGCGATTGGTTCGACCTCGACCTCGGCGTGGAAATCGACGGCAAACGCGTGCCTTTGCTGCCGCTGGTCGTGGAGGTGCTGCGCGGCATGGAGCGCGGAACGCTGCCGCAAGGCGAGGTCGCGTACGCGAACGTCGACGGACGCGTCGTCGTGTTGCCGATGGATCGCGTGAGGCGCGTGCTGCAAACGCTGGTCGAACTGCACGAGGATCCGCAATTCAGCCGGCGCGGCAAACTCACCGTCGGTTCGCTCGCGGCGTTGAATATCGCCGAGGCGCTGCCGGAACTGCGCGGTGCGGATGAGCGCGCGGAGCGCTTATACCGCTTTGCCCAGCGGCTGCGCAGCGACGGCATCACCGATCGCCCCGTGCCGCAAGCACTGCGCGCCGAACTGCGCGATTATCAGCACGAAGGCTATCGCTGGCTGCAGTTTCTGCGCGAGTATGAAGTGGGCGGCATTCTCGCCGACGACATGGGACTCGGCAAGAGCGTCCAGGCGATCGCCCACCTGCTCGAACTATCTTGTCACGCTGACGTATCGAAGCGCGGCCGAGGTATCGAGGCCCCCAGCCTCCTCGTCGTACCAACAAGCTTAGTTCCCAACTGGCTCGCGGAGATCGAACGCTTCGCACCGTCGCTGCGCGTGTTGACGCTGCACGGCCCCACGCGCGAGCGACTCTATAAACAGATCGAGGAAAGCGACGTGGTGATCACCACGTACGCGCTGCTCGTTCGCGACGCCATCTTCACCGAGCGCGAGTGGGACGTTGCCATCCTCGACGAAGCGCAAGCGATCAAGAATCCGCAGTCCAAAGTCGCGCGCACCGCATCGAAATTGCGCGCCAAGCAGCGGATCTGCTTGACCGGAACGCCGATGGAAAACCACCTGGGCGAACTGTGGTCGCTCATGAATTTCGCGATGCCGCACGCGCTCTACGATCAGCGCACGTTCGCGAAACTGTTCCGCACGCCCATCGAAAAGCAAAACTCTTCGGAGCGTCGCGATATGCTGGCGCGCCGGATTCGTCCGTTCGTGCTGCGGCGCACCAAAGCGGGCGTTGCGCTGCAATTGCCGGAGAAGATCGAGATTGTCGAGCGCGTCGAACTCGCGGCGGACCAACGCGATCTCTACGAGTCGGTGCGCGTGGCGGTGCATGAAGAAGTACGCCGTGAGATCGAACGCCTGGGTCTTGCGCGCAGCCGCATCGCGGTGCTCGACGCGCTGCTCAAACTGCGCCAGGTCTGCTGCGATCCGCGTCTGGTCAAACTTGCGGCGGCCTCGCGCGCGCACTCCAGCGTGAAGTTGGAATGGCTCATCGAAACGCTGGGGCAACTCGTCGAAGAAGGGCGCCATGCACTGGTGTTCTCGCAGTTCACGAGCATGCTCGATCTCATCAAACCCGAACTCGAACGCGCCGGAATTTCATACGTCGAACTCGTCGGCTCGACGGTCGATCGCGCAACGCCGGTGCGCCGTTTTCAATCGGGCGAAGTGCCCGTGTTTCTGATCAGCCTGCGCGCGGGCGGAACCGGCTTGAATTTGACGGCGGCCGATACTGTGATCCACTACGATCCATGGTGGAATCCCGCCGTCGAGCAGCAGGCGACGGATCGCGCACACCGCATCGGTCAAGACAAAGCGGTATTCGTGTATAAGGTCGTCGCGGCCGGCACCGTGGAAGAAAAAATCTTGCAGTTGCAGGCACGCAAGGCCGAACTTGCCGGCGCGCTGTTCGATGCGGAAGATACCGCTACGCTCGATTTACGCGCGGAAGACGTCGAAGCACTACTTTCGTAGGATCGCCTTGTCATGCTGAGGCATCAAAGCGCGGCTGAGGTATCGATGTGCATCGCCACAAAGTGTGAGATTCCGCCGCGATCGATGAGACTGTTTCATGAAAATTGAGACTACGTTATTTTTATGCTTTGCGCTAGCGCAGTAGGTTATTCGAAACGAAGCGTGCGTGCGGGATCGATGCGAATCGCCCTCCACGCCGGCAGGGCCGACGCAACGGCAACGCAGGCGATCAGCAGTGCAGCGGTGGACGTAAAAGTCGCGGGATCGAACGGCGAGGTTTTGAAGAGTTGTTGCTCGATCGCCCGCACGCCGAATACGGAAGCTGCGACTCCCAGGGCGATGCCAAGCAGTGCTTGGCTGACCGAAGAAGCGACGATGCGCAAGAACAGCCGGCTCCGCGTTTCGCCCAGCGCAAGGCGAATGCCGATCTCGTGATACCGGCGCTCGACTGAGAACGCAACCAAGCCGTAGATTCCGGCGAGCGCGAGCAGCAATGCGATCGCGGCCAACGTCGCGAGCATGGCGAGCGAGGTTCGGGCAACTGCGCTGTCGGCGGCGACTTTCTGGTCCAGGGAGGCGACTGTCGGCGGCGCGTACTGCGGAAAATACTTCCGCGCGATCTCCGCAACTTCAGTGGCAAGGCGCGGATCGTCGCCTTTCGTTTTCATCACCACCATGAAAACTTGCGACGCGCCTATCCGGCCGCGCCGGAGCGCCGCCGGCGGCAGAAATGCCGTCGGCTTCGGCGGCTGCGAGAGAGCGTCGCGCGTGTCGCCGATAACCCCGATGATTCGGTAGAGCTTCCCTCCGTTTCTAGCTCCGGCGCCGCTGTAAATACGCGCGCCCACGGCCGCCGATGGCGCGCCGAGATATTTGCGCGCGAACGCCTGATTGACGACCAGAACGTCACGGCGTTGAAAATCCGCGCTCGTAAAAATGCGTCCCGCAATGATCGGAATGCGCATCAGCCGTACGTAGTCCGGCGAGAAGAAGAAGATGTTGGCCAGCGCTCCATTGTCGCGCAGCGCCGGCATTGGTTTTCCCGGCAGCCAGAATGCCGTCATTATATCGAGGTCGTCGCCGAGCGGCACGTGCAATGCCGTTGCCGTTTGCGTGACGCCGGGCAACGCGCCGAGGCGCCGCACGACTTGCGGCTCCAGAACAGAGGTGTTTAACCGGCGCGCCCGCCCAGTTAGTATGCCGCTAAACAGGTTCTTCGGAACGAATCCTGCTGAGTAGACATGATGCGGCTGAAATCCGAGCGGTTGCGATGTCAACGTCAGGAAGCTGCGAAGCAGGAGCGCTGCGCAAACGAGCAGGGCAAATGCAGCGCCGACCTCGAGGGTCACGAACGTCATGCCCGCACGTGTGCCGCGCCGGCCGGTGATGTGTTTGCCCGCTGCAGTCAGGGCCGGCACCAATCCGGCAACGACCGCCGCCGCGACCCCGAGCGCGCACACGTACAACACGACATGCAGGTCGATGCGCGCATCGCCGACGCGCGGCAGGTTGGCGGGTAATAGCGCCGCTGCGCCTCGCATGCAGAGAGCTGCGAGTGTAAGACCCACGAGGGAGGCAAAGCCGCAGAGCACGAGCGTTTCAGTGATGCTTTGCGTAGCGATGCGTCTCGCAGAAGCACCGAGGGCAGCCCGTACGGCGAACTCGTCACGGCGAGCACGCGTTCGCGCAAGGATGAGGCTCGCAATGTTCGCAGACGCGATGAGCAGTACGGCAGCCGCTGCTGCAAAAAATATCCAAAGCGTTTGCGCGTCATCGAGTATTGCGTCGTGAACTGGCTGGGTGAACAGCTGCGTCCATTTCGGATACGACTGCCACGGTTTGCCCACTGCATTTTGCCAGAGGCGCTTCAGATCGGCGCGAACGGCCGCGATGTCACTGCCGGGGCGCGCACGTACGACAAGCAGGCCCCACGATTCTCCCGCGCGAGGGAACAGCGTCCATGCGTCCTCGGAAGTTGCCAATCCGAATCCGGGATCGACCATGCCATCCGGCGCGACGCCGGTTATTGTGTATGCGGTGCCGTCGATATTCAGGAGTTTGCCGACTACGTGCGGATTCGCGGCGTAATGCGTGCGCCAGAACGCGTATGAGATGACCGCTTGGGACTGCTCGCTGCGCGCGTTGAAGAGACGGCCGATATAGGGCCGCACGCCGAGCGTCGCAAAATAGTTCGCCGTAACGTGCGCTAGGTCAAAGTTGATGTAGTGCCCGTCGATAGACTCAAACCCGTGTATTGGTTGAACCGCTGCTGCCGCTTCGATAGTTCGCGAGCCGGCGAGCGTATCGACGAACGGAACCGGCGGCGTGTATTCGCTTGCGTTGTTGCTTTTGCTATCGAGAAGCGCGGACACGAATAGACGATCGGCATGCGCATACGGCAGCGGTGCAAGCACCACGGCCTGTAGAGCGCCCAGGATCACCGCGTTGGCGGCGATGGCAACGGCGAGCGTTCCGCCGACAGCGCACGTAAACAGCGGCGCTTTCACCAGCATTCGCGAGGCGTACGATACATCGCGGCGCAGCAGTTCCAAGCGCATTCCGAGGCCGGCGAGCAGGACGTCGAAGAAAATACGGAAGGCGTAGCCGCGTTCATCTTTGCGGTGTTCGAGATCGAGCAGCAAATCGGCACCATACGTCTTACGGAATTCGCCGGGGAAAGCCAAGAGCGCGAAAGATAGCAGGGCGCGCATTATGCAAGTGCTCCCTTCGGCAGCAGATCGCAATTGCGCGCGGTGCGCAGCAGTTCCGCAAGACGCGCGGCCTCCGCTTGGGCGATACGGCGGCCGCGCGGCGTAAGGCGATACGCGCGCCGGCGAGGGTCGCCGGGCGCAGCCGCGGTTTCGGCGATCCAGCCATCATCGAGCATCTGTTTGATCAGCGGATACAACGTGCCACCCGTGATGTGCACGACGCCCGCACTCATCGTTTCGATGCGCTTCGACAGCGCGTAGCCGTGCGTGTCTTCCTCTGCGAGTGCAACGAGGATATAGAACTGTCTCTTATACACAT
>JBKPMZ010000193.1:0-2302 GCA_046732415.1 Vulcanimicrobiota bacterium
GGTTTCACCCTTTGGCGTGGCTCGCTGCGTGGCAGATGCGCGTCGAACGCGAGACGGCGTGCGATGATTGGGCGCTGGCGACCGGCCAACCTCCCACTCGCTATGCGCGCGTGTTGCTGGATTTCGCAGAGCAACTGAGCCTGACTTATGCTGCGCCGCCTTCGGCGGCGGTGGCCATGGCCGGCTGCCGCGGCTTCGAACGCCGTATCCGGGCAATCCTGGCCGTGCGCCGCCGCCGCGACCCCGTGGCCCGGTGTGTCACCTGGTTACTGGCCGTTGCCACGCTTTGTGTAGCGCTCGTCGCCGGCACGATTAGTCCGCTGGCGTCGTCGAGGGCCGGTACTGAGCAAAGCAGCAGCGCCTCTGAGGAGGCCAAAGCGCCTGTCAAGCAGCGCGCGACGATGGAACCCGTTCAGGCAAGGGACGGAGCGCCCGTGGAGGGCGATGGAACGCTCCTCAAAACGCTTCTCGACGTGCAAACCAGCAACCTAACGCTTTACCCCAAGGGCGAATTGACCGTGGAGGTCAGCGAGACTGTGAGCCAGCTCGAGCTGAAAGCGACGGTTATCTGGGACGGGGATCGTACCTATTGGAAATACCGTCTCAAACAGGTGGTCCCTGCGCCCACGCGAGAAAAGCCGCGCGATGGGCAATCGCACGACTCGATCCAAGAAGGCGAGATGATCGAGATCCCCGGCGAACTGATGGTGCATTTCCCGTCGTTTCTTCAGGCGCGGCGCTACGTCAAGCACGAGTTCGGGGAAGGCTACGTCCGTGAATTGAAGCTGCGCCCGGAGCAGACTTGGTTCCGCTTCGAAGGGAGGATCAATCTCAAGGATTTGATCAGTCCGACGTCGCGCCGGTCGCAGGGCATCCGGTTCGTCGTCAAACGCGACCCGCCAGATCAGGTCGTCGTCGAGCGTCGCAGTGCCACGGGATCACTCGCCACTGGATCCTATATGCTATTCGTGGCCTCGCTCGCCGCCGGTGGCAACATCACCGGCTATGAAATTATCAAACCGACGAATTACGACCTATACGGCAAGGGCGACTATTCCTGGGCGCAAGACGCGGCGGGCCACTGGTATGTTCGCGACCTGCATTTTCAAGAATCGTCGACGAACCGACCAGAGGACATCATGCGCGATCTGCAAATCAAAGTCACGCACTTCGACGCCGAGCCGGAGATCCGAAACGACCGCTTTCAATTCTCGTCCTTCAATTTCGCCGAGGGCACTGTCGTCGAAGACGGCTTGGTTCTTGGCAATCGCGCGGCATCCGTCGGCTTACGGACCTATCGCGTCGGCGACAAAGGGCAAACGAAGACAGGTATGAACGAGCCATAGCGGTTGCCCCGAAACCACGATGCTCGCGCACGCCGCACCATAGGCAAGGTAATCGTCAGACACTTTAGTCAAGTTTGAATTGACCAGGCTAAAGCGACGGCCGTGAACTCGAACGCGATGGCTTGTTGACTGCGTCGACTACGTTATTAGATTCGAGAAGGCATTCCCAGCCCCGTGAACTTGACCCGAAACCTTCGGAACGCGAGGTAGTGCAATGGCTACGTCCAAAGAGGCTGCGCAACGCCAAAGCACACTGATTTAGTAACATTTTGCGCGGCGGACGGCACATGGAATGTGCCTGCTACTTTGCCGAGCAGACGGCGAGGATCTCGCCCCAAGCCAGCCGTGACCTAGATTCGGCGCCAAGCCTCTCGTCCGAGGCGGCGTTTTTCAATGGGCGTCATTGAGACTCTCGGACGCCGATTCCCGAGCGGCAAAGCATCGCTGAGGGTCAATAAATGTCGCGCAACCATGGCAAGGCGCAGGCGCCTGACCACGTGCAGGCAAGTTCGCAGCAGCCGACTGAGAAAAAACTGTCTATTTGCCCGCCTTCAATTCAATCTTCGCGGTGGACGCCGCCGCCCGGAAGGCCGGCGCCGGAGAAGTGGACCAAACAGGTGTCGGTGATGGGCGCCGATCGGGTCGAGCCGGGGGCGTACGAGTGGTTGGCGGACGGGCGCGTGCCGCGCGGGGCGCTGTGCGTGTTGGCAGGAGAGCCGGGCTCGTGCAAGAGCCTATTGGCCGTGGATTGGGCGGCGCGAGTGAGCGAAGGGTCCGGCGATGCCGATGCAGCTCTGATCGCGCACGCCGTCGATCTGCCGGCGCCCCTGTTGCGAGCCAGGCTCGATGCGGCCGGCGCGCGAGTCGAACTGGTCGCCGCGGCGACGCTCCGCTGGCCCCAGCCCGGCGAAGATCAGTCGCTCGCCGAGCTCGAACGGCGCGTAGCAGCCCTGGAT
>JBKPMZ010000194.1:0-3495 GCA_046732415.1 Vulcanimicrobiota bacterium
CCGTTGCACAATTCAGGCGCGCGCTAAATGCCGTTGACTGGAGCTGGCCCGCATTGGACTACCCGGGCCCGCTCGGCGACTTGGAACTGCGCCGGCAGATCGTGCGCCGTCTGGAGCAAACGCGCGGCATCGCCTGCACACCCGAACAAGTCGTTATCACCGGCGGCGCACAAGCGGCGTTCTCGCTCATCGCGCACCTGCTGCTTCAACCGCAGGATCGGGTGATAGTTGAAGAACCGGGATATCGGAGCGTGCGCGCGGTGCTGCTCGCGCACGGTGCGCGCATCGCCGGCGTCCCTGTCGACGCCCAGGGCATTCAGGTAGCAAAGATGCCAAAGGCGCGAGCATCGCTTGCATATGTAACGCCGTCAACGCAATACCCGACCGGCGTAGCGCTTTCATTGGAGCGCCGCTTGGCGTTGCTGCACTGGGCGCAGAAGAACGACTGTTGGATCGTCGAGGACGATTACGGCAGCGAATTCAACTACACGGGCAAACCGCAGCCGGCACTGCACGGACTCGACGGCGGGCGGCGCGTGCTGTACGTCGGTACTTTTAGCAAAGTGCTCACTCCTACGCTGCGGCTGGCGTACGTCATCGTGCCACAGCCGCTCGTCGCAGCGTTTAGCGCCGCGCAAGAAGTAACGGGCAGTCAGCCGAGCCCGGTGATCCAGCGCGCGGTCGCAAATTTCATGTCGTCAGGGCAACTTGCGCGCCACGTTACCAAAATGCGGCGCCTGTGCGACGAGCGCAGACAATTCGTAAGCGCCGAATTCTCGCGCGCGATTGGTGCAAGCGCCGACGTGCGCGACTTTGCGACGGGGCTGCATTTCGTGGTGGGTTTGCCGCGCACGATACAGGATGCCCCGCTTTCGGTGCGGGCGGCACAGGCAGGTGTAACGCTTCGCCCGCTCTCCACGTACTTTCATGGTCCGCCGACCGACAATGGCATCGTAGTCGGCTATGCCGTGGCCCCAATACCGGTTGCGAAGCGCGCTATTGCGACGGTGGCGGGTCTGCTTTGATCCACTGCGTGCCGTCGGCGAAGGTCGATGAGGTGTTCGCTACGGCCGGGTCGCGACAATAGCCAACGTCACAGGATCTATCAGGGCCATGTACCGCTCTGCCCACGCCTCGATGAGTCGTCCTTTGCCAATCCGAACTTCCAAGTATGGGGGTATCTTGTCACCCGGCGATTTGCCACCGACCCAACGGACCTGACCGTTACTCGTAACGAACGCTACATTCGCGCCGCGTTCGACGCTGGCGTTATAATCGAGTACCACCCAATAACCGTCGCCGTGCTGTAAGATTTGGCGAACTGGCCTATCAAATTTTGCATGCACGCCATTAACCACGAAATTGGTGCCGCCCGAATCCATAGTACATTGCGAAGTCGCAGCGATGTCGATGAACCAAGCGGCGCCGCCAGTTTCGATGTCGTGAGCAATGTAACGCGCCCGTCGAGGATCGCCGCTTAGCGAACGACCGATAATCCATGCACCAGTTCGATACAGCGAATCCGGTCTCCAAGGAAATCCAAACACGTTACCGGTGGGCAGCCGAAAATGGCTTCCCGGCGGGCCCGGAAAGCCATCCACTTCTTCTAGCGTAATCGAATCGACGTTGATGAAGCGCGGCATTGATGTGCGAAGCGCGCTATTGCGACGGTGGCGGGTCTGCTTTGATCCACTGCGTGCCGTCGGCGAAGATCACCGAGGTCACGCTGCAGGTGGGCTGCGGAAGCGCTGGTCCATACCGCACGCGGCCGAAGCCGGTAAAGACGTGTTCGACCTGCGCATGCGGTGCAAATGTTCCGACATCGCGAAACGTTTTTTGTTGACCGGCCAAGCGAACCAGAAAGCGTATCTCACGCGCTGCTGTTTGCGACTGGTTCGTAAACGTAATGTGTACCGCTTGCGGCTGCGTCCACGTGATGAACAATCCGCCACTGGTTTGATAGTTCACGTGACAGTACGAAATCGCGACCGGTACGGCAGGCAGCATTCCACTCTCCTACATGAATAACGCGTTGAGTTCGTCGCCGGAGATGCGATCGGCAATGAAGTCGAAGGTGCCTTCGTCGCGCAGGCGCTGTGCCGCGCGCCGCACGTGCGCCAGCGCGTGCGCGAGTCCGGAGGGGCCGATGCTCACGCGCGCAACGCCTAATTCGGCCAACCGCCGCACCGGCGGCGTTTTCGCCGTTGCAAAAACGTTGATTGGCCCGCGTATCTCCCGTGCGAGATGCGCGATACGTTCTTCGTCGGATACGCCGAGCACGAAAACGCAATCTGCACCGGCTTGCAGGAATGCGTTTCCGCGGCGGATCGCCTCCTGCACGCGCCATGCATCGTCTCCCGCGCCATGCAGGAACACGTCGGTTCTCGCGTTGATCACGAGCGGAATGCCGAGCCGCTTACCCGTATCGGCCATCGCTTCGATACGTTCGCATTGCAGGTCGAGATCGAGCAACTGTCCGGGCTCGCCGGCGTCCTCGAAGTTGAGACCAACCGCGCCTGCTTCGATGGCGCCGCGCGCGGTTGCGGCGGCATCCTGAACGGTGCGCCCATAGGCCGCTTCCAAATCGGTGGTCAGCGGCACGGAGACGCAGCGGGCGATGCGCGCAATTGCAGCGAGCATGCCATCGCGCGAAATATGCTCGCCGTCGGCAAAACCTTGCGTCCACGCAACCGCGGCACTTCCCGTAGCGAGCGCGGGATATCCCAACCCTTCAATAAGCCGCGCGCTGACCGCATCCCACACGTTGAACAGCACCAGCGGATTGCCGGGACGGTGCAGTTCGCGCAGCCGTTGCGCCTTTTCGGCGAGTGCCGTCAGCAAGATTTCGCATCCTCCTCGAGCGTTCTGGCGAGTTCTGGTTCTGCCGCCTGCTCTTGAGCCACTTGCTGCATGAACGTACGATACATCGCGCCCATTGCGCTGTTCATGAAAATACCGTTGCTCGCGAGTGAGGGGTCTGCGACGTCACCGGGGCTTTTCAAGCGCCCTCCGGACAAGTAGCCCGCGTCGGGACTCTTGGTGTGCCCGGTCGCATCATTCACAGTCGGATACGCATTTGCAAACGAGTCGAACAGATACTGATCGGCCGTCCCGAGCAAGACGTTCAATTCGGCGTTCTGCTTTTTTGCAAGAGCGAGGAGCTGCGCTCGCAATTTCATGAGACGCTTTTCGTCTTCCGTTTTCGCGTTGGCGGGAAAGCGCGTGCGATCGTTTAGCAGATCGTTGATGACCTGAAGATTCTTCGCAATAGTGCCGCCGATCTCTTCGAAGCGCGCCATATCCAGATGGACGCTCGCATTGTCGGGATCGGCTTGCGCGGCATGCATCGAATTGAACGACGACACCATGGCACCGCCGCTGACCATATCGGTCGCGGCCTTTAGGAAGACCGGTTCCGTCCGCTGGAACAGACTGTCGTTTACGAGCACCCCTTGCACGGTACGGCGAACGTTTTCTTCGAACGCGGTACAGAAC
>JBKPMZ010000195.1:0-1066 GCA_046732415.1 Vulcanimicrobiota bacterium
GCTGCTCGCGGTCCTTATTGCAATGCTCGTGCTCGCGGCATGCCGCGGCCCGGCGCATCGCGCTGCACGGCCGTCGCCTACGCCCAGCGCATTTCCGTCAGTCATTCTTCCGGGGCATCGCGTGGTCGCGTATTACGGTGCTGCGGATGTGCCTGCGATGGGCATTTTAGGAAGCGCATCGCCGCAGTGGGTTCTGCCGAAGTTGGTGCATCAAGCGCAGGCGTACGCGCCTTACGGCGAGCCCGTTATTCCGGCGTTCGAGCTCATCGCCGTCGTCGCGCAGCGCTCACCGGGCGCGAACGATGCGTATAGCGCACCGATTGACGGCGCTACCGTGCAGCGCTATCTGCAGGCGATCCGCAAAGCGCACGGCCTGCTGATTCTCGACGTACAGCCCGGGCGCGCGGCGTTCTTACCGTACGTCAAACGCTACGAACGATTTTTGCGAGAGCCCGACGTTTCGCTCGCGATGGATTCGGAGTGGAGCATGGGCGCGGACGAGGTGCCCGGCGACGTCATCGGCAGCACGAACGCCGATTCGGTCAACGCGGTGTCCGCGTATCTCGCGGGTTTGGTTGCACGCTACCGTCTGCCGCAGAAACTGCTTATCGTTCATCAGTTCACGAGCGACATGATTGAAAAGCGCGACGCGGTGCACATACGGCCGAATCTTGCCATCGTGTTTCACGTCGACGGCTTCGGCTCGCGCGCTGGCAAGCTCAGCAAGTACAAACTGCTCAGCGCCGGCCGCCACGGCGCGTTCATCGGTATAAAACTCTTTTATCAGCAGGACGTCGATATGTTTTCCGCAGCGGAAGTCATGCGGTTCAAGCCCCGGCCGGATTTGATAACGTATCAGTAGCTGCCTCGGTCGCGCCCCACATAAACCACCCGAGCACCAGCGTCCACAGCGATTCCACCAGCAACAACACGCGCAGTGCGATCTCGACGCTGTCGCGCGGTGCAAGATATTGCGATGCCGTCACAACGCACACCAGCACGCCGCCCACGAGCGCGATCGAGCCCATCCACACAGGAAACGTCCGGCTTTCGAGCATCGCCCAAC
>JBKPMZ010000196.1:0-2864 GCA_046732415.1 Vulcanimicrobiota bacterium
GCGGCGGTTTCCATCTTGCCGCTGCGCTCGATGAGGCCGCTGATCTGCTCGCGCAGCCCTTCGTACGCGCCGATGCGGTCTTTCTCGATCGCTTTTACCAGCGCGTCGAATTCGCTGAGTTTCTGCTGTACCGGAGCGACCACCGCACTGAAGCGTTCGTTTGCGAGCGACAGAAACGTGTCGCGCTGCGTCTGCGCGATGCGCGCGTTGGTCTCGTGCAGTTCGCTCTTGAGCCGCTCGGCAATCGTTTCGACGTGCGCGCGCTGCAGCGAACGCATCATCATCCAGGTTACCGCGGCACCCGCGAGCAAGCCCGCGATAACGGCAAAAACGATCGAAACGGAGAGCGTCACTTCAGATACTTCGCGAAGAATGCGACCGTTCGCCTCCAGGCATCTTCCGCCGCGACCGGTACGTACGACGCACGCGTGTCATCCATGAACGCGTGAGCGGACGTCGGGTAAATCACGATATCGTTCGGCGCGCGCAGCACTTTGCGAAATGCGCGTACGGTCTCTGCCGGAATGCTTGTATCTTTCTCTCCGTAGCTGCCCACGATAGGCATGCGGATGCGCGAGGCGTCGATCCCGGCGACTTTCCCGTAGAAGACGGCGTCCGCCGCGAACACGTCGTCGTTGTCGAGCGCTTGGCGCAGCGCGATCGCGCCGCCCATGCAAAATCCGGTAACGCCGACTTTGCCTTGTGGATGTGCCGTCTTCAACCATAACGCGGCCGCGCGCAGGTCGCTGTCGACTTGCGCGTTTTGCAGTTTTTCCGAGTACGGGCGGAACTTCGTGTAATCCGTTTCTCCATCGCCGCTCGGCGCACCGAAGCGCGAATACAGATCGGGCGCTATCGCCGCGAAACCGGCTTTGGCAAAGCGCCGCGCGATTTCGCGGATGCTGGCGTCAACGCCCCAGATGTGCATCACGATTACGACGCCCGGCGTTGCGCCGCGGGCGTTGCGCGGCCGCGCGACGTACGCTGGTATGAGTGTATCCGGCCGCCGCAACTTTACTGTGTCCACGGCGATGGCGGGGTCGTCTTCAGGTACCGCTGGAAGCTGGTGCGCATTAACACCGCTCATGCTTGCTGCTCCTACGACGGCGCCGGCGGCAAGACCCACAAACCGGCTGCGCTTGATCATCCGGTAATCGCCCTCCGTTCGAAGAGTGCCGCCTCCAATGCGGCGGTCCCTTCATCTGAACCGAGCACGATACGTACGAATGCGCGCTGCGCGGGTGAAATCGTCCGCCCTCGCACCGCTGCGATAAACAACGAGCGCGCGAGGGGCAGGCCGGATATCGCGAGCATGCGCACTGCTCCCGCGCGCGCTTGCGGCTCGACCGCAAAACGCGAGAGAATCGCCACACCCAGACCGGCTTGCACGGCGTGCAAAATGGCTTCGACGCTGGGTAATTCGAGAACGACGCGCGGGCGAATGCCGCTGCGTACGAGCGCTTCATACCCGAGATCGCGCGTGCCCGAACCGGGTTCACGGCTCACGAACGGCAGTGCGCGCAGTTCTTCCGCTCGAACGCGCCGTTTGTTCTGTAGAAGCGACGGCGGCGCGGTAAGCACCATCTCGTCCTGCATGAACGGCACGGCCACGATCGCCGCGTCGTCGACGATGCCTTCCACGAGTGCCAGACCGAGTTCGCGCGCATGCAGCATCTGTGCGATGGACGTGGTGTTGGCGATCCGTACGTCGACGTGCATCCGCGGGCGATCGCGAACGTAGCGCGCGAGCATCGCGGGCAGAAGATACGTGCCGATCGTGAGCGTCGCGCCCACCCGCAGCGTGCCGCTGCGAGCTTCGCGGAATTCGCGCATGTCGGCTTCGAGCGCCGCGGCCGCTTCGAGGATTGCGCGCGCGCGCTCGGCGACGAACTCGCCCGCATCCGTGAGCACAGGGCGGCGGCTGCGCACGTCTACGAGTGCAACGCCCGCCTCACGTGCAAGATTGGCGACGTGCTGCGTGACCGCGGGCTGTGTGACGCCCAGCCGGCGTGCCGCTTTGCTGAACGAGCCTTCTTGCGCCAGAGCCGCCAGCGCTTGCAATTGCGCGAACGAAATGGCCATGCGGTTATTAGTATAACTATAGTCCGTGCAAAAGTACACTAATTTGACTTATAGTATCGTTCTGCGTACCATGGTTTTGCCGGCGCGGAGGTGTTTCGCGGCACGCTGAATCTGCACGGGAACGCGAGCGGCGCGCCGCATGTATTGCCGCCGCGCGGCCGACGTTTTGCGCGAGGTGCGCCGGGGTATGCGAACGCTGCAGCGAGATCGGCAAGCATCAACAGCTTTGCGATGCTCGTGTATGCCGCTAGGAGGATGTATGAATCGCGGAACCTTCATTGTCTCGTCGGCATCGCTTGCCGCGCTCGGCGCCGCACCCGCCGCCGCCGCGCAGTCCGTACCGGGCGGAACGCATTTGGTCGAGCGCAAAGCCGACTTCGACGCAGCCGCATTTGCGCGCATGGCCGGCAAACCCGCCGACGTGCGCATGGTCATCGAATCGATTGCCTTTCACCCGCAAGCGTTCTCGAACATCAAAAACGCGCTCAACGGTCTGGAGTTCGGGTTCGGCTATCCCGAAGATCGCGTCTCGATCATGTTTGCGCCGCACGGCGCGTCCAGTGCGTTCACGTACAGTGACTACGTCTGGGACAAATACAAAATCGGCGAGTTCTTCAAACTCAAAGACGACAAAGGCAACGCGATTACGTCCAACACGTTTTTGAAGCCGGCGAAAACGCTGAATTCGTCGAAAGACCCCGACGACGAAAACAGCATGTACCAAGACACCTCGATCGACACGCTGCAAAAGCGCGGCGTCGTGTTTCTGACCTGTCACACAG
>JBKPMZ010000197.1:0-9909 GCA_046732415.1 Vulcanimicrobiota bacterium
GTTAAGGGGAGGCCCTCAGGATGACCGGAGGGCCGTGGCGAACCCCTCGCTCCTATGTCCGGTCATTCTAAATGGCACAACATCAAGCTGCGCAAGGGGAAGGTTGACGCCCAGCGCGGCGCGCTGTTCACCAAGCTGAGCAAAGAAATCATTCTCGCCGCCAAGTCCGGGTCGCCCGATCCGGAAGCGAACTACCGCTTGAAGATGGCGGTGGAAAAAGCGCGCGAAAACAACATGCCCCACGATAACATCAAGCGGGCGATTGCGCGCGGTGCGGGCGGTACGGGCGAAAAAGAGATCGAGGAGATCCGCTACGAGGGGTACGGCCCGGGCGGCGTGGCGGTCGTTGTCGATGCGGCCACCGACAACCGAAACCGCACCGCGGGCGAATTGCGCTTTCTGTTCAGCAAGAACGGCGGCACGATGGGCGAGACCGGCAGCGTCGCCTGGATGTTCGATCCGGTCGGAATCGTCGTCGTCGATCCGGCAGGCCGTTCCGAAGACGCGATGACCGAAGCGGCGCTCGTCGACGGCGTCGTCGACTTGGAATACGGCGAACCGACGGAGATTTACACCGAGCCGACTTCGCTGGCCGAAGTGCGCGATGCGCTGCGCGCGGCCGGTTTGAAAATTTCGGGCTTTCATCTCGGCGTGCGCGCGAAGCAAAAGGCGAGTCCGCAGGGCGACGATCTCAACGCGGCGCTCGCGTTTTTGGAAGCGCTCGAAGATCACGAAGACATCCAGCGCGTGTTTTCCAATCTCGAGGTGAGCGAAGCGGCGCTCGAGGCCCTTGCATAAGATGACGACCGACGACAGCGTCGGCGGCGAGTATCGCCAAACGTCGCTCCCGCCCGCTATCGAGCGCTATCTCCCGCGCGATTGGGTGTTTCCCATTGTGTTCGCCGCGTTCGTGGGCGTGCTCGTCTGGTTCGGCCACTCCGTTCAAGAGTTTTTGCTGCCGGGCCCCAATACCGTCACCATACCGTCGTTTGTCGGGATGGCGCTTCCCGACGCCACGAACGACATTGCGCGCATGAAACTCAAGTCGAACGTCGTCGGCCACGCGCCGAGCAATCAATATCCCAAAGGCGTGGTGATGAATCAGGAACCCGCCGCGGGCATGCACGTTCGCGCGGGGCGGCAAGTTTCGCTCGTCGTGAGCGACGGCATGAAGACCATGCTGATGCCGGACGTTCGCTATCAGTCGCTGCGCGACGCGAGTCTGGATCTCTCGCACGCCCGGCTGCAGCTCGCGAAAACGACCTACGTGCGCAACGATGACATTCCGCCGGACCATGTAATCTCGCAGTATCCCGAACCGCTCGTGAGCGTAACGCAGGGCACCGCGGTTTCGCTGCTGGTCAGCAAAGGCGGCGTAACCTCGGTGAAAGTTCCGGACTTCACCGGCATGACGATCGACGAAGCGCGCGGCCTCGCCGCGCAAGAGCACGTCAAGCTCGGGCAGATCGTTTGGACGCCGCTGGGCAAGAACGGGCCGCCGCATGGCGAGGTCGTCATGCAAAAACCCGCGGCGGGTTCGGTCG
The DNA here is from genome assembly GCA_046732415.1 of Vulcanimicrobiota bacterium. GTDB lineage: Bacteria > Vulcanimicrobiota > Vulcanimicrobiia > Vulcanimicrobiales > Vulcanimicrobiaceae > DATGJX01. Next base: position 1,545 of record JBKPMZ010000197.1, read on the forward strand.
TCGGTGCGTACGACGTCGTCTCGCTCGACGTAAGCGCCGGCAAGAACGAGTCGGGGCGCATCATTCATCAGACGCACGTATTGGCGGCGGTGCCCCCGGCGGAGCCCGGACAGAACCAGCCGCTGCGCGTACGCTTTTCGGTCAGTGACGCAACGGGCAGTTACGATCTTTTCAACGGGTACGGGCAGCCGGGCGAGAAATTCGATCTGAACGTGACGACGATCGGCACGTCCGCGATCTATTTCTTCGTGAACGGCACACTGCTAGGCGAGACGAAGGTGGGGCAAGAGCCCGACAACGCGTACGGAAAGCCCAAGCCGGCGCATGCACCATAAAATTGCTCCGTCGATTCTATCGGCGGATTTCGCGCGGATCGTCGAGCAAATGCATGCCGTCGAGCGCGGCGGCGCGACGTACGTGCACATCGACGTGATGGACGGACGATTCGTTCCCAACATTACGTGGGGTCCGAAAGTCGTCGGGGACTTGCGCAAACACACGAACCTGTGCTTCGACTGTCACTTGATGATCGTGGAGCCCGAGCGGTACGTGGAAGCGTTTCGCAAGGCCGGTGCGGACATCATCACGTTTCACCTCGAAGCGACCCCGCACGCGCAGCGGCTGCTCACGCATATCCGGTCGCTCGGCGCCAAAGCGGGAATCGCCATCTGTCCGCAGACGCCGGTTTCCATGCTGGAAGAACTCATCGACGACCTCGATCTGATTTTGGTGATGAGCGTGAACCCGGGCTTCGGCGGGCAGAAATTCATTCCGCGTGCGCAAGAGAAGATCGCGCAAGCCAGAGCGCTGGTCGAACGCGCCGGCGTGCAGTGCGAGATTGAAGTCGACGGCGGCGTTACGCTGCAGAACGCGCGCAGCATCGTCGATGCGGGCGCGGATGTGCTCGTCGCGGGTTCCGCCATCTTCGATACGCCGGACTGCGAAAAAACGACGGCGGACTTTTTGCGTCTTGTAGAGCGCGTAAAAACCTGAACCGCGAGGACGAATTCATCGCGCGCCTGCGCGAGATCATCGAATCACAGCCGCTGCATCGCAAACTCTGCAATGGCATCGGCGACGACGCCGCGGTTTGGCAGCCGTCGCGCTCGCATCGGAGCGTCATTACCACCGACGAGCTCGTCGAAGGCGTGCACTTTCGCCAGAAGACGATGAGCATGCACGACGTCGGGTGGCGCGCGATGGCGAGTAATCTGAGCGATCTGGCGGCGATGGGCGCGCGGCCGGTTCTTGCAACCGTGGCGCTCGGCATGCCGGCCGATTCCAAGCCCGAAGCGGCGTTCGAACTGTATCGCGGTATGCTGGCCGTGGCCTCGCCGTACGACTGCGTGATTGCGGGTGGCGACGTAACGCGTTCACACGGCTGGACGGTTTCGATCACCGCGGTCGGCGAAGTGCGTCCCACGCATGTGAAGGGTCGCGGCGGCGCGCGGCCCGGCGACGTCGTCGCCGTGACCGGTCCGCTGGGCGCTAGTCGTGCCGGGCTCGATGCTGCCGATAACGTAAGGGTGCTTACCGCAGAACTGCTCGCGCAGGCGCAACAGGCGCACGCGCGTCCGCAGCCACGCGTGCTCGAAGGCCGGTTTCTCGCCGCCAGCGAGCACGTTCACGCGATGATGGACGTCTCGGACGGACTCTCGACCGATCTGGCTCGCATGGGCGATCGGTCCGGCTGCGCGGCGGTGATTGACGAAGTTCCAGTCGCCGAGTGTGCCGCCGCGCTCGCCCAAGCCTTCGGTATGGATCCGCAGCAGTATGCGCTTGCGGGCGGCGAGGATTACGAACTGCTCGTATCGGTGAACGCGCGCGCGTTCCGTCACTTGAACGCACGTTTTCGCAAGCGTTTTGGCCGCCCGCTGCTTGCCGTCGGCCGCATGCGCGAGGGAAGCGGACTGTTCGTGCGTAAGGGCGAGCGCGAAGAATCGCTCGCACCAACGGGGTGGGATCATCTTGGATGACTTTGCGCGCTCGGCCGGAGCGCCATCATGAACCGAGACGACGTTCAGAGTTTTCCGCTCATCGGTTCCATTCAGAACACCGTGGGCATGGGATTTATCGGCAATCAAGCCGTCTTCGCAATAGCGAACGCGCTCGGCGCTCGCACCATTTGCGCGCCCACCACGTACGCGAGCGCGCACAGCGGATTTTCCGGACGCTCGAATTGGGTGGCCGATCCGCAGGTGTTTCGCAAAGACGTCGCGTTTCTGATTAGCCAGCAGCCGGCGCTGCTCATCATCGGCTACGTGCCTCGTCCGAATCTGGCGGACATCATCGCCACGCAGCTCGCCGACTACAAAGGCGTGGTATTGCTCGACCCGGTCATCGGCGATTATCAAAAAGGCTTGTACGTAACGTCGGAAACGGCGCGCGCGATTCGCGATCAACTGATGCCGCTCGCGCAGATCGTCACGCCGAACCGCTTCGAGGCCGAAGTGCTGCTCGGCCTCGGCGGCGATCAGTACGCATCCGAGCACGCATTTCTCAACGGCATGTTCGATCTCGGCGCGCAAGCAATCATCGTAACGTCGTTCGAACGCGACGCGGAGAAGCACCGGCTCAAAGTGCTGTTTACCAATGGGTACAGTTACCATCGCATCAGCGCGCCGTACTATCCCACGTTCCCGGCGCACGGCGTTGGTGATGTGTTTGCCGGCGGCGTCGGCGTGTTCATGGCGCTCGGCGCGTCGCCGTTCGCCGCCACGCTGCTTTCCACGACGCTGTGCGCGCGCGCCGTCGCCAACACCACGTCCTACGGCGGTGCGACGGTCGATCCGGTCGCGGCGCTCGAGAAGTGGCGGCCGCTCGGCTATCAGGTCGACGACGATCGTACGATGCGCTTTTGCGAGCGCTCGTTGGTTGAGAGCGAAGTCATCAAGGCGACCGCGCAGGACGGCCCGCGTTTGAAATTCGCTCCGCCGAAGCACAAGATTATCTACGGCTGATGTTTCAACCGCTGGAGATTTCCATCGGGGCCGCGGATCGCCAGCCGCGCCTCGTCGTCGAAGTACAGGGCTACCAGCATCCCGATACGGTTGAGCCCGCCGATTTGGATTTGATGCAATGCCGCGTAAGCGCGTTTGTGCAGCCAGTGAATGCTGCGTTCGAGATGCCGATCGGTCTGTGGGAACTCTTCGAGCTTCGCGATTATCTCGCGGAGATCAATAGCGGCAACGGCCCCTCAAAAAATCTAATGTTTGCCGGCGGCCTGCTCTCGCTCTCGTTCGCCCCATCCAAGCGTGGCCCGGTGCTTTGCGCCGTTATGCTCAAAACTATCGACGCGTCGCACGTGCGGCTCGAATTTTTGATCACATTGGAGCCGCAAGACATCTCGCGCACGCATTTCGAACTTACGCAGCTTCGCGTACACTCGCAGAAGTAAGCAGCGCCCTCCCGAGTTACTCCGGTGGCCTCTCGGCTACGTTGGTGCGACTACGTACGATGGCGCCATGCGCACGCGCGAGCTTTGCGGACTCCTTGTACTGACGCTAGTGCTCACCGCGTGCGGCGGTGGCGGCGGGGGCGCGACACCACCGGCAGCGCCTGGTAGTGGAAGCGGTGCAACGCCTCCCCAGGTCACGCCGCAAACGCTCGTTGCATCGTCGGGCGCGGTGCTCGGTCAGGACGATACGTTCACGCCCGTCGACGGAGATTCGTCGAGCGGCGGCAACGGCCAAACCGTCGACGGTATTCCGTGCCTGCCGACGATGGCGGAAGCGAACTATCACATCCACGTGTTCGTCGGCCTCATCGTGAACGGTCACGAACTCGCGTTGCCCGACGGTCTGGGGATGAAGAATCCGGGCGCGGATTCGGGCGGAGTGACGTCCACCACGTCGTGTTTTTATTATCTGCACACCCACGATGCAGCCAATATCGTGCACGTCGAGGATCCGTCAACGGCATCCCGGACGACCTCGCTGCACACACTCGGGCAAGTGTTCGCGATTTGGGGTCATTCGCTGAGCGGGTGGACGATTTACACCTCGGGCCAGATGTTCCGCGGCGAAGGTTCGCAACTGGTTTCGAATACGACGTACACGAAATACGGCGGCAGCGCATCCGGCCTGCCGTTGTACGCACACGAAGTGATCTGGCTGCAGAGCGGAACTCCGGTGCTCGCGCCCTCGCAGCTCCCGAGCGTTCAGTTTACGTATTAGTTCGCGCGATCTCGCCAAAGCGTCCGCTGCGGAAATCTTCGAACGCCCGTTCCAATTCGTCGACGCTGTTCATGACGAACGGCCCGTAGCGCGCGACGGATTCGTTCAGCGGAACGCCGGCGAGCACGAGCGCTTCGAAGCCGTCGTTACCGGCACGCACGTGCAGCGTTTGGGGTGCCGGCTCGAGCAGCATCGCTTCATGCAGGTGAATTGCATGCGCTTCGACCTCGGCTGAGCCGGCGATTGCGTGCACGATGGCGTTTGAGTGCGGCGCCAGTTCGAATGACGATGCTGCGCTTGGCCGAAGTTTCACGTGCAGCATCGTTGTGGCAACGGTGGTTTCGATCGGCGAGCGAACGCCGTTCACTTCGCCTGCGATCACGCGTATCCACCGCTGCGCATCCTCGATGACGGGAAGTTGCGGCGCGCCGTATTCCTGGTAGCGCGGCTGCGACATCTTGAGCGCGCGCGGCAGGTTTACCCAAATCTGAAAGCCGTGCATGCGGCCGCCGTCGCGCAACATGCGCTGCGAGGGCATCTCAGAGTGAATAACGCCCGCGCCGGCCGTCATCCATTGCACGTCGCCGCTGCGGATTGCGCCGCGGTGCCCGTGCGAGTCCTCGTGTTCCATCTCACCGTCGATGATATACGTGACCGTTTCGAATCCGCGGTGCGGATGGTCCGGCGCGCCGATCGCTTTCCCGGGCGCGTACTCGACCGGCCCCATTTCGTCGATGAGTAAGAACGGATCGACGTATGGCAAGCCTTGCACGGGAAACGGGCGGCGCACGACAAAGCCGCCGCCCTCGGTGTGCTGCTCGGCGGCCACGATACGGATGCTTATGGCAGCGGTTCCTCCGGTTCTTGCGAATCGTCCTCGGGTGGAAGATGTTCGATCTCTTCGCCTATGCGGATCTCTTGCATCGACTTCACCATGCCGGTGTCGTCGACATTGGCGATGGCCTCATCCAAGTCGTCATCGTCGAGCAGGCCGTGCTTTTCGTTTGGTTCCTTTTCCATGGCCCCCTCGTTCCCAAAATTCCTACCGGCCCTTGCGGCTTGTGCGAGAGGCGTGAATGGGAGGCGTGAGCGCGGCGTCGAAACCCTTGGACATGCTCGCTCAGCTCAAGCAGCACCGCTTCAGCCTCGAACGGTACGAGGCGATGATTGAGCGCGGCATTCTCACCGAAGACGACCGCGTGGAACTGATCCACGGAGCCATCGTCGACGCGAGTCCTATCGGAGATCGCCATACCGCGTGCGTGAAGCGGCTGGTTCGCCTTTTTGCGGAGATTCCGGCGCAAGCCGTCACCGTTTCCATTCAAGATCCGGTGGCGCTACCGCCGGATTCCGAGCCGGAGCCGGACGCGGCGCTTCTCAAACCGCGCGAAGACTTTTACGAGCGCGCCAAACCACGCGGCCAAGACGTGCTGCTGGTCGTCGAAGTGGCGGATTCGTCCCTGCAGTTCGATCGCGACGTGAAGATGCCGCTGTATGCGCAGGCCGGAATGTGCGAAGCCTGGCTCGTCGACGTGGATGCGAGAGTGGTTGAAGTGTATACCGAGCCGCGAGACGGACGGTACTCGCAATTGCACACCTATCGCGCGGGGGAGAAGATTATCCCGGCGGCTTTTCCGGAATTTTCGTTTTCCGTCGATAGGATCGTCAAATAAAAACGGCGGCCGTTGGCCGCCGTTCCTTTTTCTGCATCGCGACGAGGTCGTTAGACTGCGCGCGTGACTTTCTTCGCGCGCAGGCAGGACGTGCAGACGCGCGCGGTGCGAGCCGTGCCGCGATCGTTGATTTTCACCGACTGCAAATTAGGCAGCCAGCGGCGCTTGGTCTTGTTCATCGCGTGGCTGACGTTGTTGCCGGCCATCGGACCCTTGTTGCAGACTTCGCAGCGCTTTGCCATCCTGGACAACCTCTTCTAATGAAAGTATTCTGCCCTGGCCAGACGCCGGGGCAACCACCGTAGAGTACCACGGCCTCGGGGACTTGACAAGGCGTGGTTCGACAGGCGAGCCATCGTAGGACGCGAACGGGTCCCGCCGATGGATGTGACCGCCCTGGACGGCCGCGCTTATGCCAAATTCCTCACGGCCGGGTCCTACTTCCTCAGAAAGTATCGGCAGGTCCTCAACGACCTCAACGTCTTCCCGGTACCCGACGGGGACACGGGGACAAACATGTATCTAACGTGCCGGCAGGCCGCCCTGGAGGCCGGTAAGCTGCATGACCGTCCCATCTCCGAAGTCGCTGCCGCCGCTGCGCAAGGTGCGCTCATGGGCGCGCGAGGCAACTCCGGGGTCATCATCTCGCAGATGCTCCGCGGCTTCGCCCACCATGTCCGCCACCGCGCCGAAATCGACACGTTCATGCTGGCGACCGGCATGCGGGAAGGCGTCCAAGCCGCCAAACAAGCGCTGGTCAAAGTCGTCGACGGGACGATCATTTCCGTCGCCGAGGCCGCGGCCGAGTCCGCCTACCACCTCGCATTGCATGAAAGCGATTTCTACCGGCTGGCCAACGGCATGCTGCGCTCGGCCAATGACGCGCTGGAACATACGCCCGACCAACTGCCGGTATTAAAAGAAGCGGGTGTGGTGGATTCGGGCGGCGCGGGCTTCGTGTACTTCATCGAAGGCGTCCTGCGGTTTCTGCCGGACATCAAGGTGCGCTCGACCGCGTTTCCGCGCCGTCCCGTGCGGCATAGCGTGTTTACGCCGGCGCAAGTCGTTGGCGAGAACAAGTTCTGTACCGAATTCATTCTGGAGAATGCGAACTGCACGGTACACGATTTGCGCGATCTGCTCGCGCCCAAGGGCGATTCCCTGATCGTCGCCGGCGCACCGCCGACGATCAAGGTCCACGTACACACCGACGATCCCGATGCCGTGCAAGCGATTGCCGCGCGCCACGGTACGCTCTCGCGCGTGAAAGTGGACAACATGGAGCAGCAGCACAACGTGCTCGTTGTGGATCGTCCGGAGCTGCCGTATGCTACGGTGGCCGTCGTGCCGGGGCCGGGTTTCGAGCAGATCTCCAAAGAACTCGGCGCGCAGATCACCGTGTCCGGCGCGCAGAATCCAAGCGTGCGCGACTTGCTGCTGGCGATAACGAAATCTCTTTCGAAGACGGTGTACGTGTTCGTGAACGACAAGAACGCAGCGCTTGCGGCGAAGGAAGCGGCCGGTCTGCGCGAAGCGCAGGACGCGCAGGTGCGAGTACACGTCCTGCCGACGCCCGATATCGTGGCCGGCATTTCGGGGCTTTTTGCGATGCGCTCGGTGCCCGAAGGCGCAACTCCCGATCCCGACGAGATTCTGCGTGCGGCGCTGCGTACGCGCAGTGCGCAGGCGTTCTTTGCGGGGAAGGATGCAACCGTGGGTGGAACGACAGTGGCTGCGGGAAAGCCGGCAGCCATCCTTCGCCAGGCGCAGGATGACAAAAAACAAACACTCTTTGCCGGCCGAACGCTCAAAGACGCGGCGCAGGCCGCGATCGAATCCATGGGTGCTCGCGACGGAGGCTTGATTACGGTGTATTACGGCGGCGCGCAAAAAGAAAAAGATGCGCAGCGCTTCGCGGAAGAGTTGCGCACGGCTTTCCCGCATGCGGACGTCGAATATTACTACGGCGGTCAAAAGAACGCCGAATACTGGATCTCGTTCGATGAGTAAGCCTCGTATCGCCATCGACGCCATGGGCGGCGACCACGCACCGGAAGAAACGGTGGCCGGCGCGATTCTGGCCGCGCAGGAAGATTGGGCCGATCTCATCCTAGTCGGCGACGAGTCGCGCGTGCGTCCGCTGCTGCAAGGCCCCGGCTCGGAAAAAATTACGGTGGTGCACGCGCCGGAGAACGTGCCGATGGACATGCACGCCTCGCAAGCGCTGCGCATCGCCGACAAAACGTCCCTGGGCGTCGCCGTCAACATGGTCAAAGAGGGTCAAGCGGACGCCGTTTTTTCGGCAGGCAACAGCGGCGCGTTTCTCGCGATCGCGCTCATCAAACTGCGCACCATTCCGGGCATCGCGCGTCCCGCGATTGCAACGGTGTGGCCGGTGCTGAACGGACCGATGGTGCTGCTCGACTCCGGCGCCAACGTCGACTGCCGCCCCGAATGGTTGGAGCAATTCGGACTGATGGGTTCCGCTTACGCAAAAGCCGTCTTGAAGATGGAGAA
>JBKPMZ010000198.1:0-5674 GCA_046732415.1 Vulcanimicrobiota bacterium
GGTGCGGCGTAATGGCGCACGGGTGCTGCGTGCACCACGCGCGCGGGTGCGGCGTAATGGCGTACGGGTGCTGCGTGCATCACGCGTGCGGGTGCGGCGTAATGCCGTACGGGTGCTGCGTGCATCACGCGCGCGGGGGCGGCGTAGTGCCGTACGGGTGCTGCATGTACGGTACGAGCCGGTGCTGCCGTGCGAGCCGGCGCGGAAGCCGTACGAGTCGTCTTTCCATTCCCGTGTGCTGCGGCGGGCAGCGTGCCGCAGAATGCGAGCGTGGCGCTCAGTCCGGTTGCCAGGATTCCTTTGACGAGCCTGCTTGTAGAGTGTTGCATCGTATCCTCGCTTGTTCCCCGCAATAGTTCCTATCGAGAAACGTGGATACGGCCTGAGGCGGTTCGCAGGCGGGCGGTACGCTGCGCGCTGGCACTAACGGCAAACGCGCTACGGAGATTACGTGAAAGCGTTCAAGCCCGTGATCGCTTGACCGAGAATCAGCGTATGCACTTCGCTCGTGCCTTCGTAGGTGAGCACTGACTCGAGGTTGTTCATGTGCCGGATCACGGGGTATTCGAGCGTCACGCCATTCGCGCCCAGAATCGATCGTGCTTCGCGGGCAATGCGCAGCGCCTCGCGCACGTTGTTGAGTTTGCCGAAACTCACGTGGCTCGCGTGCGCGCGGCCTTCGTCTTTCATACGGCCGACGTGCAGCGCCAGCAGCGTGCCTTTGTTGAGTTCGAGAAGCATATTGACGAGTTTTTCCTGCGTGAGTTGGAAACCGCCGATGGGCCGCCCGAACTGCACGCGCGTCTTCGCATAATCGAGCGCCGTTTCGAAGCAGGTGCGCGCGGCGCCCATAACGCCCCACACGATGCCGTAGCGCGCTTCGTTCAGGCAGGCGAGCGGCCCGCGCAGGCCGCGTACCTCGGGAAACGCGGCTTCGTCCGGCACGCGGCAATGATCCAGCACCAGTTCCGACGTTACCGACGCTCGCAACGAAAGTTTGCGCTCGATGGAATGTGCGGTAAAGCCTTTTGTATCGGTGGGCACCGCGAACCCGCGAATACCGTCGTCCGTTTGCGCCCAAATAACGGCAACGTCCGCAATGCCGCCATTCGTGATCCACATTTTCGTGCCGCTGATGATCCAGTCGCTGCCGTCGCGGCGCGCGAACGTGCGCATGTCTCCGGGGTTGCTGCCGAAGTCGGGCTCGGTCAGACCGAAACAGCCGAGCACTTCGCCGGCGGCCATTCGCGGCAGCCACTGCTGCTTCTGCTCTTCGCTGGCCCAGCGGTGAATCGCGAACATCGCGAGCGAGCCTTGCACCGAGGCGAAACTGCGCACGCCCGAATCGCCCGCTTCTAATTCCATGCACGCGATGCCGTAAGCGACCGCACTCGCGCCCGGACACCCGTAACCGTGTAAATGCATGCCGAGCAACCCGAGATCGCCCAGTTGTTTGCCCAGTTCGCGCGGAAGCGTGCCTTCTTCGAACCACTGCGCGATATTCGGCGTAATGCGATCGCGAACGAATGCGCGCACCGTGTCGCGCACCATGCGCTCTTCGTCGCTGAGCAGGGCATCGACGTTCAAGAAGTCTTGCGGGTTGGGCAGGCTCACGCGCTGTTGATGGGTGGCAGTCATGGTTCCTAACGTTTGAGTACGCGGGCGATTTTGTCGAAGAGCGCTTCCATCGAGCGTTCGTTGGCGTCTTCCAAGCGGCGCCAGAGCAGCCGCCCTTCCGTATCGTTCAGCGTAGCATCTATGCGGTGTTCGACGGTCGTTTTTTTTGCATCGCCGCTCAAATAAAATCCGTGCGTTCCTTCGAAGCCTTCGTTTTGAATCCGCCAGACGATGCGCTCTTCAGGCACGACCTCTTCGAGCACGGCGTGAAAGCCGTTATGCCATTCTTCCGTTTTTCCGGGAGTCAGCGGTCCTGGCGAGCGCATGAACGGCTGCGCCGCGAACGGCCAAATGACGTCATTTGACGTTCCCATATCGACGAGCAGTTGAAAGATTCTGCGGCGTGTACCGGCGAAAGTGCGTTCGCGAACCTCGTGCAGCGGTATCGGCATATCGTGCCACTTTCGCCGGGCGACCAGGCGTATCCATGCCGCGGGTTGGGTAGAGAGCAAAAGAATGGCCAAAAGGGGAGCGGCCGGAATGAGCTCGTGGATAGACGACTCGCAACTTGCACGTGTTGCACAGCACGTGCCGGTTGGGCTTTTCGAAGCCGACGAGCACGGCGCGTTGCGCTTCGTCTCCGAGCAATGGTGTGAGATTACCGGCCTGGTTCCTGGCGCAGCGCTGGGCTCACGCTGGCTGGACGCGATCGCGCCCGAGGATCGCGCTGCCGTCCACGCGGCATGGGGCGATGCGGTCGCGCACGGGCGCGCCCTTGACACGACGTATCGCCTTCTGAGCGGCGAACAAACGAAAACCGTCCATACGTCGATGGCACCCGTTACGGACGAGAGCGGACTGCTCACCTCATTCGCCGGCGTCACGACCGACGTCACGCACGTGTTGGAGCGCGACTGCACATCGGCGCAGACGGTCGAGCATTTACGCATTGCGGGTGAGGTGATGCCGCAACTCATGTGGATCGCCGCACCCGACGGCACGATCGAATACTACAACCGCCCGTGGCTCGACTACACCGGCGTTACCGTGGAAGCCATGCGCGAACGCGGCGTCAAAAATGTCGTGCATCCCGACGAACTCGGCATGACGTGGGAGCATTGGAATCAGGCGCTGGTCACCGGCGAACCGTACGAAATCGAATACCGTCTTCGCAATGCACGCACCGGAGCATATCGCTGGTTCATCGGCCGCGCCGTTCCGTATCGCGGTCCCGACGGGTCCATCATCCGCTGGATCGGCACGGCAACCGACATCGACGCGCAAAAACGCGCCAACGACAATTTGCGATTCGTGCTCGACGCGTCCAATGCGCTCGGTTCGAACCTGGACATCGAGAGCGTCTGCAACACGCTCGCGCAACTGGCGATCCAACGCGTTGCGGACTGGTGCTTCATCGTCCTCAAGGACGCGAACGGCGCTTATGCCATGCAGGCAATCGCGCATCGCGATTCACAGCGCGTGCAACTCATCGAGCGCTATCGCGATCTCTATCCGATACATCGCGGCTCGCCGCTCGATCGCGCCATCCGGCGCAACACGCCGATTCTCGTGCCCTCCGTCAGCGAACGCGAACTGGCAATGTCCGCGCAAAATGCGGAGCATCTGCACGTGCTGCAAAGCCTTGGCATGCATTCGGCGATGCTCGTTCCGCTGTCCACGCCCGAAGGAACGGTGTACGGCGGCATTACGCTGGTGTCGTCCGAATCGGCGCATGCGTACAATCTTGCGGATCTCGAAGTAGCAGAACTGGTCGCGCGCCGTGCGGCGGTGGCAATGCAAACCGCATATGCATTCGCGCAAGAGCGACAAGGCGCACAGCGCTCGCGTTTTATTGCCGAGGCCAGTGAATTGCTCGTGCAGTCGCTCGAGCTGCAGACGATGCTCGATCGGTTCACGGCGTTTTTGGTCGAGCACATGGCCGATCTCGCTTACGTGATATTGGCCGAGGATCGCGAGGCGCTGCGCACCGTGGCGTGCGCGCACGCCGATCCGCGCAAGCAGCATATTGCCGCGCGGCTGCGCGGCCAGCGAACGATGCGTCCCGAAGCCGAGGAGAACGCGATCTGGATGCTCTCGCAGCACCGCACGCTGCTGCACAAGACGATCCCGATCGACGCCGTGCTTGCCAGCATGTGGGAGTATCTCGCACCGGACGTCCGGGCGCTCGACGTGCGCTCGGCAATCACGGTGCCGCTGTTTTCCCGCGGCGAGACGTTCGGCGCACTGGTGGTGTATTGGTGCACGCCCGGAAAAGCGTACTCCGAAGACGACGTGGAGCTCTTTACCGATCTTGGCCGGCGTTTGTCGATTGCGATAGAACATCAGCGCACGATCGAACGCGAGCGGCGCATCGCCGAGGCGTTGCAGCAAGCGCTCTTGCCTCAGCCGGGAATGCTGCCCAAAGTCGAGGGTCTCGCGTTTGCGGCGCATTACCGGCCGAGTACGCATGAGTCGCACGTCGGCGGCGATTGGTACGATGCCGTCACGCTGCCCGACCGTTCGATTATCGTCAGCGTCGGCGACGTTACCGGCCGAGGCCTGCCAGCCGCGGGGTTGATGGGCAAACTGCGCCAAGCATTAGGCATGGCCGCGCTTTACGAGCGCGACCCGGCGCGCATGCTCGACGCTGTGGATTTTCACTTGCGTTCGCGGCGATCGGAGTCGCTGGCAACCGCGTTCGTGGGCATCATCGATCCGGATCGCGCGCACATGCGGTATGCGTGCGCGGGACATCCTCCACCGCTCCTGCGACACAACGGCGAACTCATCGAACTGCGGTCCGATGGATTGCCGCTCGGGCTGCGCGATCAACATTTCGAACATTCCCAGAATGTTTCATTGCACGATGCCGAGTTACTCGTGCTCTACACCGATGGATTGATCGAAGCCACGCGAGACATCTCGTTCGGTGAACAGCGCCTCGCGTTTCTGGCGGCGAGCCAAGCGATTCAGTGCGTACGCAATCCGGCGGAATTCTTGTGCGACGCGTGTTTACCGCCGGAAGCGCAAGACGATACCGCGGTATTGACGATTTCCTTCGGCACGCGCGCATCATGGGCGTTCGATGCGGAAAACGCGAAGGCCGCGCACGAAGCGCGCACAGAATTCGTCAGGTATCTTCGCCAGCGTGCTCCCGCGGACGCGGATTTTTCCGGCGCTGAACTGGTTTTCGGCGAACTCGTCGGCAACGTCGTTCGTCATGCACCCGGCCCCATCGAAGTGCAGATAGAATGCGGCGATTCTCAGTGCGTGCTGCACGTTATCGACCGAGGACGCGGCATCGTGCGTGACCCGGCTCTGCCGCACGATCCGCTTTCAGAAGGCGGCCGCGGCCTGTACATCGTCGAGCAACTCACCGACGGTTTGCGTATCGAACGCATCGCGGGATACGGAAACCACGTGGCAGCGGTCTTGCGCCTCTAACATAGGACTTTCGCCTGGTACAGCACGCTCGTCCGTTGGCATAGGCTAGAGCTCTTCAAAGGAGCGTGCATTATGCGACGATTTGCGAGCATTTTGAGTTTTGTATCGCTCGCCGTTCTTTCCGCGTGCGGCGGAGGCGGCAGCGGCGGCACGGCGCATCTTCCGGCAACTTCCAATGCGCCTGCCGCCAATACGTCCGGCAGCGCACCCTCGGCATCCACGCATCAGGCGTGGACGGTCGACGCCGGTGCATCGCACCGTGACGGCGCGCTGCAGGGCCTGGATTTCTACAGCAGTACGATTGTCATCGACGAAGGCGACAGCGTCACGTGGACGTCCGCTTCCGTTCACACCGTTTCATTTTTGACCGCCGGCATGAGCCCGTTCACGGCTCCGCCCGTACCGGCGGGCGGGAGTACGGAAGACGGCACCGCGTTCACCAGTTCCGGCGTTTTGGGACCCGGACAGACCTATACATTGACGTTTCCCAAAGCCGGAACGTACACGTACTACTGCTTATTGCATCCGCCCGAGATGGTGGGTCAGATAATCGTGCAGCCGGCGGGGACGGCGTACCCGCATCCGCAAGGCTATTACACCGGTCAGGGAAAGC
>JBKPMZ010000199.1:0-3411 GCA_046732415.1 Vulcanimicrobiota bacterium
CGACGTGCGCGCGCGCAATGTATACGGGCGCGTGACATTCGGTGCGCGCAATTTCGTCGAGCAGACGCAACACGAGTTGATGCTCTTCTTCACTGCGCAGCGCTGTGGTGCGATCGTCAGCCCACTCCGGCGCTTTGGCGAGATGCCGGTAAATCAGCGCCTCTTCCATGGCTATATGCCGGCGCACGAGTTCGTCGATCTCGCGCATGATCGCTTTTCTACCCGCACACGCGCAATCGGAAAGCGAATCGAATTCCGTAAACAATTGCTCGATACGCGTGTGTTCTCGCCGAAGAACCGTCAGCGCATCCATGAGGCTCCCCCTATGCAGTTGCGTACGGCCTGCTTTCCCGCGCAAATTGTGGATTAAACGGTGAATAGCGCGAATGCCGCAATGCCCATAAGTGCGAACGTCACCCATGACCACGCATTTGCAAGCAGAGAGTTGCGCCAGCGTCCCATCACTTTCGCGTTGTTCGCAATGCGAATGACGACGAAAATCAACGGCACGCAAACCACGCCGTTGAGCACCGCACTCCAGTACAACGCGCGAATCGGATTGAGGCCGGTGAACGGCAGAGCAATACCAATAAGGAGCCCGGCTGCCAAGACGGCGTAGAACTTCGGTGCGTGGTTCGGCCGCTCGTCCAACCCTTCTCGCCGGAAAAGCAGCATTTCAGCCGCTATGTAGGCTGATGAGCCGGCAAGCGCGGGCACGGCAAGCAAGCCCGTGCCAACCATTCCGAGCATGAACAACAGCGCGGCCATCTTCCCGGCGAGCGGCTCGAGCGCGAGCGCCGCGTCTTGTGCCGATTGAATGTCCGTCTTGCCGTGCGCGAAAAGCGTGAGCGCGGTGGTGACGATGATGAAGAACATCACGACGTTGGAGAACAGCATGCCGACGTTCACGTCGAAATGCGCGTCGCGAATCTCTTCGTCCGTTGCTCCGCGCCGCTGCCGAACCGTCGTGCGCCCTTGTGCTTTTTCTTCTTCCACTTCCAGCGCGGATTGCCAGAAAAACAAGTACGGCGTGATCGTCGTGCCGAGTACGCCCATCGCGGTCGTGATCCACGCACGGCTGAGTTGCACGTGCGGTACGGCGAGATGCGCGAACACGTCGCTCCACCGCGGATGTACGATGAACGCCGTGACGATGTACGCGAACAGCGTAAGCGTGAGATATTTCAAAAGCGACGCGATGCGGCGATACGAAAGAAACACCAGTCCCACGATGAGCAGCACGCCGAAAAGCACGTCCCAGACCAGTTCCGGCAAAAACGACGCAACCAAATGCGCCGACGCGGCCATGCCGGCGAAATCCGCACCGACGTTGAACGTGTTGGCGACAATCACGAGCGCGCCGACGGCGTATGCGGCCCAGGTCGGAATCGCCGACCGGATATTCGCGGCCAGGCCCCTACCGGTGACCATGCCGATTCGCGCGCACATGCCTTGAATCACCGCCATCATCGGCGTGGTGAACAGCGCAAGCCAGAGCATCGAAAGGCCGGTCGAGGCGCCCGCGACCGAGTAGGTGGAGATTCCGGAGGGGTCGTCGTCGGCTGCTCCGGTGATGAGTCCGGGGCCCAGCGTCACCAGCCGCTGCCATAGGCTTCGAGTGGGCGCGCCAATCTCGGCGCCTTCTATGGCTTTCAGCCGCATGCATGATGCTGATACCCCGATTCCGAAGAGGCGACGCCATGCTTCCCGGGTTGGCATTTCTCGCCGCTACCGTATCGTGCAATCACGATCCAACGGTTATCACTCTCGCGCAGCCCCTATGGCCGGCGTCGGCATCCCCGCACGGTAGCAGCGTTACGGTGGCCGTCACGCTCGACGCGAAGGGCAAAGTCGCCGCCGCTTCCGTTTTTCAAAGCAGCGGCGACCCCGCCGTCGATGCGGCCGCCGTGGATGCCGCCAAACAGTCGACGTACGCACCAGGTGCTACAAATTGCGCTCCCTCCGGCGGTACGTTCGGCGTACAGTTTCAATATGGCGCGGGCGGCGCGGCGGCGCAGCCACGCGATAGCTGTTATCGCGAAGCGAGGGTCGTTACGGGGGTTGCGCCCGATCCAAGCGCGATCCCGAGCAGCGGGATACGGATGCAAGCATCCGTGGCAATCGAAGTGATCATCGGGCCAGACGGCAAGGTCCTAGAGACACACATTGCGCAATCGTCCGGCTCCCGGGCATTAGATGAAGCGGCGCTCGCCGCGGCTCGTGAAACGACGTACACCCCCAAGATCGTGTCCGTACCGGTGCGATCGCAAGCCGGCAGTGCGAAAAGCGGCATCGATTCCGGCGTGATGTGCCGCCCTGTAGTCGGGAAGTACCTGTTCCGAGTCACGTTCCGGCCGAACTAAGCCTTTGCAGACGCCGGAAGGCGCCGCAAGCGACCGACCAGAAGCCCGCCACATCTGTCCGAGGGCTTACTTTGCGCGTATTTGCAATCGCGGTGTTTTTATTTGTCGCCGCCGGCATCATACCGGGACGTGCGGCCGAATCGGTCCTTCAAGGGGTACACACGCAAGCCGCCGACGATTCGAGCGTCCAAATCGCGCTGCAATTCAGCGGCGATCTTCCGGACGTGCGCATCGTCCGTTCGGGAGAACACACAGTACACGTCGTCTTCGTCGGCGCGCGCATCGCCACGCACGCGCATCCGGCCATAACCAAAATCGGTGAAATCGAACACGGGAACTTCAACGGCTTCGCCGGCATCGGCATCCGGCTCGATCTGCAACTGCGGGATACGCCGCTGCGCCTGACGACCCAGTCGTTTCCGCACACGCACGTCGTCATCGTTCACGTACCGGCGCTCCACACCGATAACGAAGCGCTGGAAACCGAACCGCTGCGCGCGCAAGGCGACGAGCAAACCGCATTTATCCCGCTCTCATACGCAGACGTGAGCGAAGTCGCGGGTATTCTGGTCAAAGGCGCGCAGGTCAGCCCGCTCGACAACTTCAACCCGCAGTCGCCGTTCGCGGCGCCCACCCCGAATCCGGGCGGCGGCTCAATGGGCGATCGCTACACCAATACCCGCGCGCCGACGTACGTCACGATTCCCGCCGCAACGATCCTTTCGAACAAAGACACGCCGATCGGCGCGAAACTCGACGACAAAGTCGCCATCGACCGCCGTTTGAACGCGATCATCTTGACGGGAACGCCCGCCGAGATCGCGTCGGAAAAACGGATCATCTCGTACGTGGACGTACCGGCGCGCAGCGTGCTGCTCGAAACGCAGATCGTCGAACTCACGCAAACGGCCGCGCGCAATTTGGGCATCGACTATTCCGATGCCAACGGCAACATGGCGTCGGCAACGTTCAATGCCAGTGCGAACAACCGTCTGAACACGGGCGTGAGCATTCAGGCGAAGATCGCCGCACTGCAAGAGAGCGGACA
>JBKPMZ010000200.1:0-2199 GCA_046732415.1 Vulcanimicrobiota bacterium
AAGTAGATTTGGCAAAATTGGGTGGTCTGCCGGCGACACTAATATCCGAGCTGGAGAATGGCCACAATAAAGGGCTTGCGTGGCGAACACTGACGCGTCTCGCTACGGGTGCTGGGGCACGGATAGAGTTATCATTTGTCATAGACCCTGTAAATGCGGGTCAAGTAAACGTTTGCGTTGTCGGCGAGTACACACAAAGCACCTTTGAAGGCGTCGCTGTTGGCGCTATCGCCGAACTCATCAACGTGCGTAATGCTGAGATACGCGACAGCGGTACGGTTCTGGCGGCTTAATGGCTTCCCGTAAAGACAGTGCGACACCGAGGCCTGTGACCGAGGACACGGGAATCCACGTTCCACACGATCGCTTGATGGCTGCCATCATAAACGAGTTAGCGCGGTCGAGAGTTCGCCATCGTGCGCTTTTATCGATTCTTGAAAAGCAGCACGTCGTTGGCATCGCCGATTACATAAAGCAATATAAGGAAGAGGAGCAAGGAGACTTTCGTCAGTTTGTGGAGTTGTTGCTTCTTTCTCCGCTTGAGTTTCGAGAGCGTTGGCCTGATTGGCTTGCAAAAGAGGCCGAACGTTTTGGCTACGACGGCTCCTCGCGCTCTAGCATACGCGTTTCCTTGGCTGATAGTACTCCGCAACCACGCATCGCCCGCAAGCGCCCGGGCGCACGGAAAAAGAACACGTAGGGGAAGGACAGAGCTCAGGGCTTTCAGCAGGGCCCAGGACGGCATAACCGTTTTACTTTGTGGGGGAACTCGCATTGCCGACAGTTGGTTGGATCCTTGAAGCCGATCTTGACGCTTTTTATGAGCGTCAACCCGTAATTGATTTACCGCCGCTTCCCAAGCCGACGTTCCACTGCCCTTTCTGTGGCCACGGCTATTACGTCGCGAGAGATCTCGATCAACATGTCAGCGTGGAGCGCATGTAAAAGGGCCTAGACACCCTCGTTAACGCGGTCTCTAGGCGGTCGTTCAACGGGACGATGTCGAGCATCTGCGACGAGGCGAACATCCCGCGAAATACGCTTGCGACTGCCTCGATTGTATTCTCGTCGACGAAGGGCGAGTTGAACCGCAGGCAGAGCGCAACGGAAGCGGGCGTGGAATCGCCGTATTGCACCTTCGCTAGGTAAGCACGCAAAACGGGCCGCACTCATCTGTTCTAACCACCCTACGCCCGTCTAGGCCGCTGCCACGGTTCAGCATCGCTGAAGTAGCGCCGCCTTCTGCAGACCCGATTCCCGTTTTCTACGAAAACGACGCTCGAGGGGAGCGGCTTATCCACTGCGACGCCGATCCAGGCGTTCATCGTGGAACTCGCTCGAGGTGGACGCCGGAATTCATAGCTGACGATGAGCGCGCCACGGTGATTGCGCACGGATTGTATTTGCAACACCTTGTCTTCGGCGGAATACGTGGACCGTGCGACCACGAGCGCGGCGTGCGTTTTCCACCAATCCGGCGGCGGTGCAAACGGCTTGTTTCCGTACGCGACTGCCGCCGGCGCAAACGTCTGTTTCCACTGCGCGCCGGACGTTATCACAGCGCAGTGCGCTGCGGACTCCGGCTGCCAACGGCGGATGAAAACCTGAAACCCATTCGGGTCCATCGTTGTGAATTGCAGTGCTGATACGATCAGCATGACCGCCGCGAGCACGTGTGCCGTTGCTACTGGTCGTTACAGCCTTTTGCGAGCGTCCTTGCTCCATCGACGTGGCCACCGGCGGTAACCATCTTATTGACGCTGTCCGCTGCGGCGGCATCCGGATCACGGCCTACGCCGAGGACGTAATGCCGGCCGTCAAAGAGCAGTACCGCGCACCGCGTCGCCGGCGAGTTCAATCCGGCTCCGGTTTGTCCGATGATTGCCGCGCACGACGACGGACTCGAGGAATGTGCTTGGCACTTCGCTCCGGCGTCGATTGCCGCATTGACGTAGGACGACTGGTTGACGGAAATCGCGACGGAATTCATGCGATCCCAATAGATTTCACCGTAGAGTTGTCCCGTGGGGCCGACCACGCCGCCGATCATATTGGGGTTACTCGTCGCCGCCGGCGCCGGCGTGCCATTCGTGCTGCCGCTCGCTTGTGGCTTCGGCTGTGGCTGCGGTCCGGTATATGCAACGCCGTCGGGCGTGTACGCCTTGAACCAAGCGCTGTTGGAGCTCCATTGCGATCCAT
>JBKPMZ010000201.1:0-1027 GCA_046732415.1 Vulcanimicrobiota bacterium
CCTCTACACGACGGCAAAAACAGCGGGTTGGACGCAAAAGACCTACGATGTGAGCTCGTACGCCGGACAAACGGTGTGGCTGTATTTCGGCGTACACGCCGACGGCTATTCGAGCGGCTACATCTATCAGTACGTCGACGACGTAGCGTGGTCGGGAACGTCGACGCCAACCCCGGCGCCCACATCGACGCCAGTCGGGACGCCGACGCCTAGCGGCACGCCGACTCCAAGCGGCGGACCGACGCCGATCGCAACGCCGGCCAACGGCGGCGGCAACAGCACGGGAAGCTGCGGAACGAGTTGCGGCGTGCAGCGCTGGCATATCAAAACACTTGGCGATGCCTACGTCAATACGATCAATTGGACACCCATACTCGCGAACGTTTCAGATTTGACGGCGTGGCCTGTGCCTTCGAACTACAATGAATACAATGACACCACACGATACGCGCCGTACGAAACGCAAGCCTACCGCGTGCGTGCGGTTCTCGTCGGCTGGAAAACCGAATCGGATCACGACTATCACATGGTGATCGCGGACATCAATAATCCGAGCAAGACAATGATCATTGAACCGCCCGATCCGACGTGCAGCAGCGCGTGCGACGGCGGTTTTGCCAACTACTTTTCGAGCGTGCGATCGAAACTCGTCAACTGCTTCGGCAATCCGCCAGGTTCGTTTACGAATTTCAAATCGGGAATCGTGGTTGACGTGACAGGCGTGCCGCTCTTCGACGCACTGCACGGTCAAACGGGCGTCGCGCCGAACGGGATCGAGCTCCATCCCTTACTTTCAATCGATTTCGTATCGGGAGCGCCAGCGGGTTGTTGACGCGAAGCCTTCCACTTATTGGGGCCGCCGCATTAGCGGCGGCCCTTGCTGCATGTTCACACGCGCCGGCGAAGCCGATTCTCGACCCGGTGAAAGCGCAGCAAGCATACGCAGTAGGAGAGAAACGTGCGGCGCAAGACCGCGCACAGCAAGCCGAACATCGCAAAGAGATAGCGAAACTGATCGACGCGCGCG
>JBKPMZ010000202.1:0-12656 GCA_046732415.1 Vulcanimicrobiota bacterium
GAGTTGATGGGCGGCTCCATCGCCTTGGAGAGCGCACCGGGCGAGGGTTCCGCGTTCAGCTTTAGCGTGAAACTCAAGGCCGCGCAAAACCAGCCGGTGGAAGCGCCGAACCTCGGCGAAATGCGCGGGCTCATCATCGACGACGATCCGATCGCGCGCGACATTTTCACGCGCTATCTCACATCGTGGCGCATGCGGTGCGAAGCAACGGGCGATCCGCAGCAGGCATGCCGCATGATCGAAGCGGCAGCAAGAGACGGCGATCCGTACGACGTCGTGCTGGTCGATCTCGTGATGCCGCAAATGGACGGATTCGAGCTCGCACGCCGCGTGCAAGCCTCGGCGGACGTTTCGCATACGCGGCTCATCATGGTGACGGCGTACGACGAACTGGAACGCGGCAGAGAAGCGATCGCCGCCGGATTTTCCGGATATCTCACAAAACCGGTGCGCCAATCGCAGCTCTACGACTGCATCGTGAACGCGTCAGCGCCGGCGCCGGCCGCACCGGTACGTCAGCCCATGCTGCCGGACGTTGCGGGAAAACGCATTTTGCTTGCCGAGGACAATGCAGTGAATCGCGAAGTCGCGCTGCGGCAACTCGGACAGCTGGGCTACGCCGCGCAGGCGGTGCACGACGGCCGCGCCGCGGTTGAAGCGGCCCTGGGCGGGCAATTCGACGTCGTGCTCATGGACTGCCAGATGCCGAACATGGACGGCTTCGAGGCGACGCGCGCAATCCGCAAGGGTGAATCGCGCAGCGGCAAGCGTGTGCGCATCATCGCGATGACGGCAAACGCGCTGGCGGAAGACCGGCAGGCATGTTTGGATGCCGGCATGGACGATTATCTGTCCAAACCCGTAACGCTCGATGCGCTTCGCCGCGTCTTGGGCGGCGCAAACCCGCCGCAATCGCTCGACATGGGCCGGCTGCGGGAACTCTTCGAAGGCGACGAGCGCGCCGTGGACGATTTCCTGGCTTCGGTGCTGCCGGAACTGCTGCGCTTGGTCAGACGTGTTGAGCAAACCGGCGATGTGACGCAGCGCATGGCGCTCGCACACGAGCTCAAAGGCGCGGCGGGCAACGTGGGCGCGATCGAAATCGCGCAGATCGCGGCGGAAATGGAGAAAGCGCTGCGCCTCGGTGCCGGCGACGTATCGGCGTTCATTTCACGTTTGCACGCAGCGTACGAACGCGCCGCAGCGGTAAGGCCGGTGGAGAAACAGACGTGAACGTCCTGATGATCGACGACAACGAACTGAACCTGACGATCTACCGCAGCGCGTTGCGCAGCGTCGAAGGTGTCGAGTGCGTCGCATTTACGTCGTCGAACGACGCGCTGGCATGGAGTGCGGATCACGAAACGGACGTGGTGCTGGTCGATTACGACATGCCCAGCCCCAACGGGCTGGAATTTATCGAAATGTTCCGGCGGCAGCGCAACAACGAACAAGCGCCGATCATCATGATTACCGCGCTCACCGAACGCGATATCCGCTATCGCGCCCTCGAACTGGGCGCGGCGGACTTTATCGGCAAACCGGTCGACATCGCCGAGTTCCGTGCGCGCGTTCGCAACATGCTCGCGCTGGCTGACAGCCGAAAGAAACTTGCCAATCGCGCCCGGTGGCTTGCCGCCGAAGTCCAGCGCGCGACCGCGGACATCGTCGCACGCGAAAAGGAAACGATCAACCGGCTCATGCGCGCCGCGGAGTTCCGCGATAACGAAACGGGCATGCACATTCTGCGCATGGGGCATTTCAGCGCGGAACTGGGGCGCGCGATCGACCTGCCGGAGAGCGAATGCGAAACGCTGCTCATGGCAACGCCCATGCATGACATCGGCAAAGTGGCAACGCCGGACAGCATTCTGCTCAAACCGGGCAAACTCGATGCGGACGAGTGGGTGATCATGAAGAAGCACACCATTGCCGGCTACGAGATTCTCAAGGACAGCCAGTCGGAGCTGCTGCAGATGGCCGCGCAAATCGCGCTCTCCCACCACGAGAAATTCGACGGCTCCGGCTATCCGTATGGCTTGCGTGGGGAAGACATTCCGCTGTGCGGGCGGCTGTGCGCGGTGAGCGACGTGTTCGATGCGCTTACGTCGGAACGGCCGTACAAGAGCGCATGGCCGGTCGAGCATGCAATCGACGAAATCGACCGGCTAGCGGGTTCGCATTTCGATCCGATGCTCGTGCGTGCGTTTCACCAAGCGCTGCCGCGCATACTGGAGATCAAAAAAGAGTATCGCGACGAGCCTGCCGGTGCGGCTCACAGCATGTCATCTCTATGAGCGTGCCGCCGATGATTTCGCCCTCGCAGCCGCACGGCCACGTCCAGCGCCGTACGTAAGTACAGGTTTCGTCAATCGTACCGCGCTCGACCGTGCTGCGCGGGGCTCCCAAACGCGTCGTGACCGTGCCAGTATCGACAACCATCGTGAGCATGCTACCCACGGCCGGGACGCTTTAAGCCGGCGCCGGCTCCACGAGCAGGGTCATCGTGTCCGCGGCGAGCGGCGGGTGAAAATGCAGGCCCTGGCCGTACTTGCAGCCGAGCGCGAGCAAGCGGGCGGCTTGTTGAGCGGTCTCGACGCCTTCCGCCGTCACGCGCAGCGCGCACGCGCCGCCCAGACGCACGAGCATCTCGATAATTTGCGCGCTCTTTTCTTGTTCGATGCCTGCGATGAACGTTTGATCGATCTTGAAACCGTCGATGGGCAGCGATTGAATGTAGCGCAGCGAGGAATAACCGGTCCCGAAATCGTCGATGCATAGATCGACGCCAATCGCCTTCAGGCGAGCGAGAACGCCTGCGGCGCGCGTCTCGCTTTGTAAGATCGACGTCTCGGTGATCTCGAGCGTCAGTTGACCCGGATCGATGCGGTGCCGCTCGAGCAGCGCCGCAAGAAACTCCGGTAAATCGGATTGCAGAACTTCCTGCACGGAAAGATTGACGTTGAGCGCGATCTTGCGCTCGCGGTTCAGACGCTGCCACCGCTCCAAATCGCGGCACGCGCTTTCGAGCACGAACCGCCCGACCGGGACCATGAGCCCCATCTCTTCGGCCAGCGGCAAAAACGCGGCGGGCGCGAGATAGCCTTCTTCCGGATGGTTCCAGCGCAGCAGCGCTTCGACGCCTTCCACGCTGCCGTCCGCAAGGGCAACGATCGGCTGATACAGCACGACGAATTGTTGCTCGTCGATGGCGCTGCGCAGATGCATGCGGAGCGAGAGCCGCCGCAACGCCGCTTCGTGCATGCTCGGCGTGAAGATCGCGCTACGGTTGCGGCCTTCGCCTTTTGCGAAATACATCGCCGTGTCGGCATCGCGCAGCACTTCCGCGATGGAATTGTACTGGCCGTCGACCGGCGCGACGCCGATGCTTGCCGTCATCACGATGTTGCGGCCCGCGATATGGTAGGGGTGGCGCAGCGTCTGATGCAGCACGTCGAGCACTTGCCCGATGCGCGCGGCGCTCGCATCGGCGAGCAGTACCGCAAACTCGTCGCCCGCCATGCGCGCGACGATGCAGCGCTCGTCCATCACGGCGCGCAGCCGTGCAGCGGCTTCTTTCAGCACTTCGTCGCCCGCCAAGTGCCCCAGGGTGTCGTTGATCGATTTGAATTCGTCCAGGTCGAGATAGATGACCGCCCGTTCGTCGTCCTCGCCCCGGCCGGGCGCTTCGAGTGCGCGCGCCAGTTCCAGTGAAAACACGGTGCGGTTGGGCAATCCGGTGAGCGAGTCGTGCGTCGCTTCGTACTGCAGGCGGCTCTGCGAGCGCGCGTTGGCGAGCGCCATGCCCATGAGATTGACGAACACTTGCATGGCGCGCAGCGTTTGTGCGCTGGGGATTTCGCCGTTGAGCGGGCCGTCGGGAGACATGTAGCCGATCATCACGCCGTCGCGATCGTGCAGGGTGAGGACGAGCGCGTCACGCTCGTGCCATTGCATCGGATACTTGCGCAGCGTGTTCGGGTTTTGTCCCGTGTAAATCGAGCGCTCCCAGTGCGCCTCTTTTTCGGCCGGAAAGAAATAACAGTCTTCGAAAAAGCGCACTGCCTGTTCGAGCATGTCGTCGAAGGCCGCGCGATCGATGCTTTCGTACAAACGCTGGCGCGTAACGTCTTCCGCATAACCCAGCATGACGCGCCGGCGCAGTTCGCCGTTCGGCTCTTCGGCGGCGACCATCGTCACGTAGCGCCACCCGAAGAGATCCTGTACTCCTCGCGCAAGCGAAGTAAGCGCGGCGTCGAGAGACGTCGCACCCAACACGTCGCGGGTGATCTCGAAGAGCCGTTCGAGTTCGGTAACCGAACCGGCTCCACTCGATAAAGCACCGAGCGGATACATACCGGAGTTGCTATTCTGGTAGGGGACGCTCTACCCTATGACGTGGCGTAAAACTAGCGCAAACGCTGCAATAACAAGCGCGGCAGCCACGAAAATCATGAGCCGGTTGGACCGGATTTTCAGCGAGAGCCGGGCGCCGATGGGGCCGCCAAGCAAGCCTCCGGCGACCAGCGGCACGACGTCCTTCCAGTCGACGTCGTTCTGCAGAAAATGTGTCACCAGACCCACCGGCGATGTGAGCACGATGCCGAAGTGCGAGGTCGCGCTGATTGCATGTGCCGGCAGGTCTGAGAAATACAGCAGCGTCGGCACCAGCACCACCCCGCCGCCGACGCCGAACAAACTCGAAATAAACCCGACGCAGAAGCCCGCCGCGAGCGACGTGTACCACGGCATGCCGGCGATGTCGCGCACGCTCGCATGTTCGTCGCGATGACGCAGCCGTTTTTCGCGATTGAAGATGATGTCGGCGGAAACCGCAATCAAGAATGCGGCGAACAGCCAATCGAAGACGTGCGCCGGAATATGCTTGACCACGATGGCACCCAGAATCGCGCCGGGAAATCCCGCGGCGGCAATGAGCAAGCCGATGCGCACGTGCACGCGGTGCTGCAATAAATAGGTGAGTGCGCCGCTTCCGCTGTTCGCGACGACCAGCGCGAGCGAGGTACCCGACGCCTCGGCCGGTCCAAGACCGAAGAACAAGCGTAATACGGGCACGATGATGAATCCGCCGCCCAGGCCGACCATCGAACCGAACACGCTTGCGCCGAGTCCGGCTACGAAAAGCCAGACGTACGGCCAATACGCGTGATGACTAGGCGTTGTTCGCTAACTGCCGACGCGGCCGATGTAGCGGCGATCGCGCGTGTCGATACGGATGACGTCGCCGGGATTCACGAACAGCGGAACGTTCACGACCGCTCGCGTCTCCAGCGTCGCGGGTTTGGTTGCACCGGTCGCTGTATCGCCTTTGAAGCCGGGATCGGTTTCTTCCACTTTCAGTTCGACGTGCGCGGGAAGGTCGCAGCCGATGGCATTGCCGTCATGAAACTGTACGTCGACCACCATGCCGTCTTTGAGAAAGTCCGCCGGATCGCCGATGATGTCGCGCTGCAGCGTGACGTTTTCGAACGTCTCCTGGTCCATGAAATGATAGCCGTCGCCGTCGTTGTACAGCATTTGCATCTGCCGGTTGTCGACGGTCGCGCGCTCGAGTTTTTCACCCGCGCGGAACGTCTTCTCAACAGTCGAGCCCGTCTTCACGTTTTTCAAGCGCGTGCGCACGAATGCCGAGCCCTTGCCGGGCTTCACGTGCAGGAACTCGATAACGGTCCACAGCTGGCCGTTCTCGATGATGGTAACGCCGTTGCGAAGATCGTTCGATGAAATCATGACCTGGCCCAATACGCAGCGCGGGCTGCGGAGCCCTGGTTTTCCCGTTTCCTACGGCCAGGAAGAGCCGTCCGCATACGTCACCCCTGCGACTTTGTACGCAACGTGCCGTGTCTGCAGCAGCGGAAGCGCCGCCGTGCCTTCGTCGCGCGTCACGCAGTTGTCGAAGGCGCCGCGGTGCGAGAGGCCCGGGTCGACGTAGTCGGAGGCACTGGAGGGACCGTCGATTGCGACGTTCGGCGAGAACGTACCCCGGCGCTCGAAGTCGATGCTGCCTACGTCCTCGCCTTGCGCATTGAGCAGCGAGAAGACGAAATGCACCGTTTTTGCCGTTCGTGCGGCGACGTTCTTGAACGAGACGCAGACGATCGCTTTGGTCCCGTCCTTGGCAACCAGCGCAAACCCCTTGAGAACGTCGATGCCGCTCTTGGGCGGCTCGCTGCCGCGCAGCGTTCCGGAAACCAATTGCGAGACGTGATATTTCGCCAGCGGATTCGGCGTTGCGGACGCGGCGTGTCCCGTATCCACCGAACGCCGCGGTCCGATCATGGCGTCGGTCGCGCCGCGCGCATAGAGCGCATGCCGTCCCCTTCCGGTCAGCCACGCGAACACCGCATCGCGGTCGTGCACGCCGAGTTGCATGATGCGCTGTTCGGCGTTGTTCCAATCCGGAACGCTAATTCCGGGATTGCGCGGATTGGGCGCCCACCAAACGACCTGTTGAAACGAACTGGAACTCAAATTGCGCAGCACCGCGAGCGTTTGAACCAGATCGTGTGCGGGCGCCCGCGAGAATTGCGCCGCGGCAGGGAGCGCCGCGACGAATACCAGGAGTGCAAGAACCCAAAGGAAGCGCTGACGCATGGCTTACTCCTTTGCGTGGTTACGCCGTAGAAACGGAATGCCGCTTTCGCGGCCGGCACGAATGCGCGCGATATTCTCGCGGTGGGTGTAGAAGACCAGCAGCATCGCGAAGACGCCGTATCCGGTCAGCCACGCGTCGCGCGTGAAGTACCACAGCGCGATGGGCGCGACCACGTGTGCCAGCATCGACCCGACCGAAGAGTACGTCGTGGAAAGCGCGCCGGCGAGCCAGCCGCAAACGGAGGCGATTCCCGCAGGCCACGAGAGCGCGAAGAGCGCGCCGAAGGACGTTGCGACGCCTTTGCCGCCTTTGAACTGCAGCCACGGCGAGAAGCAATGGCCCAGCACCGCGCAGCCGGCGACGATCGCGGCAAGATGCGTGTCGTGCAGAAACCACAAGACCAGCGCGGCCGGCACCACGCCTTTGGCGGCGTCGAGTAGGAGCACTGCGACGGCGCCGGTTTTGCCAAGCGTGCGCAGCGCGTTCATCGCGCCGATGTTGCCGCTGCCGGATTTGCGAATGTCCGTGCGATAGAACAGACGCGAAATCACCAGGCCGAACGGAATCGATCCCAGCAAGAACGCGCCGATCGCGCACAAGGCCATGCCGGCAGGGGTGACGTGCACTATGACCAGCGTGTGGTTCACTCTTCGAGTTCTCCGCGCGTGCGTTCGCGAAATTGCAGCGTGAGCGGAACGCCTTCGAAATCGAAATGCTGGCGGATGATGTTTTCCAAGAAGCGTTTGTACGAGGTTTGCACGAGTTCCGGATCGTTGCAGTGAAACACGAACAGCGGCGGATGTGCGGCCGGCTGCGAGCAGTAGTAAATCTTGAACGGCTTCCCGCCGGGCGCCGGCGCGGGATGGGCAAGCGTTGCGTCGCGAATCACGGAATTGAGTTGCGCCGTCGGTATGCGCCGGTCCAAATTGTTGACGACTTTCATCACCAGCGGCATTAAACTGCCCAAACGGCGGCGCGTTTTCGCCGAAAGAAACGTCACCGGCGCGAAGCGCGCGAACGGCACTTGTTCGTAGATGACGTTGATGAGTTCGCCTTGGCTGTACTCGCCTTGCTCGCGCGCGAGATCCCACTTGTTGCCGACGATGATTAGGCCCTTGCGTTCTTCGAGAATCATGCCGGCCAGACGGCGTTCCTGCGCTTGCATGCCGTGCATCGCGTCGAACAGCAGCAACGCGATGTCGCACCGGTTGATTGCCGAGATCGAGCGCAGCGCCGAGTAATATTCGATAGCGCCGTGCTGCTGCGGCTTCTTGCGCACGCCCGCCGTGTCGATCAGGCGAACGCGGTGTTCGTGAAACTGAAAGATCGTGTCGATCGCATCGCGCGTGGTCCCCGGCACGTCGGAAACGACGGCGCGTTCTTCGCCGAGCATGGCGTTGAGCAGAGAACTCTTGCCGACGTTCGGCCGCCCCACGAGCGCAAGCGAGATTTCTCCGTGCAGATCCGGCGGCGGAGCCTCTTGCGGCAGATGCTCGACGACGCGATCGAGCAAATCGCCCGTGCCTTCGCCGTGAATCGCCGAGACCGCAATCGGTTCGCCGAAACCGAGCGCCGAGAATTCGCCGTAGATGGAAGCGGATGCCGACGGCGACTCCGACTTGTTCGCAACGAGCAGCACAGGCTTTCGCGTGCGGCGCAGAATGCGCGCCACTTCCTCGTCGAGCGGATTACGCCCCGATGCGGCGTCCACGACGAAGACGATGGCGTCGGCTTCGTGCGCGGCAGCTTCGGCTTGGCGGCGCGTGGAAACGGCGATATGGTCGCCGTCTTTGTCCTGGTCCGGATCGATACCGGCGGTGTCGACCAAACTAAAGGTACGCCCCTGCCACTCGCACAGGCCGTAGAGGCGATCGCGCGTGACGCCCGGCGTATCTTCGACGATGGCGAGGCGCTGGCCGATGAGCCGGTTGAACAATGCGCTTTTGCCCACGTTCGGGCGGCCGACGATGGCGACGCTCGCGGGGCGAAGCATCGCGCCGTCGTGTTCGTCTGAAACGGTGGGTGGTTGCACGCCGTGGGAGATTCCGGGCGCCGCGGGGTATTCCCGCGCATGCCCGCGTTGCTGCTTGCCGTCTTCGCGCTCCTTGCCGCCGGCGTATTGCCGTTCGGCGGGCTCTTCATCAGTTCGCTTCCCGCCGGCGCGGACGTGTGGGTCGACGGCAGCTATATTGGAAGGACGCCGCTGCTGATTCAGGGGCTGCGCGAAGGCAAACATTCCGTCACGGTCACGAAAGCCGGCTGGAAGGTCGAGGAAGTCGATCAGAATGTCGCGGTAGGCATCACGACGCCGGCGACGATACAACTCGCGCCGATCAAGCCGCTGCATTCCAAAGGCCGCATCGCGCTGCACGGACTCGATCCGGCGGCGAAAATTTCACTCGACGGCACCGCATGGCGTCCGCTGGAACCGGAATTGGGCGCGGCCGTCGGCACGCACCATCTATCCGTGCGCGAACCCGAGGCGAAATTCGAGCGTACGATCCTGGTGTATCCCGACCAAACCACTCACGTGCTGTTTGCCGCGCCCGCCGACACGCATTCCGCGGTCGTCGCGCCCGTCGGCGATTACTTGCCCGCTTCCGCTGCCAAGGTGAGCGGCGGGCGCGTGGTGCTGAAGTGGGGCGGGCACACCGCGGTCGGGCGCGTGGGTGACGCCAAATTCCTTGTGGACGGCCGGGATGTCGTGTATGATGCGCCCGCGGGGATGGTCCGCGGCCGCCTGTACTTACCGCTGGACCTCATTCTGATGATCACGGGAAGCAAGGCAAAGTAGCACGCGATGGCGAGCATCTACATCGAAACGTTCGGCTGTCAAATGAACGAGGCGGATTCGCAGTACATCGCGGATCGCGCCGCGTCGGCCGGTTATGCGGTCGCGGAGCGTCCCGAAGACGCGAACATCGTCGTACTGAACACGTGCACGGTACGCGACAACGCCGAACGGCGCGCGTACGGGCGCATGAACCACTTCAAAGTGCTCAAGCAAGCCGATCCGTCGGTGAAACTCGTCGTCATGGGATGCTTGGCGGAACAGGATCGCGATCGCATGCAGGGCATCGTGCCGCACCTGGACGCCGTGTTCGGCACGTCGGAACTGGTGCAGATGGGCGACGCGCTCGCGCAGTGGCGTCCGCAGTTCGAAGACACGGATCTCACTGAAGAACGCGCGCTGCTGATGCCGTTCGGCGGCGCGGCGGACTGCATCACCGATGCGTTCTCGCATCTGCGCGGTTTTGTAACCGTGCAGCGCGGCTGTTCGTATTACTGCACGTTCTGCATCGTGCCGCACGTTCGCGGACGTTTCGACCACCGCCCCATGCGCGAGATCGTCGATGAAGTTCGCGAACGCGTTGCGGCCGGCGCTCGCGAAGTGATGCTCGTCGGCCAAACGGTGAACGCCTACAAGGACCCTGCGGACGGCAGCGATTTCGGCGATCTGTGCAAAGCGGTGGTGGAGCAAGTGCCCGGCCTGGAGCGCCTCACGTTCATCTCGCCGCATCCCAAAGATTTCAGCGAGAAAATCATCCGCGATCTCTCGAAGGTGCCGCAGCTGAATCCGCGCGTCCATCTGCCGCTGCAGTCGGCGAGCGATCCGGTTTTGCGCCGCATGAACCGCAAGTACACGATGGAGCAGTTCCGCGAGAAAGTCGCGCTGATTCACCGGTGTCTTCCGCAGTGGGCTATCACGACGGACATTATCGTCGGTTTTCCGGGTGAGACCGAAGACGATTTCCGCGCGACGCTGGATTACGTGGAAACCGGGCTGTTCGCCAACGCCTATATGTTCATCTATTCGAAGCGGCGCGGCACGCCTGCGGCGCGCTGGGAACAGGTCGATCCGGCGGCCGCGAGCGAACGTTTCAAGCGTTTGGCCGACGCGCAAAACCGTGCGTCGCGTGCGTATCACGAACGCAAAATCGGCACCACCGTGCGCGCGCTTATCCAAGGTCCGTCAAAGAAAGACGCGGGGAAACTGGCGGCAAAGACGACCGACAACGCCACGATCATCGCGCCGATGCCGCCCGGCTACGACGAAGCGCTGTACGCGCGCGAGCCGTGGCTCGACGTCGAGGTCCACGAAGGCTTTATTTGGGGCTGTACCGGCACTATCGTGGGACGCGCACAGCGGTATGACGGCGACGCGGCACCGGTGGAACGCCCCATCCTGGACTTATTGACGTTATAATATTGTCACCCTGAGGTATCGAAGGGTGGCCGTGTCACGCTGAGGCATCGAAGCGCGGCCGAGGTATCGAGGCCCGGGGGGCGTTGCCGGAAAGGCGGGGTGTGTATGCTGACCGATCCCTACGCAATTTTCGCCGCGGCGCGCCAGTATTGGCAAGCGGCGGTCTATCCGAAGAACGTGGCGTACGGAATTACGGTGACCGTCGAACGCGGCGGCGTAACGTCCCATACGCACTACCACGCCTCGTATGATGCGGAGCACAACGTGGTTTCGGTCAATCCCGACAGCGACGAAGAGCTCGCCCATCCGTACACGCCGCACGGCATCAACACGTTCTTCAATTTCTTCGGCGGCAGCATCCCGGTGAGCGCGCCGCAAAACACGTTCGACTATCTGGGCGTGCCGCGGCTCGCGCCGAACTATTCCTTCGGCATCGTGCCGAGCGACGAAATGCCGCGAACCGGGCTTAGCGGCATGGACCTTGTTCGAGAAATACGCAAGGAGTTTCACGATCCGTTTCCGCCGCGGCGGCAGCAGCAGTCCAGCGACTTGAAAACGATCGCGCTCGTCGTCGTCGCGCATCGTCAATACGAAATACGCCTTGCCGGATCGCAGCCGCTCGGGAATCACGACGATTACGATCTCGTATTGAAGCCGCTTGCCGATCCCGGCACGTACCGGCTGCGCGAGATGTGGGTGAACGAAACGACGTATGCGACGGATCGCGTGGTGACGGATGGAGATTTTACGGCTGAGGAACTCGCCGGTGTGCGCTGGCAAACGGACTTTACGCAAGTCGCCGGCGCACCGTTCATCGCGCAGGAAAACGCGCTTTCAGGATTTACGCTGAACCGCCGCCATTACGACGCGGCGAGCGTCGCGTTTACGAACATCGTAGCATCAGGACGCGCACTGGCCCCGCTCGTCGGAACGGCAGGAGGTGCCGCTTCCTTCGCTACGGACTCGCGCACGGCGCCGCCGCTGCTGGAAGAACCGCCGAAACCGCGCGAATAGCACAAGTTATCCACAGGGCGCGCGACGAACGAGCAGCATCGTGAGTGCCGGCTACTCACCGATGCTCGAGCAGTATTTCGGAATGAAAGCGCGTCATCCGGAAGCGATTCTGCTCTCGCGCGTCGGTGATTTCTACGAAGCGTATGGTGAAGACGCCGAAACGATCGCGCGTGCGCTTTCCATCGCGCTGACTTCGAAAGAAGCAGGCGGCGGTAAACGCGTCGCGATGGCGGGCGTCCCCCATCACGCGCTCGCGCAGTATCTCGCGCGTTTGGTGCAGCAGCGTTTCATCGTAGCGCTCGCGGAGCAGCTGGAAGTTCCGCAGCCCAACAAACTCGTGCGGCGCGACGTGGTGCGCATCGTCACACCCGGCACGCTCATCGAAGATCAACTGCTCGACGGAAAGCAGAACAACTACCTGGCAGCGGTCACCGCCGTCGGGGAAACGTTCGCGCTCGCGTATGCGGACGTCTCGACGGGGCTGTGTGCGGCTACCGCGCTCACCGGCGAATCGGCGTACGACGAACTGCTGGCCGAACTCGGCCGCATCGCTCCCGCCGAAGTGGTGGCCGATGCGCCGCCGGACGTGCGCACCGCGCTTGCCGGCGCACTCGAAAGCATCGGCGCGCGCGTGACCGCGCCGGCGCTTGCGCTCGTGGATGGCCGCAGCCGCGGGCCGGTCAACGGATTTTCGCTCGATGAATCGCTCGCGATGCACCGCGCGCTCGACGCACTCGTGGGCTTCGTTCGGCGCACGGCGCTTCGCCAAGCGGCCGACGAGGAAGCGCTCCCGCTCAATCCGCCGGAGTTTTACCGGCA
>JBKPMZ010000203.1:0-11723 GCA_046732415.1 Vulcanimicrobiota bacterium
GACCTGGTACGAGCGCACGGGGCTGAAGATCATGGATGGGATCGGCAGCACCGAAATGCTGCACATCTTCATCGGCTCGCCGCAGCGCGAGATCGTCGGTGGCGCGACCGGACGCGCAGTTCCCGGCTACATTGCGGAAATTCACGATGACGACGGAAACGCGTTGCCGGCAAACACGGTGGGGCGCCTGGCGGTGAAAGGCCCGACGGGCTGCCGCTATCTGGACGACGACCGCCAGACGACGTACGTGCGGGGCGGCTGGAACTATCCGGGCGATGCGTACCGCCAAGACGAGAACGGCTATTTTTGGTACGTCGCGCGCACGGACGACATGATTATCGCGGCCGGCTACAATATTTCGGGCCCCGAGGTCGAACAGGTGCTGCTCACACACCCGCAGGTCAAGGAATGCGCGGTCGTCGGCAAACCGGTGCCCGAAAAACAGACGAACATTGTAAAGGCCTACGTCGTGCTGACCGATTCCATGCAGGCGAGCGATGCCAAGGCGTCGGAACTTCAGGACTTCGTGCGGGAACGGATCGCTCCGTTCAAGACTCCGCGCGAAATAGAATTCGTCTCTGCGCTGCCACGGACGGAAACGGGAAAAGTGCAACGTTTTCGTTTACGCGAGCGGGCGGCGGATGAAATCGCAACGCCGCAACGGTAACCTGCGTTAAAGGAAGTACGCTATGAAAAGACCGCCGCTCGTTTTGCTATTCTCTTTCGCACTGCTTCTGGCTGCCTGCGGCGGCGGAGGCGGTGGCGGCGGCGGTTCGCTGCCTCCAGGAAACGGCAGCGGCGGCGTAACGGTCGGCGGCGGAACGCCCACGCCTAGCCCGAGCCCCACACCCACCCCCACGCCCGTTCCGGGCGCCGGCCAGCCATTGAGCGGGCCGCGCACGCACATCGGTTCGTGGGGCCCGCCGGCAGTTGCGCAAGACCTCGATTTTCCCGTTCAACACGCGTACGATGGAACGGGCCAGACGATCGCGATCGTCATCGACTCGGATGTGAGCCGCAGCGATCTTTCGACGTTCTTC
This sequence comes from Vulcanimicrobiota bacterium, assembly GCA_046732415.1. GTDB lineage: Bacteria > Vulcanimicrobiota > Vulcanimicrobiia > Vulcanimicrobiales > Vulcanimicrobiaceae > DATGJX01. Next base: position 1,041 of record JBKPMZ010000203.1, read on the forward strand.
AACTATTTCCAGATCCCAACGACCGGCCGCACCATCACGACGGAACCCGTGACGCCGCTCACCGCGCCGAAGGTTGGAACGAATGGTTCTCAGGTAGAGGCCGCACTGGACGTCGAGACGGCCGCTGCTCTTGCGCCCGGCGCAAACATCATTATCTACCAAGTCGCGGATCTCAGCGATCAAAACCTCGTCAACGCGTATAACCAAATCATCAGCGAGCGCAAGGCGTTCATCGTCAATAACTCGTTCGGCGGCTGCGAATACTCGCCGTCAGCGCTCGATCCCGTGTTGAAGGCAGGATCGCAAGACGGCATCGCGTTCACATTTTCCGCCGGTGATAGCGGCAACGTGTGCGATGATACGACGAAGCCCCCCACCGTCGGCCCCGGTTATCCGGCCGACAATCCATACGTACTTGGAATCGGCGGCAACCAAACCAGCGCACAGAGTGGCGATGCCCTCACGAATCCCGTGGTTTGGAACGACACATGCGGAGGCGGGTCGCAGTGCGCAGGGGGCGGTGGCGTATCTGCGATTTACACCATCCCGTCGTATCAAGTTGGTCTCGCAGGCACTACGTCGCAATCGTTCCGCAACGAACCTGATTTTTCAATGCCTGCGCTAGACGTCGCGACACTTTACACCGGTGCATGGCATACACTTGCCGGCACCTCGTGGAGCGCGCCCGAAGCCGCGGCACTGCTCGCAGAGCTCTACCAATATTGCGGTGCGAACGGCGGACCAATCTCCGGTGTAACCAACCCTGCAACCATCCCGTATTATGTGTACGGCCAAAACCCGGTCGCCTTCACCGATGTCACCTCAGGCAACGATCAGTTCGGAACTGCGACGCCGTTCGACACGGCGGGTACCGGCTATGACGATGCGAGCGGATTCGGCTTACCGAAGGGTCTTGCGTTCGTGCAAACGGCGTGCCCCGGAAACGCGCCCGCGGCGGGACTTATCGCACGTTCGCGCGGCAGCATGAGCATCTCAGCGCAGACGCAACGGCCCACTGGCGACGTGACGATGAACGTCGCGCCACGCATACCGGGACTGATCGACCAAGGGCTGCGCGACGAAAACGCCGTAACGGGCGTGCAAGTTGTGCTCGATCCCTCAGCGAGTCTCGCGCAAGGCGAAGCGACAGTCGTGGGTGCGTTACAGAGCGCGGGTTTCACCATCACCAAGCGCTTCGCGAACCACTTGGTCGTTGATGCGCAGGCGCCCAGCGGGGCAGTCGGTCAATTCTTCCGCACGCGTCTGCACAACGTCGTGCAGGCAGGTTATGGAACGCGATACATGCCGTGGACGCAAGTCGTCGTTCCGTCATCGATCTCACAGTATGTCGCGACAGTCAGCCTCGACAACGTGGTAAAACTGCACGTTCCGCGACAGTAACGTCTTCCCGAGTTCTTCTCAGCGCGTTCGTGCATTCAGCCTAATCTGTTTGCACGAACGCGTTTTTGCTTACCGGCTGTCCTGCCAAGCAGTATGTCTGGAAGTGTGCGCGTTGACGCTATCGAATACGTCGCTTGGGATACACGCGAATGCGGCAACTCGAACGCGTTGCGCCTGCCGGTGATGTCACGTTCTTGTTCACTGACATCGAAGGCAGTACGGCGCGATGGAAGATGTATCCGCAAGACATGCCGGAACGCCTTGCCCGGCACGATGTTTTGTTGCGCGCCGCAATCGAACGCAGCGGCGGTTTCGTCTTCAAGACCGTGGGCGACGAATTCTGCGCGGCGTTTCCCTCACCCGATCTTGCAATTGCGACCGCCATCGAAGCACAGCGCATGCTGGCAACCGAAGATTGGACGTGCGTCGGCGGTTTGCGCGTGCGCATGGCCGTGCACAGCGGCGCCGTCACAGAGCGCGACGGTGATTACTTCGGTTCGACGGTGAACCGCGTTGCGCGTTTGCTCTCCGCAGGGCACGGCGGACAGATTTTGATTTCCGCCGATGCTGCGCAGAGTATCGCGCCGCAAACGCTCGGCGCCGGTGAACTGCGCGATCTCGGACGTCATCGCCTCAAAGACTTTCCCGAACTGGAATCCATCTTTCAACTCGTCGCACCTGGTCTGCCGGAAATCTTTCCGCCGCTGCGTACGGTGGCGGAGCGTCCGGGAAATCTGCCGCAGCACGTACAGCCGCTGCTCGGGCGTGACCACGACGCGCGCAAGCTGCGGGAGCGGATCGACGAACACCGCCTCGTGACCCTCGCAGGCGCCGGCGGTGTCGGGAAAACCGCGCTCGCACTACGGGCCGGCAGCGAGGTACTCGAAGCCTACGAAGACGGTATATGGCTGGCGGAACTGGCGCCGGTCGATGCGCGCGCCGTCGACTCTACGCTTGCCGCGATCTTTGGCGTCACGTCGGTTGCCGGCGGCTCCATTATCGACGCGCTCTGCGCGCAACTGCGCACCAAACACGCGTTGCTCATCGTCGACAATTGCGAGCACGTGACGCATGCGGCCGCTGCGGCAATTGCGGCGATCTTGCGGCAATGCGCGCACGTGCGCATCCTTGCGACCTCGCGAGAGCCGCTGAACGTCGAAGGCGAGCACGTCTATCGGCTGCCGGTGCTGGCAATTCCGCCCGAGTCCGCGGTGTCGGCAAGCGTGGTTCGCGAGTTCGGTGCGTGCGAGCTTTTCGAAGAGCGCGCCCGTGCGCACGTGCCGGCGTTCCACATTACGGACGCGAACGCGAAGATCGTGGCGCAAATATGCAGGCGGCTCGACGGCATTGCGCTCGCTATCGAACTTGCCGCACCGCGGCTGAAGGTGTTGACGATCGAGCAACTCGCGCAACGTCTCGCCGAACGCTTCCGGCTGCTCACGGGCGGCAGCCGTACCGCCGTGCCGCACCATCAAACCCTTCGCGCGCTCATCGCCTGGAGTTACGAACTGCTCTCGGAGAACGAGCGCGTGCTGCTGCGCCGAACGGCGCTTTTCCCCGGCGGTTGGACGATCGGCGCTGCGGTCGAGGTGTGCGCGGGTGATACGTTCGAGGAGTGGGACATCCTCGACCACCTCACCACGCTCACGGACAAGTCGCTTATCGCCAGTGACGCCGGTGAGAGCGAACAGCGCTATCGCATGTTGGAATCGACGCGTGAATTCGCGCTCGAACGCCTCGATGAAACGGGCGAGCGCGATGCTGTCGCGCGCAAGCAAGCGGAATACTTTCATGCGCTCGCACGTCGCGCGGATGAGGCATGGCCGGAAGTGCCGGCAGCATCGTGGATCGCACCGCTCGATGCGGAACTCGACAATTTCCGCGCCGTGCTGTCTTGGTGCAGCCGTGCGGATCGCGAACTCGCGCTCTCGATATTCGGCGAACTCGAAGCATTTTGGTGGGACGCGCAGCCGATGGAAGGCAAGCGCTGGATCGACCAATTGCGCGGCGCCGCGGACACGCGACCCTCGCGGCAAAGCGCGCGCTACTGGCTTGCGGGATCGGGTATTGCGCTGTCACTCGCGCAGGAGAAATCGGCGGCCGCCATGGCTGCAAAGGCAATCGAACAGTACGAAGTGCTCGGCGACGTGCAAGGCACGGCCGCCGCACGCAGGTGCTACGGCGCGGCGCAGATCCGTCTCGGGCAGATCGAGCGCGGAGAAGCGGCCGCGTCGTTGGCACTGGAAGCATTTCGCGCTTCCGGAAATAAACGGCTCATAGCGCTCGCGCTGCGCACGCTCGCAACCGCGCGCATTTTGCTTGGCGATCTGGAAAGCGCGAGCATGCGCTACCGCGAAGCGCTGGCGCTCTCGCAGGCGCTGCAAGACGAACGCGGCGTGCAGATTATCTGCGGCAACCTCGCGGAAATCGAGGCGTGCGGCGGCGACTACGACCAGGCGCTGCTCCATGGTAAAGAAGCGCTGGAGATTGCGCGCGCGCGGCGCGATTGGGTCATGGTCTGCACGCTGCTTATCAACGTTACGGCTTATCTGTTCGCACTGGATCGTCTAGCGGAAGCGCGTGCCGTGGCGCGTGAAGCGCTCAACGCGGCGGGGGAAATTCAGAGCGACATTCACACGGTCGTCGCCATTCAGCATTTGGCGGCGGTCGCGGCAACGTGCGGCGACGCCGAGCGCGCGGCGCGCCTGCTCGGCTATGTGGATGCCGAATACGCGCGGCTGGAAAACGTGCGCGAACCAACGGAAGCGCGCGAATACGAGCGCGCACTGAACGTGCTTGGCGCACGGTTGCCTGCTGTCGACTTGGAAGTACACCGCCGTGCGGGCGCCCTGCTGAGCGCACAGCACGCGAAAAGTGAAGCTCTCCTGACGTAATCGTAACAGTTTAACCTTTTGGCCAGGACGAAGCGCGCGTAGCTTTGTGCGTACGGGGATACTTTTTTTGCCGAGGTGCGCCGCTATGCGACTGCGTTTCCATCTTATGCTCCTCGCCCTTCCGCTCGTAGCTGCCGCATGTTCGGGTGGCGGCGTAACACCTCCGGCGGCAGAGCGAACCGCCCACGGCGCTGCCGGTACGACCGGAACGGCGTTTACGTACAGCGTCCATCCGCCGCTTCGGCGCGTCGGCGATTTGCTGCTGCACAACTGCCCCGGAACATCGGGAACGTGTTTGACGCCGGCATCGGTCGACAACGCCTACGATTACAGTTATTTCCCCGGCAAGTTCGATGGAACCGGGCAGACCATCGTTATCGTCGATGCCTTCGGCAGCCCGACGATTGCGTCCGATCTAGCCACGTTCGACGGCAAGACCATTGCCAATCTCCCGGCGCCGCCATCGTTTACCATCGTCTATCCCGGCGGCAAACCGACGGTGAATTTGAGTAATGCGACGCAACTCGGCTGGGCCGAAGAAACCACGCTCGACGTGGAGTGGGCGCACGCCGCAGCACCCGGTGCGAAGATCGTGTTGGTGGTTGCGAACAACGATCAGGGATCGACGATTCAAAACGTGCAGCAGTACGCGGTTACGCACTATCCGAACAGCATTCTCTCGCTTAGTTTCGGCGTGCAGGAAGCCTCCATCAACAGCGGTGCGAACAACACGCAGCTCGCGCAGGCGCACGGCATTTATCAGCAAGCCGCGGCCAACGGCATCACGGTCATTGCTTCGGCTGGAGATCTCGGATCTTCCGGCGGTTTCACGTTTGCGAATCCGCAATACCCCGCGTCGGATCCGTATGTCTTGAGCGTCGGAGGCACGAGCCTCTCGCTCGCAAGCAACGGCAAATACGGTGCCGAAACCGCATGGAACGACGGCGCCGCGTGCACGCAGCCGTGCGGTGCAACCGGCGGCGCGCCGAGCACTGTCTACGACGAAACGCTCTTACCGAACCAGGCCGCCTTGCTCGGCGCGTCGCCTTCGTCGCCGCGGCAAGTTGCCGACGTTGCGTTCGCTGCGAGCGACTCGGCCGTGCTCGTGTACATTGGTTTCACGGCGCCGGGGATTACGCCGGGAACCTATGCAACCGGCGGCACGAGTCTCGGCCCGCCGATGATTGCGGGCATCATTGCCGTAGCAAATCAACAGCGCGCGAAATTGAAATCCCCCAAAGGCGGCGTCGGCTGGATCACCAACGCCATCTATGGACCATATGCCAGTGCGCAAAGTTCCACGAAACCGCCGTTCCACGACATCACGTCCGGCAACAACGTGTTCGCGGGCGGTATCAGTTGCTGCACGGCGGGCGCGTCGTACGACAATCCGACCGGCCTGGGCACCCCCGACGTGAACAACCTCGTGGCGCTGCTGACGAATCTGTGATATGAGCGCCGAACTGCTCACGGCCTTCGCCACGTTGGGGACCGTCGTCGTGATCGGCGCGAGCGCGATCGCTGCGCTCATTCAACTGCGGCACATGCGTGCGAGCAACGAGTTGGAGGCCGTGCTCGCGCTGCAGCGCGAATTTCAATCGCCGCAGGTACAGGGTGCGCTCGAGTACGTGCAACAAGAGCTGCCGCAGCGGCTCGAGGAAGAACGCTATCGTCGCGAACTGTCGGCGATCGGCTACGTCAGCATCGAACGACATCCGGAACTTGCCGCGTGCAACTGGTTTACGCAGATGGGCACGTTCCTCAAACACGGATTGGTGAGCGAAGCGACGCTGATGGATCTGTACGCGCGGTTGATTCGCTACTATTGGATGGCGCTCGCGCCGGCGGTCGCAGTCATGAGGCGCAAACGCGGCGATGGACAGTACAGCGAGTTCGAGTATCTCGCGTTTCACGCGAACACGTGGCTGGAACGTCACAGCGCCGGCACGTTCATACGCGACATTCCCCGTGTGCCGCTGCCGGATCCGTGGCGCGAACTGGACGAGCAGCGCGAAAAGGCGCCGCTCTCCGTACGGGGCATCGTTACTCTGGAACGACCGCGGTAGCCTCGATCTCCACTTTCGCGCCGTCTTCCAGTAATGCCGCGACTTGCACGAGCGTCATCGCTGGATACACGTCGCCGATGATCTCGCGGTAGAGTTCGCCGACCCGCTTGCTCGACGCGCTATACTCGTGCTTGTCCGTGACGTACCACGTCATGCGTACAAGATGTTCGGGCTTAGCACCGGCGGCGGCGAGCACCGCAACGACGTTGCGCAGCGCCTGCGCGGTCTGCTGCGCGAAATCGGAAGACACGAGTTCTTCGCGTTCGTTCCAGCCGATTTGCCCGGCGATGCAGAGTAGTTCGCCGCGCGCGGCAACGCCGTTACTATATCCGCGGGGCCGTTTCCACCCGCCCGGTTGAATGATTCGGCTCATGCGTAATCGGCCGCCGTAGTGAGATCGGTTCCCGCGTTCGCCTTGAGTGCGCCCAGGACGAGCGTCAAAACGGCGGTCACGACGATGTTCACGATGAACGCGTAAAACATGTTCGCGCCTGCTAGGACCGTACCGCCGAGGTGCAGCGGATAGAACGTCGCAAAATGCGAATCGAGCGCCATCCACGTTGCGGCGGCCATTCCGGCGAGCCAACCCGCGAACAGCGCTCCGGGGTGGAACCAGCGCGTATAGAGCCCGAGCACCACCGCTGGGAAGATTTGGAGTATCCACGCGCCGCCGAGCAGTTGGAAATTGATCGCAAATTGCGGGCGCACGAACACCGCAATGGAAAAGCCGCCGGCCAGAACGAGCAGCGCAATAAAGCGGGCTGTATTGAACTCCGACGACGGCCGGGTCTGGCGCGCGCGAAACGATTGCAGAATATTGCTGGCAAAGAGGTTTGCCGCGCCTATTGCCATGATCGCCGCGGGCACCAGCGCGCCGATCACGATTGCGGCAAACGCTATGCCGGCAAACCAGTCCGGAAAGAACTGCGCGAAAAGTTGCGGGATCACCGCGTTCGCGTCTTTGCCGACGTTGATGTGGGCGGCCAGGGCGCAGTAGCCGAGCAGCGCGATAAACGTCAGCAACAAACTGTAAAGCGGCAGCAGCGCGCAATTGCGGCGAATCACTTGCGCGCTCTTTGCGCTCAGCACGCTGGTCACCGAATGCGGATAGATGAAGAGCGCGAGCGCGGAACCGAACGCCAGCGTGGAATAGGCGAAATAGAGATTCGGCCCCAGAATAATGGTGCCGGGCTTCGGCTTGGCGGCCAGCGCCGTTTGCGCCGCGTCGAAAATGTGCGCCCAGCCGCCGAGTTTGGAGGGTATGATCGCGAGTGCGACAATGACGGTCACGTAGATGAGCGTGTCTTTCACGAACGCGATCATCGCCGGTGCGCGCAGCCCGCTCGTGAACGTGTACGCCGCCAGTAGTACGAACGCAATCACCAGGAAAAGCAGTGCGGATGCGTTGCTGGAAGCGATGCCCGCTTTTTCCAGCACCGCCTGCATCCCGACGAGTTGCAGCGCGATGTACGGCATGACCGCCACCACGCCGGTGATCGCGACTGCGAGTTCGAGAGCGCGGCTCCCAAAGCGATCGTGCACGAAGTCGGCGGTGGTAACGTAGCCGCGGCGCTTGGCAATAGTCCAGAACCGCGACATGATCAAAAATATGAGCGGATACGCAATGGTGGTGTACGGTACGGCGAAAAATGCGAGCGCGCCCGCACCAAACGCGAGGGCCGGAACGGCGATGAACGTGTAGGCCGTATACAGGTCGCCTCCGAGCAAGAACCACGAAACGATCGTTCCGAATCGCCGTCCGCCGAGTGCCCATTCGTCGAGCGAATTCAGCTTCGCATGGCCCCAGCGCGCCGCAAGAAACCCCAGCACGGTGACGGCCAGCACGAGCGCGATGAAGATGATCGTGCCGCTACTCATGCGTCGCCTCGCGCGTGGCCAGGTAGATCACCCATACGATGATCGCGGCCAGCACGATCCAGAGAATTTGATACCAGTAGAAGAACGGAAAGCCGAACAGCGAGGGTTCACGGCGCGCATAAAACGGCGGGACGAGCGTCGCGACGAACGGTACCACCAGGAGCCAGTAGTAGAAGCGCTTGCTCATGCGGGCACGTTCGGAGCGTTAACGCTCGACGCCTTGCGTGCGTTCCGCCCAGATGGCCGTAAGCGAATGCGTGCCGAGCATCTGCGAGAGCGCCATGCCGGCGATGCACACGGCTGTCCCGATGATTTGATGCGGGTGTATGTGGTTGTGCAGCAGCGCGACGCTGAGCAGTCCCGCCAGAACCGGCACCGCAAACTGAAAGAGCGACGTGCGCCCCGCACCGAGTTGCGAGATGCCGTAACTCCATACCGGAAACGTCAGGACGATCGGAAAGACGACCGAATACGCAAGAACGCCCCAATCGCGCAGCGTGACGACGCTCCAATTTTGCGCGATCAGCCGCGGTATCGCGCCGGGCAGAATCAAGATCGTACCGACCGTGATCGCGATGGCGACGAGCGCGGTAGGCGTATACCTGTCGAGCAACTGCGCGGTGAGCACGTTGAACATCGCGAAGACGGCGGCGGACGCCAGCGTCAGGCCGTCGCCGATTGCAAACGTCACGTGTCCGGAAAACACGCCTTCGAAAACTGCTACGCCGATCAGCGCCAAGGCCGCTCCGAGCCATCGGCCGCCGCGCACGCGCTCGGTTTTGCGAAACGCGACGATCGCCAGGGTCATCATCGGCGCGAGCGTTGCGAGCAGCGCCGAAGCGAACGCCGTCGTGTGTGCCAGGCCAATGACCCATAAGTACTGATACAGCCCGTATCCGCACGCGCCGCAGGCTACGAGCAGCGGAATGTCGCGCTTGTGAATCGTTACACGCTCGCCCATTGCACGCGCGAGGAGAAAGCCCAGCGGCGTCATGGCCACGAAGCGCAGTCCGGTAAAGGCCAGCGGGTCGAAACGCGCCACCGCGTATTTCACGAGCACCGTGTTGAGCGCCCACGCCACCGCAACGTACAGCAGGCTGAAATACATGAGCGTGCGGCGCGGCATCACCCGAGGGTGATACCCGCCGGAAGACAAACCTCCTCGCCGATGCCACAGTTCGTCGACAATGGCGGCGTGCAACTCTGCATGGAGCGCCGCGGAGATGGCCCACGGCACGTGCTGTTTCTGCACGGCTGGATTAGCGCGCGCCGTATGTGGTACGACGTTGCGGAACGCCTGGATCCGGCGCGGTTTACACTGCATCTGCTCGATTTTCGCGGTAACGGATCGAGCGACCGGCCTCGCGACGGTCACGACTTGCTGGGCTACGTCTCCGATGCGCGAGCCGCTCTCGCGTCGATCGACTCGCGCGTAACGATTGCCGCGCATTCCATGGGCGGCAAGGTTGCGCAGTATCTCGCGAGCGAGCATCCGCGTAATCTCGAACGACTCGTGCTCGTCGCGCCCGGAACTGCGGCGGGCGGCCGCGCGAGCGAACGTCAGCGCGAGTCCGCTTTGAGCGCATTCGGAAGCCGCGTGAAGATCGAAGCATTTCAGCGCGCCGCAATGGCGCGATCGCCGCAGCCCGAGGCAATGGAACGCATCATCGACGATGCGCTCATCGCGCAGTGGGAGCACTGGTACGGCTGGTACGACAACGGGCGCTTCGCGGAATTTACGGATCGCCTTGCCGAAATTAACGTTCCGACGCTGTGCATCGGCGGTGCGAAGGATCCGCTCGTTCCGCCGAGCCGCCTCAAACGCGAAGTTGCGCAGGCGATTCGGGGCTGCCTGCACGTGACGCTGCGCGACGCGGGCCACAACCTTCCGGTAGAAACTCCCATCGAAATCGCCCAAGCCCTACACTCGGCGTAGGAATCCGCGCGTAAGTGCGTCTGTCATCCCTAATCCCCCCAACCGTTCGACGAACCGTGCATGGAGTACGACGAATTACCCCAGGAGCTTCCGTCCGCGCATGCAGATGTTTTCGTGTTGCGATAGGCGACGCGTACCGACGTGTCGTTCGCAGTTCCCGGCGACGCGGCGGCGCACGGGTTTGGCGTTGCAGCGGCTGTTCCGCCATCGTCGCCGGCAGTTCGTGCGCTGATCGATTCGTCGAAGTTTCCTTCGCGGGAGCCCGCGACCGCCACATACGGCGGCGCATCGAACGTGCGCAGCACGGACGTTCCCGTGCGTGTTGCGACGACGCTCCCGGCCGGATCTTTCAGCGTTACGGTAATGAACGCGGTCACGCGGCTCTCGCCGACATAGGCGTTGGTTTGCACGTTTGCGGCGCAGTTGGTCTGCAAAGGGTCGCACGATGCGCCGGGCGTCGGTTCGCTGGATTCGGTCAGCGCAATAGTTTCTGACGCGGTGTACGTGC
>JBKPMZ010000204.1:0-3897 GCA_046732415.1 Vulcanimicrobiota bacterium
TTGGGATATCGGACCGTCGAGCATGTGCCGACAGACCGAGCCATGCACGTTGTGCTCGAAAAGTAGCTGCACGTTTTAGGCAGCGCTTCGAATCGCCATCGCGAAACAAAGACGCGCTCAAAGCCGTAGGTCCCAGCATGAATCGGCTTCAGATCGAGGCGCTTAATAAGCGCTATGGCGGCGTTCACGCACTCAAGGAAGTTTGCCTTGACATCGGCCCGGGCGTGCTCGGACTGCTCGGCCCGAACGGAGCCGGAAAGTCGTCGCTAATGCGCATTATCGCGACGGTGATGAAAGCGACGAGTGGGACGGTACGCTGGAACGGTGCAGATATCGCGTCGCATCCCGGTTCTCTGCGCTCGCAGCTCGGGTATCTGCCGCAGGATGCGGGCGTGTATCCGAACCTGACCGCGAGAGAGTTTTTGCGCTACATGGCAGCGCTGAAGGGGCTTACCGGCCGCCAAGCGGAGCGGAATATCGATGAGTTGCTGGAACAGCTAAATCTAGCCGCCGCGGTAAATCGCCCGCTCGGCGGGTTCTCCGGCGGTATGAAGCAACGCGTAGGAATCGCGCAGGCGTTGCTTGGCGATCCGCAGATTGCCGTCGTCGACGAGCCGACCGTTGGGCTCGATCCGGAGGAGCGCGCGCGATTTCGCGAACTGCTTACAGGCGTTGCGGGGAATCGTATCGTCATCTTGTCCACGCATATCGTGTCCGATGTCGAAACAACCGCAGAGCGCGTTGTAATGATGGCGGGGGGAACCGTGATCGCGGACGCCGCTCCCGAAGCGCTGGCCTCGCAATTGAACGGAAGATCGTGGCAAGGCCTCGTCGATCCCGGCAGGCTTGTTGCGATGCGCGAAAAGTACGCAGTGACCTCCGCTATCCGCCGCCGCGACGGAGTGCTCGTAAAGCTTTGCGCGGAGCATGCGCCCGAGGGGTTTTCATCCGTCCAGCCATCACTCGAGGATGCCTACATGGTGAATGTTCGCGAGGCGCGCGTCGCATGAGTGCGGTTCTTGCTATCGCCCGCGCCGATGTCGCCGAGCGGGTCCGCCGCTTCTCTTTCATCATCACGATCGCCGCAGCTCTCTGGGCGGGCTACAGTTACGTTCCGGGAGTGAACTCCGCGTATCACACGATCGTCATTAACGGTCATACAGGCGTTTATAATTCGGCATTTTACGGGGCAATGATCGCAGCGCTTACCGGAGGCTTCTTAGCTCTGGTTGGATTCTTTCTCGTTCGGGGCGCCGTGGAACGAGAGATTGAATGCCATATCGACGGGATCGTAGGCGCTTCGCCCGTGCGCAAGAGCACCTTCGTCATTTCCAAATGGCTCAGTAATGCTGCGGTGCTCTGGGCTGTAGGTGGAGTCTCGTACCTGGCCGCCATGGGCATGCAAGCATTGCGCGGTAGCGCATTGCAGGTGCAGCCGCTCGAGTATCTCGTGCCGTATCTGTTGATAACGGTCCCGGCCATGGCGTTCGTCGCGGCAATTGCAACCGCGTTCGACCTCGTCCCTTTCTTGCGTGGGATCCTCGGCGCAGTTGCTTTCATCGTGCTTTGGCCGACGATGCTCGCCGCAACAGACGCGACGGCGTTGCGGTTTTACGATCCGCTCGGATTCACCGCGCTCTCTTCGAGTCTCATCGCGGCCGAACGGCATGCCTTTCCCTCACATACTTTGCCCGAAGTGAGCTTTGGAATAATCGTTACGAAGCATCTTGGCGGACCGTTTGTGTTTAACGGATTTACGTGGACCGGCGCGATTCTCGAACAGCGGATCGTGTGGCTCGCCATCGCAATCGGTTTGGTTCTGCTCGCATCGCTGCTTTTCGATCGATTCCGGCGCGATACCTTACGCAAGCGGGGAAGCCGCTTCATCGACGTCGGGCGCCTCTTACCAAACGTGCCGTCTCTGCGAATTCTGCGCGCGGAGTTCAGTTTGATTGCAAACGGCGCCGCCATGTGGTGGTACTTGGGTGCGGCCGGAATCATTGGGGCCGGCATATTCGTTCCGCTCGAGGACGTCACGAAAGTCGTATTGCCGCTGGCGCTGATTTGGCCGCTCGAGCGCATGTCGGCGCTTGGCGCTCGCGAACGGAGGTTCGGCGTCGAGGATATCGTTACTTCGACCGCACAAGGCGGTGCGAAAATACTACTGTCTCAGTGGGCGGCTGGCGCACTACTAGCCTTCATTCTTTGTTCGACCTGCGTGCTGCGCTTGACGCTCGCGGGAGATCCTGCCGGCATCATGGCATGCGCCGCTTTGGTTGCGTCGATTTCGGCGCTCGCGCTCGCGCTGGGAATTATTTACGGCGCATCGCGTCCGTTTGTGGCGCTTTTTCTTATCGCCTGGTATCTAGGGCCAGTCCAACATCTGACCGTCATCGATTTTGCATCCGGCTTGCTTACGGCCCCCGTGGTCATGAGTGTCGTGTGTTCGCTGATCGCCGTCGCCGCCATCTCCGTTGCGCGCGTCCGAAGGAGCGTTCGTTGATTCGCTCGCAAAGTAGCCGCGCGTTTTAGGCCGATGCTTGCGCACCCCATTCCTCCGGGGCGACGTCGGAGAGCGTCTGACTGAACATCCAGCGGTGACCGCCCGGGTCCTCGACCGAATACTGGCGCTCGCCGTACTTGTGGTCGGCCGGCGGTTCTGCGATCGTCGCGCCGAGAGAACGCGCGTGCTCGCAGTGCGCGTCGACGTCATCTACGCGGACCATGATTGAGCACCGGGCCGGTGGCCCGTCGTTTCCGGAATTGTCGCGCACGACGACCGCCCCAGTGCCGAAGCACAGCTGCGCCCGGTGATCGCCGATGTGCCACCGCTCGGTGAAGCCGAACACCCGGCAGAGCCATTTCCTGGCCTCGGTCACGTCGTCGTAGACTAGCACCGGCACAACGCTGACGTCCGGCATCGAGCGGTTATGCAGCACGCTATCCTCCTCTTCGACGAACTCGTACTTAGTACGTTTATCGCCTTTCGCATTACGGGCAACAGCTTACTTCTAGGGAGGCATTAAACTTATGCGGCGGCTGCAAATCCGTTCGCGAAGAGGTCGGCGACGTACGCGTACATCTGCGGATCGATGCGCCGCAGGCGCGCGCGAGTAGCGCGCGGCCAAAACGACGCGGGATCGTTTGCTTCGACGTATGCGCGCACCGATTCCGCGAAGTATTCGTCGGTGCCGGTGGCGGCGTACGGCGTAACATACGTGGTTGCGGCCGCGAACAACCGGCGCAAATGCGGATCGATGCTCGAGCGGTAGACGCCGCCGCCCAGCGCGCAGTCCAGTGCGTGCCCGAACTCGTGCGCGACCGTCATCGCACTATGCGAACGCAAGTACACGGTGCGTTCTTCCACGACGAATAGCCCCGCGGGCGGTGCCGGCCAGCCGTCGACGTCGACCCCCAGGCGTTTGAGCGCCGGCGACGCTTCATCGTAGCGCTGCGCGTGGGCAAGCGGAACGATGCGCGTCCCGTGCGAGACTGCGAAGGCGATTGCCTTCGGCCCGAAGCGCGTCAGCGTTTCCAGGATTGAAGTACAGCGTGCGGGTTCGGCGGCATGAAGTAAACGCGATGGATCGGCGCTCATTGCGGCCAGCATCGCGCGCGTAGATTGCCGCGGCGTTGCCGCGACATGTCCAGCGTGCGGAGGCGCCGGCCCTAACGGTGTTAAGGTCCGGCAATTGCCGGGATAATGTACTGCGGAACATAGGTGTTGAAAACGTGCGGCATTCCGCGATGCATGAAGTCACCGGACTCAAAGCCGACGACCAGATCCAGCGCTGGAATCGCGGTGAAGGTCTGTCCGCCAGCCCCGAGCATTGAAAACGCTTGCACGGAGCGGCCCTTGTAAGTGAATGTTCTCACCCACCACAAATAGCCGTATTT
>JBKPMZ010000205.1:0-8850 GCA_046732415.1 Vulcanimicrobiota bacterium
CCCACGCGGCCACGAGGCGTTTGTACGAATTCACCGTCGCATTGCAGACGGCGGTCAGCGCGGCCGCATGCTGCAGCAAGCCGCCTATCGCGTACAATTTTTCGTCTTCACCGATGCGGAAGTTCACGTGCAGCCCGCTGCCTGCGCGGTCTTCCAGCGGTTTGGGCATGAAGGTTGCCTCCAAGCCGTAGCCCGCGGCGACGTGCTTGGCGATCGTTCGCAGCGTGAGCAGCGCGTCCGCCGCTTCCAGCACGCCCGTATGCGGAAAATCGATCTCGTGCTGACCGGGGCCGTGTTCGTGATGCGCGCTCGCAACGGCCACGTCCATGGATTGCAGCGCTGAAACGATCGCGCTGCGCGCGTCTTCGCCCCGGTCGTTCGCGGAAAAATCGAAATAGGATCCCACGTCGGACGTGCGCGTCGAACCGTACTCGCTCTCACGCGCTTCGAAGAGATAGAACTCGACTTCAAGACTCACGCTCAAATCCGGAATGCTGCGCGTGCATTCTTCGACCGCGCGTTTGAGCGTGGTGCGCGGACAGCCTTCGAACGGCGATCCGTCGGGCATCGCGATGTCGCACAGCAGGCGCGCTTCTGCGCCCGGCCACGGATACAGCGCGAACGTCGACGGATCCGGCTTGAGCACCATGTCGAGTTCCTCGCCGCGCACGAACCCGTCGATGGAACCGCCGTCGAACGTCACTTTTCCGTCGAGCGCGGCTTCCAATTCACCGGCCGGTATCGACACGTTCTTGCCGACGCCCAGCACGTCGGCAAACGCCAGACGCACGAAACGCACGTCGCGTTCCTTCGCCAGCCGCAAAACGTCTTTTTTAGTTCGTGAGTGCATCAATTGCCATCGCCATTCTGAGTGTGAGTTGATCGTGCGGGTCGTCGAGTTTGCACGCGCAAATCTCGCCGATTTGCCGCAGGCGGTAGAATACGGTGTGCCGGTGCACGTTGAGCTGCTCCGATGCGGTTTTGACGTTTTCGCCGACAGCGAAATAGAGCCGCAGCGTTTTTTCCAGTTCCGTCTGATGCTTGTCGTCGTACGCGCGCAGCGGCGCCAGCGTGCGCGCCGCGAATTCGCGCAGCGCGGAGGCGTCCGCGCCGGCCAGCAGCAGCGGATAGGCGCCGAGTTCGTCGTGAATGCCGATGCGGCCGGCGCCGTACAGACGGCGCGAGATCGTCAGCGCCGCGCCGGCTTGCGCGATCGACGTATGCACGTCGAAGAACGGGACGCGCGTACCAACCCCGCCGCCCACGCGTAAATGCGGATGTTTCTTCGTCAAACTCTTGCCGAGCAGGGTTGCGGCAGTGCGCGCATTTGCGCTGTCGATCTCGCGCGCAGCGGGCACGAAAAAGAAGAGCGTCGCGCCGCGCTCCCACAAGCCCGCGTCCGCATCGCTCGAGCGGAACGCTTGCGCGGCGGCCTCGCGAAGTGCGGCCTGATCGGCCGCCGCCGTCTGCGCGTCGCTCACTTCCGGTTCGAGCGCGATCGCCACATAGTGCGTGGCCAGCGTAACGCCGCGGGCCGCCGCGTCGTCTCGCGCGGCCGATGCATCCACGTACGCCTGCGTCGCGAGGCGCTCCCAAAACGCGCGGCGCCGTGCGGGCTGCCCGCCCTGTTCGCGCGCTAGTTCCACCCCCATCACGCCCGCCGTCAGCCGCACGAAGTGCTCGAGCGCGTCGAGGTCTGCGGTACCGAACACCGAGATTTGCCCCAGGCGCCGTTCGCCCGCGCGAATCTCCTGGGTGCGGCCGGCGTAACCGTTTTTCAGCGCGGCATAACCGCGCGCCGAACCATCGAGCATGGGGCGAACGCTGCTCGGCAGTCCCGTGCCCGCCGCGGCCAAGTGCCGCCACTCAGCGTCTTCGACCAATACCGCGGCGCCCGTACGCTGCGCCAGAAGATCGGCCAAGGCTTTGCAGCCGCCCCCGGCGGACGCAACCTTTGCCAATTCTTCGGCGAACGCGATCAGTTCGTCGGCAGTCATACCGGGCTTTTCGGCGAAGGTTCGGCC
The DNA here is from genome assembly GCA_046732415.1 of Vulcanimicrobiota bacterium. GTDB lineage: Bacteria > Vulcanimicrobiota > Vulcanimicrobiia > Vulcanimicrobiales > Vulcanimicrobiaceae > DATGJX01. The sequence goes on from JBKPMZ010000205.1 coordinate 2,025, forward strand.
GAGACTTTGCATGCAAACGAATATGCGGCTCGCGGATCTGCTGGCGTCCTTCTATGAAGGGTGTCCGGACGCTATTGCCGTGTACGACCCGCAAGGGCTGTTCGTAGCATGTAATCCGGCCGCCAGCAAACTTGCCGGCTTCTCCGAAGCGCAGATGGCGGGCACGCATTTCAAGCTCCACATCCTGTCCGACGACCGCGAGAGCGTTACTCGGGCATTCGCATCGGCGATGGCGGGCTTCATCGAGCATTTCGAAACGATGATGCGCACCAGTGCGGGAACCGAGATCCCCGTCGAAGTGCATCTCTTTCCCGCTATTCAAGACGGAACGGTGGCCGGCGTGTTCGCGCAGGCACACGATCTGGTGGCGCTGCGCAGCGCAGAGCAATCCCTGGAACTCAATCAGCAGCGCTTTCGCTCGCTGTTCGAATATCACCCCGACGCGATCATGGCGCTCAAGAGCACCGGCGAAATCTCGCGCGTCAACGTTGCGCTCGAGGCCGCAACCGGTTTTTACGGCGAGCAGCTCATCGGCAAAGATTGGAGTGCGCTCATCGCACCGGAATGCCGCGATGAAGCGCTCGATGCGTTTCGCCAGGTGTCGCGCGGCGAGGCGATCGAGTTCGATTCGTATTTGCTCGACAGGCTCGGGAATCGCATCGACGTGCAGATGAAGCTCGTGCCGCTGCGCGTGGGCGATCACACCGAGGGCGCGTACGCTATCGGGAAAAACGTCGTGGCGCAGCGCAGCGCGGAGCGCGCGATTGCCCTGCAAGGCGAACGCATTCGCGAATTGTATATCGCGGCGGCGGCACGCGGCGAATCGATCGAAGCGCAGATAGACAACACGCTCGCGCTGGGTTGCCGTCTGTTCGGATTCGATTACGGTTATCTGACGCGCTTTGACGAAACGACAATCAGCATCGTCAACGCCGTCGGCGAAGGATCGGGCGTCGAGGCGGGCAGCGTGTTCCCAAAGGGGCAAGCGCTCTCGCGGCATCTGCTGGGCGATCGTCAGACGCTGTTCATTCCGGATCTCGACGAGCCGCCGTGGGACAAAGACCCCGCGCGCGCAAGCGCACCATGGCAGGCGTATTTTGCTACGAAACTCGTCGTCGGTACGCAGGAGTTCGGCGCGCTCGTGTTTGCCAGCCGCCACGCACGGCCGGGCGGCCTTGCGGAACTGGATCGCGATCTGCTGCAACTCATGTCGCTGTTCGTTGCGGCAGCGCTGGAGCGCGCGCAGCATGCGGAGCGCATCGAGCAGTTGGCGTTTTACGATTCGCTGACGGGACTACCCAATCGCGTACTGTTCAACGATCGCATCCGGCAGACGATGGGCGCCGCGCGCCGGTACAGCCGCGGCTTCGCCGTGATGTATTTGGATTTGGACGAGTTCAAAGACATCAACGATCGCTTCGGCCATCCCGCGGGCGACTTGGTGCTCAAAGCCGTGGCCGATCGTTTAGTGGAGTCCCTGCGCGATAGCGACACGGTCGCACGCTTCGGCGGCGACGAATTCGTCATTTTGCAGCCGGTAGTCAACGGACCCAGCGATGCATCGGACCTCGCGCGAAAAATCATCGCGACGATGCAGGCGCCGCTGCAAATCGAAGAATTCGAGCGCGTTGTGCATACGAGCATCGGCATCGCGCTCTATCCGCAAGACGGCAAGAGCACCGACGAACTGATGGATCGCGCCGATCGTGCGCTCTATCGCGCAAAACGGGCCGGCCGCAATCAGTGGCAATTCTATCGCGAGGAGAGTTCGCTTTAACGCAAACCGCCGAGAATCAGGTGGACGCCGTAAAACAGTGAGAGGCCGCCGATGACCACGACGGTCGCCCAGCCGATGGCGTTGGCCAGCAGCGAGTTCGTGTACCTGCCCATCACGTTGCGCTTGTTGATGATAATCAGCATCAGGATCAGTTCGAACGGCAGCAGCATGCCTTGCACGACCTGCGCGTAGATCGTGAACTTCAAAAACGGCAAGCCCGGAATGAGCACCATTGCCGCGCCTACGATCAGACCAACGCCGAACAGCGTGAAGAAGACCGGTGCTTCGGAAAATTTGCGATCGACCGCGGCTTCGAACCCGAGCGCTTCGCACACCACGTAGCTGGTGGAGAGCGGAAGCACTGTGGCGGTAAACAACCCTGCATTCAAGATGCCGAGCGCGAAGACGATCGCCGCGCCTTCACTTGCGAGCGGCTGGAGCGCGGCGGCGAAATCGGCGGCTTCCTTCGGAGCCAGATGTGCGCCGTGCGCGTTCGCTACGTAAATCGTCGCGGCGTTCGCGATGATCATGAACCCCGCGAGCGCGATTGCAAGGATGGACCCGGTCACAACGTCGGTGCGCGCCATCCACAGGTCTTGTTCGTCCGTGCCTTTTTCGACGACCGCGGACTGCAAAAAGAATTGCATGTACGGCGAGATGGTCGTGCCGATGAGGCCGACCACGACGACCAAATATTCGATGTTGTTGAAATGCAAATCGGGGACGACGGTGCCCATGACGACGGCATGCCAATCGGGATGCGCGAGCACCGCCGACACGATGTACGTGAGATAGATGAGCGAGAACACGACGAAGGTGCGCTCCACCACCTTGTTGTTGAAGCGCAGGATGAAGAAGAAGACGGCCACGACGGCAATCGGAACGACGATGTAGCGCGAAATGCCGAACATTTGCGATGCCGTCGCAATACCAACGAACTCGGTCGCGGTGATGCCCGTGTTGATGATGAACAGCGCGAACATCGCAAAGAAGGAGGTGCGCACGCCGAAGTTCTCGCGCACGAGTGACGCAAGCCCTTTGCCCGTGACCGCGCCCATGCGCGTGGCCATTTCTTGCACGACGATGAGTGAAACGGCAAGCGGAACCAGCGTCCACAGCACGCGATACCCGAATTGCGCGCCCGCCGCGGAATACGTGGCAATGCCGCCGACGTCGTTGCCGGCGGATGCGGTAACAAAGCCCGGTCCGAGTACGGACAGCAGCAACAGGAGCGAACGCCAGAGGTTTCGCTTGCGCGTATTCAGCATGCGCTCGTCACCCTGAGCTTGTCGAAGGACGAGAGCTCGTCGAAGGACGAGGATGCTTGCGCGCCGTCAGACGGGGCAACTCTTTGGCGAGATTCTCCGGCATGATTGCGTCGATCGCGTCGTCAACCGTCACGATACCGAGCATCTTGCCGTCGGCATCGACGACCGGCAAGGCAAGCAAATCGTAGCGCGCGATCGTTGCGGCGACGTCACGCGCCGGCGTGTCGGTCGCGACCGTTACCACATCGCTTTCCATGATGTGCTCGATCGCCGCATCGGGGGGCGCCAGCAGCAGCGAACGCAGCGTGAGCACGCCGAGCAGCCGGTCTTGCTTGTCGACGACGTACAAATAGTAGATGAATTCCGATTCCGGCGCAATCTCGCGAATTTTGCGAATTGTCTGCTCCGCGGTGCGATGCGGAAAGATCCACGTGTAGTCCGTGGTCATCAAACCGCCCGCAGTATCCTCGGAGTACTTCACCAGTTCGCGCAGCTCGCCGGCTGTGTACTCGTTCATTTCCGCGAGCAATTGCGTCTGCTGATCTTCCGGCAACTCGGCCAGCAAGTCCGCGGCGTCGTCCGAGTCCATCTCTTCGATGATGTCCGCGGCGCGCTCGGTGCCGATGTCTTCAATGATCGTGCGCTGTGTTTCGGCGTCGAGATGTTCGAGCGCGTCGGCGGCGGTTTCGTCGTCGAGTTGGTGGATAACGGCAGCCGCTTCACGCGCGGAGAGATCGGTGATGATCTCCGCCAGTTCGCTCGGATGCATGCGCGCGAATTTGCTCTCCTGCGAGAGTTGCACGTGCGAAGGATTCGTTTCGCGAATCGGCGCGACCGAGTTCCACGCAATGAGCGAACGCGGGACGTTCTTGTAAATCCACGGCGTGAAGCGCTTGCCGAAACTCTTGAGGCCAAGACGGCGCAGCAAACCGCTCACACCGACGTCGGCAGCGACGACGCGCAATTTGCCACCGGTGTTGGCAAGCTCGATGTCGTTGATGCGAACGACTTTGCGCCCGTCGACGTCGACGATCTGTTTGTCGAGCAGATCGTTCACGAGATACAGGGCGTCGTCGTCGGGAGGTGCGGCCACCTTCGGCGCACTGGTGAGCGCGACGGCGCCGTCGTCATCGACGTCCGCGATCGTGTCCATCGGCGCGAAGCGCGCGCCCTGTGCCGTTTTTATGACCAGACCGTCGACTGCGGGGAACGTATCTTCCGGCTTGTTGACCAGAAAATCCGCGACCTTGCCGATCGGCAGATCGTTGACCGTCGCCCGCCGGCCGACCAGTTCCGACACGAAGCCCTCGTGGAATGCCATCGCCGCTCACCTCCTTTCAGGCAACAAAAAAGACCGTCCGCAGGACAGCCTCGCGCGGTGAGCGCGCCATACCCCAGTCGCGTATGCTTTGGCACCACGCGCCGTACCCCCGAGGGGAGCCGCGTTAGACACCGCCTTGTATCGGCGCAGTCTGGTCTACCCGGTTGGCGTCTCTCGACGTTTCTGGGCAGCGGCCTGTGTATCGCGTGGACGCCTCACCTAGCGAGGTATCCTTCTTTAGTATAGGCGTCTGCGTCAACCCCGAACGAAATGGCGCGCGACAGGTCTGTTGGTTACCAAACCTAGGAGCGCCCGCTTGCAAGCGCGAACCAATGCAGCAGTCCCGCACTTTATAAGTCGCGGCGGCTGTGGGTGTCCCAACTTCACGCTTACCGGAAGGGGAAATGGCGATACTTCGCGCGACGGCGGCATTTTTGGTCGCCGCGTCTTTTGTTCTGGGCGGGTGCGGCGGTGGCGGGTCAGGCGCCGTCGGAGCCGAGCCACTGCCGGTCGGAGGCTCCTTGCAGCCGACTGCCGCACCGGGCAGTGTCGCAACACCGACTGCATCCCCGACGCCAGCACCCACACCGACACCAGCGGTAATCACAGCGTACCCCAGCACGGGCGTGACAATCTGCCCGAGTTCCGGCGCTGCACAATGCCCGGCCAACACCGCCACCATAACCGTCAGTGAATCGGATTTTCTTGGCACGATGACCGAAAGCGATTCCTGCGACCCGACGGTAGCAAAAGTCAGCCCCATTGCCGCCACCGGGCCGACCGAAACATTTCAAGTCGTCGGTCAGTCGACCACCGGAACGTGCCGTGCAGTCTTCACCGGCAATTCCGGATCGCAAACGGGTGTCCCCATAATCGTAACCTCCCCGGGAGTGGGAATCGATCTGCGCCCATCTTTACCGTAGCGGCGCAACTGAAAGGAACATTGCAATGATACGTTACGTGAGGGCGCTCGGCGCTCTTAGCGTTGTTGCTTTTGTGGCCGCATGCGGTGCGCATGGTAGCTCCATTCCACCGGTGCGGCCAGTGGCTCCGCAGCGCGGCTTCATCAAGGCAACGCTTTTTATTCCCGCGACTTCGCGGCAGACTGCTGCGATGGCTCGATATGCGCGGGCACAACAGGCTCGCCACGCGAAGTCGGTTAAGCCGCAATACCTGTCGGGCAATACGACGGAACTTGATTTCGTTTTGAACTCGAATAACGGTAATGCAGCAACTGCCGGCGATCAGGCCTCGTTCGATTTCACGATCTACACGAGCGATTCCCAAAACTGCAGCGGTTCAGCTTCAACCGGATATACGTGCAGTGTCACAGCACCCGCGCCCGTCGGAACAGATACGTACAAGGTTTCGTCCTACCAATGTTCGGTGAGCGGAACGAACTCGAGCACGAGCTGCACCAGTGGAGGCGGCTCGCTGTCCCTGCTCGGCATGTCCTTCGCGACCGTGAACGTCGTTTACAATCAAACGGTCGTCGCTGCGTTTACGCTAAGCCCAGTCGTCGCCTCGATCGATTGGGCTCCCGTCTCATACGCGCGCGCGAACACCTCGACGAACAACATTCCAAGTGGACTCTGGCTCACTTCACCAAACGGGCCCAATGTGCCGAAATACACGGCGGCACCTTCGCCCGGCAGCTATAGTTGCACGTCCAACGTCGGTTCGGGCTTTGGAAACGGCTGTTATGAGCCGGTAGCTCAAGGAACGAGCATTGCATATGGCGAGGTTCTTGAAGCTCGGGATGCAAGCGGCGCGGTAATCATTGGCGCGTCGGGTGGCGGAACCGTCTACCAAACGCCGGTCTATTTGGATCAGAACGGCAATGCGATTGCCATCAGTTGGAGTTGCAAAGACAATGTGATCGGTGGGAAGTCCATCACGTTTGAGACGGGCGGTGGTCCTTATGCGAGCAACGCTAGCGCCGTACGAGCGAATCAATACTTCAATAGTCCGGTCGTTGACCCGTCCTCCGATCCCGATGGCGGTTACACTACGGATGGTAATGGCAATCCCGTTACCGCCGTAGGCAACAACGGCGTCGAGATCAACTGGGACGGCGTCGATCAGCCGATTTTAGATTCACCTGACTTTTGTACCGCGACGACGTCGAACGGTTTGAAGACAACGCTGAACTTCTTCGCTGGCCTTGGCTCGGGCGGTGTGACCTGGAATCCCACGCCATCGCCTGCTCCCACGTTTGGCCCGGGTATGTACATCCTGAGTAGCTATAATTCGTCCGCCCCCGCGACGCCGGATCCGGTGAACGCTGGCGCGCTGGTGTATTATGCGAACCCGCAAGGCAGCCTCAGCACGTCACAAACCAATCCGTACTCGCCGCCGCCGACGCAGGTATTTACGCTGCCGGGCAGCGGTACCGATTATAGCGGAAAGATCGCGGTCAACCGTTTCTCAAAAAACGGCGATGCAGGGACGGTACTGTGG
>JBKPMZ010000206.1:0-23460 GCA_046732415.1 Vulcanimicrobiota bacterium
GGCTGGCATAACCTTCGTGCTCCTGGAACAGATGGATCAGCGGCAAAAGCGCCGAGCGCGAATGCTCGTAGCGGCCGATGATCTCTTCGCATTGCGGCCGCAGCTTTTCGAGGAGGGCTGGAAAATCTTGAACGCGCGTGCTCATCGGTCGACCTCGCCGAAGACGGGGTCGAGCGAGCCGATCATCACGACCAAGTCTGCGATAAGATTGCCCGGCGCCATGCCCTTGAGCGATTGCAGATTGTACATCGACGGCGGACGCGTGCGCACGCGGTACGGGCGATTGCCGCCGTCGGAGACGATGTAGTACGCAAGTTCGCCGCGCGGGCTTTCCGTCGCCTGATAGACGTCACCGGGAGGTACGCGAAAGCCTTCGGTCATGTATTTGAAATGGTGAATCAGCGCTTCCATCGAGATCGCGATCGTTTCTTTCGGCGGCGGCGCCACCTTGGTGTCGTCGATCATGACGGGGCCGCGCACTTTTTTCAGGCGGTCGCGGCACTGTTTGATGATCCCGAGCGAGACTTCCATCTCGTCCAAGCGCACCAGGAACCGCGCGTACGAATCGCCCTCTTCGCGCGTCGGAACGTCGAAGTCGTACGTTTCATATCCCGAATACGGATAGGCTTTGCGCACGTCGTACGCGACGCCGCTCGCGCGCAAACTGGGTCCGGTTACATTCCACTGCACCGCTTCTTCAGGCGTCATGATGCCGACGTCGATCATGCGGTCTTGCAAAATCGGGTTCGCCTGAAGCAGCGCACGCAAATCGCGCATGCGGCCTGGAAACTTCTCAATCAACGCATCCAGGCGTTCCATATAGCCGTCGGGCAGATCGCCGTTCACGCCGCCGACGCGAATGTAATTCGGATGCATGCGCGCGCCGCCGGCGGCTTCTTGCATGTCCAGAATGTTCTCGCGCAGATCGAACGTGTAGAAGAACACGGAAAGAGCGCCGAGGTCGATGCCGCCGGTGCCCAGCCACACGCAATGCGACGCGATGCGCGTAAGTTCGGCGTTGAGCACGCGAATGATCTGTGCGCGCTCCGGAATCTCATTCGTAATGCCGAGCAGTTTTTCGACCGCCAGCGCGTAGCAAAACGCGTTGTTGCTCGGCGCCAGGTAATCCATGCGCTCGCAGTTGGTCTGCGCAGTTGACCAGAATTGGCCTTCGCAATTTTTCTCGATGCCGGTATGCAGATACCCGATCTCGGGCTCGGCCTTGACGATGTTCTCGCCCTCGATCTCGAGCATGATTTGCAGCACGCCGTGCGTGGACGGATGCTGCGGCCCCATCGAAAGGACCATTGCATTGCCGTCTTGCGAAACGACCTCGGGCGTGAGCGGTGTCGCGCTGATGCTCATGAATTTTCACCGCGCGCTTTGGCAATTTGTTTCTGCAGCGCTTCCAGCGTACGTCCAGACGGCGGCGTGCCGGCGTTGACGTTCGTTTTCAGCGCAAACGCGGGACGCGGCGAACGCTCGCGCGCGGGGCCGCGCATGGGATAATCCTTGCGCAGCGGATAGCCTTCCCAATCGTTGGGCATCTGAATGCGGCGCATGTCCGGATGACCGTCGAACGTAATGCCGAACAGATCGTAGATCTCGCGTTCGGCCCAGTCGGCTGATTTCCACAAATCGGTCGCCGTCGGCAGCGTGGTATGCTCCGCGGGAACGCCGCATAGCAGGCGCAGACGCTGCGGAGTACCGACTTCTTTCACGGTCGTTTTGCGCAGCGGCATTTTCAATAAGTGATACACCACGTCGAAACGCGGCGCGCGCTGCGGATAATCGACGCCGCCGATATCCAGCAGCATCGTGTAGCCCTCGTTTTTGAGCTCCGCCAGGCGCTGGTGCACGCGCGACGGATCGACGCGTTCGACGATCGCATCGTCGATGGGCGGGCGCACGGCGGTCGGATCAATCGCGCCGCCCAAGAGCGGCGGTGATTGCGTACTCGGCATATATTGAACTCGCTTTGTGTCTAAGCTCGTGCCAGAAGGCCGCCGCGGCCGCCTTCACGGATCTGCTGTTGAATCAAGTTGACGGCATACAATAAGCCGTCGGGCGTGGGCGGGCAGCCGGGAACGTACACGTCGACCGGAATGATCGTGTCGACGCCCTGAACGACGGCATAATTATCGAACACGCCGCCGGAACTGGCGCACGCACCCATCGAGATGACCCACTTCGGATCCGCCATTTGATCGTACAGGCGTTTGACGACCGGCGCCATCTTCTGCGCGACGCGGCCCGAAACGATCATCAGATCCGCTTGACGCGGCGATGGGCGAAACACTTCGGAACCCAAGCGCGCGATGTCATACTCGGCTGAAGTCACCGACATCATCTCGATCGCGCAGCACGCAAGGCCCATGGTCAGCGGCCACACGCTCGAACTCTGCGCCCAGCGCGCGACGTCGTCGAGTTTGGCCAGCAAAAACTGCCCCGGTCCTATCTCCATTCGAATCCTCGCTTCTTCCACACGTATGCGTAGCCGATCGCGAGCACCACGACAAACACGATCATTTCGAGCAGTCCAAACAGGCGCAGTGCGTGCATCTGTACCGCCCACGGGTAAAACGACGCCGCCTCGACGTCCAGGACGACGAACAGCATCGCAATGAGGTAAAATTTCACCGGAAACCGGCCGGCGACGCTCGAGGTCGGCTCGACGCCGCACTCGTACGCCTGTTCCTTTTCCGGGTTGGGCTTGCGCTGCGCGAGCAGTCCGGGCAACAGGCTGAAGCCCAGTGCCGCCACGAACGCAACGGCCACAAAAATCGCTACGGGACCATAGGGAGTCATCGCTTGTGAAATTTTTCACAAGCGTTACCGAACACCTACCCGCGCAACGAGGCCGCGGGTGCTGATTATCTGGCACGGAGTGGCCGCCAGTGGCGCCGAATGTCGATCGCGAAGGAAGCAATCATGCGGAAATTGTGGGTTCTGGGATTCGTCTTCTTGCTGAGCTTGGGCGCCAACGGCGGCGGCTGCAGCAATCCCAATGCGGTGGGCGTACAGGAATACGGAACGATCGTCGGGCGCGTTCTGGACGCGACGAATAATCAGCCCGTCGGCAACGTGCTCATCTCCGTCGGCTCGCTCTACACGGCGTACACCGATCCCAGCGGCGCGTTCAGCCTCTCGAACATCCCGATCGGCCACCAGACGGTCACCGCCAGCAAGGCGGGCTACGAACGTAATTCCGCCGAGGCCTCCGTCCATCAGGACAAGACCACGAGCATCGGTTACCTGCGCATCATGCCGCTGACCGGCGGGCCGACCGCACCGCCGCCCGCCACGCCCTCGCCAACGCCCGGGCCGGCGACGCCAATTCCGGCGGAGACCCCGACACCGACGCCGAGCGCGAGCCCAGCGCCGTAAGCGCGCAAGACCTGGCCGCCGCAGCCGGCGGTCTCTTCATCGTCGCCGTAGCCCTGCGCGACGTATTTCAAGGCGTCATCGTTCCGCGCGCCGAGAACACGACGCTGCGCGTGAGCCGTTTTCTCATGCGCACGCTCTGGCGCGTGTGGCCGCGCATCGCGTACCTGCTGTACGGCAAGGACGAACGCCGGCGCGAGGACTTTTTGGGCACGTTCGCGCCCTTTCATTTAATCCTGATCCTCGTCGTGTGGGTCGTGATGCTGGTAATCGGCTGGGGCCTGTTCTTCTACGGCATCCGCCACCAATTGCGTCCGGCGAACGTCGATTTTTCCGCTGCGATCTATTATGCCGGCGCCTCGCTGCTAACGATCGGCTACGGCGACATCGTCGCCACCTCGACGTTCGCGCGGGTCATGTCCCTGCTCGCGGCGTCGAGCGGCCTGGGCGTCGTAGCCGTCGTCACGTCGTTCTTGTTCGCCGTATTCGGCGCATTTCAGAATCGCGAAACGTTCGTCGTGACGCTTGGCGCGCGCGCCGGCGTGCCGCCCAGCGGCGTCGGCCTGCTCGCGGTGCACGGTTTCGCCGGCATCCGCGACGATCTCGCGCAGGTTTTTCGCGACGGCCAAACATGGACCGCGCAAGTGATGGAAAGCCATCTCGCCTATCCGGTACTCATGTTGTTCCGATCCAGTCACGATTACGAATCGTGGCTCGGCACGCTGGGCACCTTGCTCGATGCCGCCGTGCTGGTGATGAGCACGCTGGATCCCGAACATATGAACAATCCCCAAACGCAAGGTCAGGCGCGCATCATGTACGACATCGGGCGCCATCTCGCCGTCGACTTTTCGTCGTATCTGCGGTTCAGACACATTCCGCAGCATAGTACGGTCGGCGTGGAGCATCACCAATTTGCCGCGGCGTACGCACATTTGGAAAAAGCCGGTTATACACTGCGCGACCTCGACTCGGCGTGGGCGGAGTTCTCGCGGCTGCGCGCCTCGTACAGCAAACCGCTCAATGCGCTGGCGCGCTGGCTGGAGATTCCCCCGGTGCAGTGGGTGGGATGATTCCGCTGCTGGCTGCGTTGGTGCTCGGCACATCGACGCACGCGCGCGACTGCTACTACGCCGACCGTATGGCGACGTGCGGTTACCTCACCGTTCCGGAAAATCGCGCGAAACCGCATGGGCGCGCCATCGACGTGCACTTCGTCGTCGTGCATGCGGCGAAACGCTCCGGTGTCCCGGTATTCTTCATCGCCGGTGGGCCCGGGCAAAGCATGATCGACGTCGGGCGCGCGGTCATGCAAACGGATCTCGGTCAAACGCTGCGAGCGCGGCACGATCTCGTCTTTATCGATCAGCGCGGCACGGGGAGCACGCATCCGCTGAATTGCGATTTGTACGGCGCTCAGGCTACGCCCGCGCAGGTACTCGCATCGCTGTTTCCGCCGCGAGTCATTGCCGCGTGCCGGAAACGCTTGAGCGCAAACGCCGATCTCAGCGCGTATACGACGCAAGCGGCGGCCGACGACATGAACGACGTCCGCACGGCGCTGGGCTACCATCGCGTCGCGCTGTGGGGTGTTTCTTACGGCTCGGAGTTCGTGTTCGAGTATTTGCGCGCGCACGGATCGAGCGTGCGGAGCGCCGTGGTCGAAGACGTCGCGCCCCCGCAATTCCGCGTCTTCCCACCGTTCGAACGCGGCGCGTCGCAAGCGATCGCCTATGCCGATCGATTCGCGCCCGGATTTGCCGATGACGTCGCGCTGCTAAAGCGCGAAGGCGTGCCGGGCATCTCGCGTGCGTCGCTGGTCAACGGCATTCTGGAAGCCCTCACCGATCCGGCCAACGGCAAGATGCTCGCGACGCTCGTGCATCAAGCGGTGCTGCACGATCCGAAGCCGCTGCAAATGTATCTGGCCGAGCGCCGGCAGCGCGAGGTACAGGACCTGGCAATGGGCACGCACCTCTCCGTAACGTGCGCCGAAAATATTCCGTTCATCACGCACACCGAATTTGTCATCGTGCAGGCATACCGGCGTGCATGTTCGGTTTGGCGCGTGCATCCGGTGAGCCCGTCGTTTGTTGCTCCGGTCCGTTCGAACGTGCCTGTGCTGATGTTCTCCGGCGCCGACGATCCGTGGACGCCGCCGTTTGAAGCGGACGAGGCTCTGCATTATCTACCGAACGGAAAGCACGTCGTCATTCCGGACGCCGGACACGATTTGGATCGCGCTTCGCTCACCGCGCAAGCCGCGGCATTTATCGACGCCGCCGGCTCTTAAAGGCCGTGCCGCGCGTCGACGCGGTGCAGAAAACGCTTTGCCTCTTCGATGGGCAGCGCGAAGCCAATCGATCGCTCTTCGTCAAAACGCGACTCCGCCATACCGACGATCTCGCCCGTGTCCGCGAGAAACACGGGGCTTCCGCTTTCACCGGGGACGATCTGCAGCGTCACTTCAATCGCGTCGGTGCGCTGTGATGACACGCGTCCCGAGTTCAGAGACGTCGCCAGCCCCAAACCCTCGTCGTCGAACTGATCGGGAATCGGATATCCTACGAGGCCGATCATCCGCCCAGGCTGCGCGTCGGCGGAGCTGCCAAGTTTGACGGCCGGCAGATTCTTGCGTTTCGTACGCACGAGCGCCACGTCCAAATCCTCGTTCTTTGCAACGATTGTAGCGGACGCTTTTTCTTTGTTGCCGATCGTGACGCGCAAATTCCATGCGCCTTCGATGGCGTGCTCCACGGTGAGGATGTCGCTGCCCCACGCACCGCTTGCCACCACCGTGCCGGTTGCGTATTCCGTATCGGGACTATCTTTGGGATTTTCCGGCGGTACGTCCATGGAAAGCAGCACTACCGACGGGCGCAGCCGCGCAGCCGAGGCGACGAAATCGTCGTCGGGATAATGCCGCTTCCCACAGCCTGCCAGCGCAAGCAGCATGAACAGAACCGCGAACACGGGGCGCAGACGCATCGCTCGGACTTATAGCGAAACGGCGGCGCTATTCCCGCCGCTGACGACAACGCAGACGCGTTCGCCGCGTTGCGGCGTATAAGCGCCTGACAGCAGGGCCGCATACGCCGCCGCACCGCCGGGCTCCGCAACGATCGTCGCGCCGTGCCAAAGCACGCGCTGCGCCTGCTCGATCGCCGCATCGGACACGAGCGCGACGCGTTCCACGAAACGCTGGGCGATGGGGAACATCAGTTCACCGACGCGCCGTGGTGCGAGTGAATCCGCCGCGATGCTGCCCGCGGGCGCATCGACGGGCTTTCCGGCTTCCATCGCCATCGCGAGCGTCGGCGCGCCTTCTGGCTCGACGGCGACGATCTTCGCCGTTCCCGCGAACCAGGCGGCGATGCCGCCGACGAGGCCGCCTCCGCCGACCGCGACGAGCACGGTGTCCACGTCGGCGATCTGCTCCGCGATCTCCATACCGAGCGTGCCTTGACCGAGCAGCGTTTCGCATTGATCGAATGCGTGTACCGCCATCGCGCCCGATTGCGAGATCCACTCTTCACTCGCAGCGAGCGCATCGGCGTAGCGTTCGCCGCCGATGACGAGCTGCGCACCGTACGAACGGATGCGCTCGATTTTCATCGGTGAGGAAATGCTCGGCACGAAAATCGTTGCCGGAATGCCCAGGCGCATCGCCGCATACGCAACCGCGGCGCCATGGTTTCCGCCCGATGCGGCGGCGACGCCCGCTTGCGGAACCTTGCGCAGCAGCAGATTCGCGAATGCGCCACGCGTCTTGAAGGAAGCGGCATGCTGCAGCAACTCGAGTTTGAGTGTAACGCCGTCGAGATCGAGAACCGGCGTACGACGGACGTACGGCGCGATAATGCGCGCAACTTGTGCGATATGCTCGCGATCGATGTGCTGCTGCAGTTCCACGTCAGATTTTTTCCAATGCTTCTTTCAGTTCCGCGATACCGGTGCCGGCCCGGGCGCTCACGCACAGCGCGCCCGCAGGGTGCGCCGGCTCGCCGTCGAGCGCGTCGCACTTGTTGAACACGAGCAGCCTGGGCTTGGCTTCGAGATGCAAATCGTGCAGCGTGCCTTCCACGGCCTGCATCTGCCGCGGCCAGTCCGCGTTCGACGCGTCCACGACGTGTACGAGCAAGTCGGCGTCGTCCAATTCTTCGAGCGTTGCGCGGAACGCGTTCACGAGATCTTTCGGTAAGTCCGTGATGAATCCGACCGTATCGACGAGCCGGATGTACTGCTTTCCGGAAAGCCACACGCGCCGCATCGTCGGGTCGAGCGTGGCAAACGGCTGATCGGCGACGAACGCATCGGAACGCGCAAGCCGGTTGAGGAGCGATGATTTGCCGACGTTCGTGTATCCGACGAGCGCGGCAAGCGGTTCGCCGTGCGGCGCGGCGCGACGCGTGGCACGCTGGCGGCGCACTTCTTCCAATTGCCGGCGCAGCACGCTGATGCGCTGCGCGATGCGGCGCCGGTCCACTTCCAGCTTCGTTTCACCGGGTCCGCGCGTTCCGATGCCGCCTCCCAAACGCGAAAGATCGGCACCCACGCCGATGAGATTCGACTGCCGATAGCGCAGTTGCGCCAGTTCCACTTGCAATTTGCCTTCGCGGCTGCGCGCGTGCTGGGCGAACACGTCGAGGATCAGCATCGTGCGATCGACGATCGGCAGCGGAACGATCTTTTCGAGATTCTTGCGCTGGCGCGGCCGCAGATCGTTGAGCACGAGCAGCAAATCCGCGCCCGCCTCCTTTGCGAGCTCCGCAATCTCGTGGGCCTTTCCGCTGCCGACGAGCGTCGCGGGATCCAAATGCTCGCGCTTCTGCACGACGCGGGCGGCGATCTGCGCGCCCGACGCTTGCGCGAGCGCTTCGAACTCCGCGAGTTCCGGTTCGATGGGGCGTTTCGGATCGCGTACGTCGACGGCGACCAGAACCGCGCGCTGCCTTACGTGCTCAGTGGCCGTAAGCGTTCGATGAGCCAGGAGAGTCCCTCGTTATAGCGCGGCCCGGGACGTTCGAGCAATCCCGGATCCGGAAGAATGAATACATGGTGATCGCGTACCGCGCGCAGCGAGCGCCACGGTTCGCGGGTGAGGAGCAATTGCAATTGCGTGTCGCTGCCCGCGACAATCGCGTCGGGCTGCAGCGCAATGAGCGCTTCGGCGCTGTATTGCGCGTACGGACGCGGCAACTCCGTTACCGCGTTACGCGCGCCGGCCAGACGCAACAGCGCGCTGATGTACGATTGGGGTCCAACCGTCCAAATGGGCTGCGCCTGCAGCACGACGAACACGCGTGCGCTTCGCTTGAAATGCTCCGACGATTGCAGTTGCCGCGTACGCGCCTGCATTTTCGCGATGAGCGCCTGCGCTTGCGCACGCCGGTCGCTGAGCGCACCGAGTTGCCGCACGTCGGTGAAGATGTCGCCGTACGACTCGTCCCGCAAAAACACCGTGGCGATGCCCGCCCGGCGCAGCGGCGCGGTCAGCATACGCTGCGCCGGAATACCGACCACGGCGTCCGGATGCAGCGCGACGATCTTCTCCGCATCGACGGACGCGAAATTCGCGACGGCGGGCGCGGTTCGCGCACACGATCCGCTCTTGCCGTATTCGGAGACGCCGACGATATCGGCACCGGCACCAATCGCGCATAAATCCTCCGCGAACGATGGCATGAGCGCGACGATACGCGGCACGTGCGCCGGCGAGGCGTTCGCGCGCGGCGAACCGGCGCATCCGCCGAGCGAAGCGGCCAGCGCGAGTATAAGCAACAGGGCACAGAGTCTTGCGTTCACGGCTGCAACGGCTTCAAGACCGAGGAACCGCCGCCTGCATGTGGTAACCTTGTCCGTTCGCGTTTGCGCGCGGGAAGCCGGTCCAATGCCGGCACGGTCGCGCCACTGTAGGCGGGGAGCCGCCCGAATGTCACTCTCGCTTCGGCGGGGGGAAGGCACGGGCAATCGGCAACGATCCGCGAGTCAGGATACCTGCGCAAGCGCCGCATACCACCTCGCGTCAAGGAAAGGTTCGCAGGATGTTTTTCTTCTCGGCGTGCGCGCTCTGCGCGGCGGTCGCTGTTGCGCCGTCCCCATCTCCGTCCCCGTCCGCATTACCGGACATCGCTCACGTCTACACGACCGATCGTACGAATGAGACGATCAACAATGCGACGCGCACGACGTACGTCGTCACGCGCGATCAGATCGCGCGCTACGGCTCTCGCACCGTGGGGGAAGCGCTCCAAAGCGTACCCGGCGTCACGATTCTGCCGTACGGGCCGCTCGGAGCGAGCGTAAATTACGGCATTCGCGGCAGCAGCACCGCGCAAGTGTTAGTTCTCATCGACGGTTTGCCGGCGCCCGGTTCGTTCGACAACTCCGTCGAACTGGGCAATCTCCCGGTTAACGGCATCGATCGCATCGAAGTGGTCGAAGGCGGCGGATCCACGCTGTACGGCACCGGCGCAGTCGGCGGCATCATCAACGTCATTACCGATCGTTCGGCTTCGGCTTCCGCGCTGATGGCGTACGGTTCGTTCGGCGAACGGCGCCTGCAAGTAAGCACGCCGCACGTACAATTTTCGCGCACGCTTGCTTCCAATACGTTCGGATTGCCCGGAGGCGCGGTACGTCCGGATAGCGATTATGCCTCGTCGTCGCTGCACGTGAACGGTTCGCGCCACATCGGCGCTTTCGATGTGGCACTGCGCGCCGGGCTTACGGCCGATCACATCGGCGCGCCCGGGTTTTACGGTTTCGAATCGCCAAGCTCGCGCGAAAACGATCTCAACGGCGATGCGAACGTGAGCGCCGTCGGCAAGACCGCGCAATCGGAAACGACGTTCGAATTCGGCGGCACGCGGCAGCAGATCACGTTTGCGTGCGATACAACAAGCGATGCGAATTGCTTCGAGCCGATTCCGGCGCTCAATACGGAAAGCCGCCTCGACTTTAGCGCGCGCAACGTCGTCTCGGGCGCCAACGAACAACTGCTTTACGGCATCGATCTCGCCCGCGGAACCGTGCGCGACGATGCAGGCGGCACGGTTTCGGTCAACCCGATGGCCCAAGCCGCGGCGTACGTCCAGCACAAGGTCAGCACGCAATGGGGCAGCGTGTATTATGGCGTGCGCGGAGAACGCGACGGCGCGCTCGGCGGAGAATTCTCGCCGTCCGCCGGCGTGCTGGTGCGTCTTTCGAACGAAGCTTCGCTCAAAGCGAACGTCGCCACCGCGTTCCGCGCGCCCAACGCCAGCGAACTCTATTTTCCGGGATACGGAAACGCTTCGCTCGTTCCGGAACGCGCGAAAGTCGCGGACGTAAGCATCACCGACGCGCGCTTGCTCGGCGGCGCCTCACTCGGCTGGTTCACCAATCGCACGAACCACCTCATCGTGCCGACGCCGGTGAAAAGCGGCAGCACGTGCGTCGTCGATCCCGGCAGTTTCTCGTACGAACCGTGCAATGTGGATCACGCCTTCATCCAAGGGCTGACGCTCGACGTGCGCACGCCGCGCTTTAACGGCTTCACGACCTCGCTCAACGTCACCGACCTCTATCGCGCGCAGGACGTCGACACCGCAACGCGTCTTCCGGATCAACCGGTGATCGCCGCAAACCTGCGCTTGGATTACACGGGCGGCGCGACGTCGGTCATCGAGTCGTGGGGCGTGTGGATGCACGCGGCCGGCGCACGCGGATTCGTCGATTCTGCGCAGCCGCTGTTCTATCAGCCGGCGGCGTTTACGACGGTGAACGCCTACGCGCGCATTCGCGCGGGCCGCAACCTGCTCGTGAGCCTGCGGGGATACAATCTCGGCAACGAGCGGTACGCCGCGGTAAGCGGATTCCCGATGCCGGGCCGTTCGTTCGTGCTCGAGGTGTCGGCGAAATAACATGATCGCGCGGTTGGCGGCGCTGCTCGGGCTCGCGGTTCTCGCGATGCTCGGCAGCCTGCTGGCCGGCGGCACCTGGATCGCACTGCCGCAAGTTCTCGGCGCGCTCGTGCATCCGCACGGCGGCGGTGATGCAGCAACCATCGTCTGGCAGCTACGCTTGCCGCGCGTGTGTATCGGCGCGCTCGTCGGCACGGCACTTTCCATCGCCGGCGCGCTGCTGCAAGGGCTGCTGCGCAATCCCATCGTCGATCCGTTTCTCACCGGCGTGAGCGCGGGCGCCGCCGTCGCAATCGTCGTGGGTATGACGGCTGGCGTTGCGCTCGCCGCGCTTCCCGCGCTCGGCTTTGCCGCCGGTATCGCGACCGCACTCGTCGTCGCGGCGCTCGCACGGCGCGGCAGCGGCCTCGATGCAACGCGTTTAATATTGGCCGGCGTTTCGCTCTCTTCACTGTTTTCCGCCATCATCGCGCTCGTTCTCACGCGTTTGCAAACGACGGATGCCGCGCCCGCGATCATCGGCTGGCTTGCCGGATCGCTCGCCGGACGCGGATGGAACGATCTCGCGTTTGCGCTGCCGTATGCGTTTGCGGGCGTGGTGCTCGCGTTCATGAGCGTACCGTCGCTCAACGCGCTGCGATTGGGCGACGTGCGGGCCGCATCCGTCGGTGTAAACGTCGCTCGTGCGCAGTGGGTGATTCTCTGCTCCGCATCGCTGCTTACGGCATGCGCGGTCACGTTATCGGGAACCGTCGGCTTCGTCGGGCTCATCGTGCCGCATATCGCGCGCCGCGCCGTGGGGTCGGACGTGCGCTATGCGCTGCCCGCATCGGCATTTATCGGAGCGGCGCTCACGGTGTGCGCCGACGCGCTGTGCCGCACCGTCGCCGCACCGACCGAGATTCCCATCGGTGTGCTGCTCGCATTCGTCGGCGTACCGGCGTTTTTGTACCTGTATCTTCGTTCGGAACGCCCGGCAACCGCATGATAGAAGTCGAAAGCATCGCGCTGCGGATCGCGAAGCGCACGCTGCTCACGCAAGCGTCGTTCGCTGCGCGGCGCGGCGAATTCATCACCGTACTCGGCGCAAACGGCGTCGGCAAGACGACGCTGCTGCGCACGCTCGCGGGCGTAAGGCAACCGGACGAAGGACGCGTGCTGCTGGGCGGCCGCAGCCTCGCGCACTTTCCGGCGGCGCAGCGCGCTCGCGCCATTGCGCACATCGCGGGCGACGATGTGTTCTTGGATCAGCTCATCGTGCGCGACGTCGTGGCGATGGGGCGCTATGCGCATCATTCCTGGTGGCAATGGCACGCGCAACCCAAAGACGACGCCGCGGTCGCGCACGCGCTGCAAGCGGTCCACTTGCACCCGTTTGCTGATCGCCGTTTCGACACGCTTTCGAGCGGCGAACGCCAGCGGGTGTGGATCGCGATGGCGCTTGCGCAAGAGGCACCGCTGCTGCTGCTCGACGAGCCGACGAGTCATTTGGACGTGCGCGTTGCGCGCGAGATCCTGCATCTGCTGCGCGCACAAGTGCAAACCGGAAAAACCGTCATTTGCGCCTTGCACGATTTGAACGAAGCGGCGGAATTTGCCGACCGCATCCTGCTATTGGGCTGCGCCGAACTGCTCGCACTCGCGCCGCCCGCGCAAGCGCTCACGCCCGAATTGCTCGAACGCGCATACGGCATACGCATGGACGTGATGCGTTCACCATCCGGCACGCTCCGCGTTTTCCCCGCTTCGCCCGACCCCGCCCGTTTGTAACAACGGATGACACGAACCTTGGTAAAGGTTCCTGAGGACGACATGCCGGCGCGGGATTTCTGACATTTTTGCGCCGGCCAGGATGGCCGCTCCAAAACTTTGTTTTCGCAAAAATGCAGATAAGCAGAAACGGCACAGGACGTGCCGTTTTGAGCGGTCCCGGGACGGCATGCCGTCCTCAGAACCGCTACCAGGGTTCGCGCGCTTCCGGAATCCCTTTGCCCCGGAGATCGGACGAACTCACCCACCCATAGCGGCCGCGAAATTTCCCGGTGAGAATCAGCACGCCGACTGCGTCGTCCGCATCCATGTTGAATTTTTGATGCACGATGCCGGCCAGGCACGATTGCACCACGGCGCGCGTTCCGGGACGCGTCAGCATCGCGTGCGGCAGTAAAAAGCGCCGCGTGTCCGTCGACCCGGCGCCGTAATTGACCAGGCGATCGCGTGAATCCCAGACGAGCACGTCGGGATCATCCACGCCGCCGAACAACGTGACGTGCATGCCGCGCTGCGCATGACACTGCTGCTGCTGTGCTGCCGATGCCGCGGTAACGATGCCGGCGAGCAACACGAGTGTCAGCAGCGCGTGCTTATACATCGGCAATGGCCTCGATGCCGGCCGTCGTACCGGTTTCCGTGCCGCGTTTTGGAGGCAGGGCACTGGGGCGCTTCACGCCGATTGCGAGCACGGCGACGTCGTCGCGCATCGTGTTGTTGGATCGCGCGCGAGCACGTTCGATGAGATGGCCCGCGAGTTGCGCGGGATCCTCGCCTTCCTCGGCTATCCATTTCATCGCGCCGGATGCTTCCAAGAAATTCCCGTGGCTGTCGCGTGCTTCGGTCAAGCCGTCCGTGGAAAGCACGATCATGTCGCCGTCTTCCAGATACAGCGTCTTCACGTCGAACGGCTCTTCCATCACGCCCAGCACCGGGCCGGTAACGGCAAGTTGCTCGACGTTCTTGCCACGGCGAACGAACGCGATGTCGTGACCGGCGCTCGCATAGTCCAGACGCAGCGTCCACGTGTCGAGTATGCCGACGAACATGGACACGAACAGATACGGATTACCGACCGTGCGAGGGAACGCCCGGTTGAACTCTTGCAAAATAAAGCCCGGATCGCGCCGGCGCAGCGCGATGCCGCGAATCGTAAACTTGATGAACGCCGTCAGCACGGCCGCGTCGACGCCTTTTCCGCTGACGTCCGCGATGACGACGAGGCCGAGCCGGTCCGAAAGTTGGTGCACGTCGAACACGTCACCGCCGACGGCCAAGTGGCTGCTTGCTGCGCCGTAGGCACTGCCGATGCGGCAGTTCGGCAACGGTACGTGCTCGCTGCGGAACGCGCGCTGCAGCGTTTGCGTGGTGAGGCGTTCGTCTTCGAGCGCGCTTGTCAGACGCGAGCGCCAGCCGTTGAGCAGAATGGCGATGAGTCCGAAAACGACCAGCCAAATCATGCGCTGATAGAGCGTGTTGTCGATCTGCTGCTGCGTCGAATTGAGCACTTCGCGGTTGCGCCGGTCCAGACGCTGCTCGATGAACCGCGCGGCTCCGCTCTGCGATTCGACCAGCATTTTGCCGCGTTTTTCGAGATCTCGCACCGCGGTACTGGGCGCGCGCAGCATGGGATCGGCAACCTCGGTATGCCAGTCCCGGTGCGCCATTTCATAGTCTTCCAGCGCACCCAGCGCGTCGTTCAGCCCCTCGCGCTGCAAAATATCCGCCAGCGTGTTGCGTTCGTTCTGGAACTGCCCGCTGACCGCGCGATAGGAGTCCAGGTCGGACGGATCGCGCGTGATCACATACGCGCGGACGTAGTTTTCCTCGTCCAACTGGATCTTCAGCATGCGCTCCAGCGACAGTTGCGCTCGCTCGATCTGCATCTGCTCGGTGAACGACACGTTAATCGCGTGCCGCGTCATGAGCGCACCCGTCACCGCGATGATGAGCGCGAAGGCCAAAATCGCCGTCGCCGTCAGCGTCCCGGCGCCGCGGAGCACCGGGCGCGGCAGCCGAGGAAGTCGTATCATGCCCGCCTGCTCATCGGGTATATAGGACCGGGCAGCCTCCTAGGTCTGGCCAACCGCACCTCCGAAACGAAAAACACATGCAAACGCAACTGAACACTGCTATTTTCAAGAGCTACGACGTTCGCGGCATTTATCCGGCAGAGCTTAACGAAGACGTAGCATATCAGATTGGGCGCTGCTTCGTTCCGCTGCTCGGAGCGAAGACTGTCGCGGTCGGCCGCGACATGCGTCCGTCCGGACAGACCCTGTTCGAAGCGTTTGCACGCGGTGCGAGCGAAGCAGGCGCCGACGTCGTCGACATCGGTATGGTCTCCACCGACGCGCTCTATTTCGCCGTCGGCAAGTTCGGTTACGACGGCGGCGTCATGATCACGGCCTCGCACAATCCCGCCAACTACAACGGCATGAAGTTCACGCGCGATCGGGCGCAGGCGATCTCGCTGGAAACGGGCCTCGCCGACATTCGCGATCGCATTCTATCGGGAACGCTGCCGCCCAAAGCCGCCAAACCCGGCACGATAACGCACGTCGATGTTCTGGATGATTTTGCCGAACATTGCCTTTCGTTCATCGACCGCTCGAAAGTCAAGCCGCTGAAAATTGCGGTTGACGCGGGCAACGGCATGGCCGGCGAAACGGTGCCGCACGTGTTCAAACATTTGCCCTGCGAAGTCATTCCGCTGTACTTCGAACTCGACGGCAGTTTTCCGAATCATCCTGCCAGCCCGATCGAGCCGGAAAACATGGCAGACCTGCAAGCCGCAGTTCGCAAACATCACTGCGATCTCGGCGTGGCGTTCGACGGTGACGCGGATCGCATGTTCATCGTCGACGAAAAAGGCGACCTCATCGACGGCAGCACCGTCACGGCGCTGGTTGCGCTCAATACCCTCAAACGCCATCCCGGCGGCAAAATTCTGTATAACCTCATCTGCAGCCGCAGCGTTCCCGAACTCATTTCGAAACACGGCGGTATTCCGATCCGCTCGCAAGTCGGGCACTCGCTCATCAAAGCAACGATGCGCGAACAAGACGTGATTTTCGGCGGCGAGCACAGCGGTCATTTCTACTTTCGCGACAACTGGTACGCCGACTCCGGCATGATCGCGCTGATGCAATGCTTGGAACTGTTCAGTGAAGCGGATAAGCCGGTCAGTGAAGTGATCGCGCCGATCGATACGCGTTTCCGCTCGGGCGAAATCAACAGCACGGTCAAGGACATTCCGGCCAAACTCAAAGAGCTTCAAGAGCACTACAAGGACGCGGACATCGATCATCTGGACGGCGTCACGATTTCTTATCCGCACTGGTGGATGAACATCCGTCCCTCGAATACGGAACCGCTGCTGCGCCTGAACGTGGAAGGCGACACGAAAGCGCTCATGGAGCAGCACCGGGACGAAGCGCTCGCACTCATAAGGAACTGATCGACTCACAGGCCCTTGCGCGATACGACGAGACGCGTTTGGCGGTTCTCGAGCGTATCCGCGCCCTGGAAGCGCTCGTCGGGCCCGAGCAGCAGCACGAAGTCGCAGCGGCGCGCGAACGTTTGGAACGCGCGGCATTTGTGCTTGCCGTCGTGGGTGAGTTCTCGAGCGGAAAATCGTTTTTGCTCAACGCGTTGCTGGGCAAGTTCCGCTACGAGCAAATCGCCGGGCGCGAACAGATCGTTGGTCTGCTCGCGACGGACATCAACCCGTCGACCGCCACGATCACCGAATTGGAGTACGCACCCGAAAGCCAGGCGTACGCCTATCACGACGACGGGCGCGTAGAGCGCGTTCCGCTCGACCGGCTCTCGCAATTCGTTGCCGTCGCGTCGAGTGTGGGTGACGCGGGCGCAATGCACGATGCGGTGAAGGACGAAAAGGACGCACCGTCGCGCGTCGTCGTGAAAGTCGATTCGCCGTTCCTGCGGCGCGGCTTCAGCGTTGCGGACACGCCGGGCTTGGCGTCGATCAACCCGGCACACCGGCGTGCGACGTTGCAGTTTCTTCCCAACGCCGACGCGGTGTTATATCTCATCGACACGCAGCAGCCGTTCACCGAAGGCGATGCGTCGTTCTTGGGCATCATCCGCCAGCACCTCGACACGATTTTCATCGTTCAAACGAAAATCGATCTGTGGGACCAGCCGGGCGAGGATGGAAAGGCCGCGTGGGAATCGGCCTACGAGCGCATCGCGAAACTCGCGGCAGTACACGCGCCAGGCACCTACGTCTATGCATTGTCGGCGCGGCACTACGTCGAGGGTACGCTGCGTGACGATGCACAGATGGTCGAGCATTCGCGTTTTCCGCGGTTTGTTTCCGCGCTCGATGCGTCGCTCGTGCGAAACAGCGGCCGCGCGCGTCTTCGCCGCGCGCGCGAACAGGCCGCGCTAGCCGCACACGACTCCGTCGCGCGCCTGGATCGCGACTCGGAAATGCTCGCGCTCGGGACGGACGAACTGCAGCGCCGGCGAGCTGCCGCCCAGCCGCAGATCGAACAGCTGGAACGCGTCGCAAGCGAAGCCCGCGCGCGCACTCTTTCCGCATCCGAACGTATGGCGCAAGCCCTGCACGATCGCGGCGCACTGCTTGCCGAAGATGCGGAACGAGCATTGACGCAAGCATTCGATACAGCCGACGTCGCACGGCTGCGCGACCGCGCGCGCCTGCACATGATCGTCGACCGCACGCTGGGCGAAACGGTGGAGCTCTTCGCTTCGGAAGTCGCAGCGGCGGTTTACGCGGAGTACGAACGCGAAGTACAGGCACTCGCGGTTCGCCTTCCGCTGCGGTTTGCTTTCGGCCAAGCCGCTGCGCGGGCGTTCGGCTCGGACGGACACGGCAGCATGTGGGCGGAGGATCCCGAGCGTGCGCTCTGCGCAACGATTGTCTTGGACGCGATCGGCGGGCCGGCGATCGCACTGGTACATGCAATTGCGATGCGCTTCGCTTGCGCACCGCCCGGCTCGTACATGAAGCGCGAACTCACGGCCGACCTTCGGGCGACGATCTGGCCGCAATTCAACGATGACATGACCGCTTTCGCGACGCAAATCGCGGCGAAGCTTTCCGGTATCGCGAAGGCGTACGCGCGCGCGGTGGACGATGCGCTCGCGCATGCGCGAGATGCGGAACTCGGCAGTATCGATCGCGCCCTCGAGGCGCACGGCCGCGGTGAGCCGGCGGCGCAAAGCATCGCCGCGATGGCAGACCGCAAAGCGCAGATGCACGCGCTGCTCGAAACGATCGATGCGCAGGTCGAAGCGTTTTTGGCGCGCGGCGAAGAGATCGCAAGCGCCGATCCCGGCGCCGAAGCCGTGCGCCGCTCGCACGTGGAGGCCCAGTTCGACCGCGAAGCATATCAGCGCGGACTGCGTCCGCAACGCTGGCGCGTTGCCGTGCTCGGCGCGCTTCGCCGCGGAAAATCCAGCCTTATCAACGCGTTCGCCGGACGGCGCGTGCTCGCCGACGAAAGCGCCGGGGAAATCGCATATCCCGTGCACGTGCGTTACGGCGAGCAGGAGGGGGCATTCGCACTGCAGCCAGACGGCACGTGGCATGAAGTGGAGATCGAATCTGCACTCGAGGAAGCGACGCGCAATCCGGTACTGATTCTCACGCCGTGGAAATTACCGCGCGAACTCGTGCTCGTGCACGCACCGGCGTTTGACGCGGGCGACGCGGCGCTCGAAGATGTGTGCATGGTTACGGCGCGCGCCGCCAGCGAAGTGCTCTGCCTGTTTTCGCGGCAGCTTTCCGATCGGGAATTAGCGTTGTACGAGCGCGTCGCGCAACTCCGCAAACCGATGATGTTCGCGCACACGCTGGCGGACAACGAATCTTCATCGGAGCGGCGGCACGTGGTCGAACTGGCTCAGCAATATCTGCGCGAGCGCGCCATCGCGGCGCAGCGGATATTCACCGTTTCAACGCTGGAGTACGCGCAAGCCAAACGCGAGCAGCGCGCGCCCGCCGGCTGGAACGAACTCGACGCACTCGTTTCGACGATCTGCGCGCACGCAGAGGAACACATGGCACGCTTAGAGCGCCTGGAGCGCGCGCAACACGTAAAAAGCGACCAACGTCAGCAAGCAGACGAGCAACCGGCCGAAAAGCCGCGCGGATTCTTCGCGCGCTTGTTTTCCCGGTAATGGGGACCGGCGGCAAGGAGAGCGAATGACCTTTTCCGGCATTATGGCATCCCCGAAAATTGAGCGCTTCACCCTCGGCCCTGCGACCATTGCGCACGGCGACGGCACTTCCACCTACGGCCGGATCTCCGTCGAAAACGGACGTATCCGCGAAATCCTGGCAGCCGACGGCCCCAGCGATTACCGCCTTCCGCCGGGGACGCACGTGGCGCCGGGCCTCATCGACGTACATACGAATGGCGCGGGCGATTTTCTCTTCAACCGCGATCAGGGCTACGCCGTGCCGGTGGCAGCGGTTGAGTACGCGCGTCAGGGCGCAACAGCGTTCGTTGCGGGCATCATGACGGCACCGTGGGAGTCGATGCTGCACGCCGCGGGCGAAGTGGTCGAAGCCGCGCACCAATTGGAAGAAGACGAACCGCGCGGCGCGCGCTGCCTGGGCGTGCATTTCGAAGGCCCGTTCCTCAATTCGAAGTTTCGCCGCGTGCATCAGCAGCAGTGGGTAATTCCGGCGAGCGCCGATCACGCGCGTGCGCTCGTGGAAGCGTGCAAAGGCGCGTGTCTCATGGTCACGCTCGCGCCCGAAGTGGAAGGCGCGACCGACGCCGCGCGCGTCTTCTTGGAACACGGCGTGATTTGCTCGGCCGGCCACACGTCGGCGCGCTATCGCGAAGGCATGCTCGCCATCGGTCTTGGTTTTCGTTCGCTCACGCACGCGTTCAACGCGATGCCGCCCTTGGACCATCGCGATCCGTCGATACTCGCGGCATTCATACAAGACCCGCGCACGTTCGTGCAACTTATTTGTGACGGACACCACGTCGCACCCGTCATGGTCGATATTCTGCACCGAACGCTCGGCAACCGCATCGTGATCGCAACGGACAACATGCCGCCCGCGGGCCCGGGCTATCACATCGAAGGCGGCGTGATGCGCGCCGAAGACGGAACGATCGCCGGCAGCGCGTTGCGGATGGACGAAGGCGTGCGTAATTACATGGCGTACACGGAGTTGCCGTTCGCGAAAGCGGTCGTCGCCGCGACGCATGCTCCCGCGAAATTGCTCGGACTCGATCGCGAACTCGGACGCATCGCACCGGGTTTGCGCGCCGACATCTCATTCTGGGACGAAGAGTTTACCGTCATCGGCACGATGGTCGGCGGACACACGGTCTTCGGCGAGGTCTGCACACCGGCCGCAGCCTAACCCCGGTCATGGGGCGCTCGTCGAACTCACTAATCCGGAACGATCGCTCCTGCGCCGACGGCGGGTTCGGCTTTGCGCTCGAAAAACGCGGAACGGAGCATCATGATGGCGGTGTAGATCACGACCGCCGCGACCAGCCAGCGCAATGCCGAAACGTTGAGCGATTTGACGATGTACGCTGCTGCGAGGACGCCGGGCACGCCGCCGATGGTCAGGCCGACCGCCG
The DNA here is from genome assembly GCA_046732415.1 of Vulcanimicrobiota bacterium. GTDB lineage: Bacteria > Vulcanimicrobiota > Vulcanimicrobiia > Vulcanimicrobiales > Vulcanimicrobiaceae > DATGJX01. The sequence goes on from JBKPMZ010000206.1 coordinate 20,666, forward strand.
CTTTGATCGTGTACGCGTCGAACTTGATGAAACGCCAGCCTGCAATTGGCATCAGAAATGCACACGAACCCATCATGATCGGAAATGCCGCAATGGGGCTCATGCCGAGCAACGCAACCATGATCATCGCGGGCGCGTACAAGCCGATGCCAATCGTCATGAGCGCACCAAGCACGAAGTTGCCCGCGACGCCCACCCACAACAGTGTGCCGGTTAACCCCAGCGCGTTGCCGCCGCCCTGAAGAATGTTGAGATTCTTCATGATGAAGAAAATGCCGGCGGCGATAAGCGCGAGGCCCATGCCGAGTTGTACGTAACGCCGGGGCCACTTGGCCACGATACCCGCGCCGAGCCACGATCCGACGATTGCGGCGACGATCAATAACACGAGCGTGACCGGAGCCACGTTCACAATCCCGATAAAAATGAGCGCTTCGGCAATCGTCGGCAGCGCATGCCCGACGTTGAGCGTACCGGGAATGCGTTCGTCCGGGGCGAGCCTCCAGAACTTGAACATCGTGGTCGTGGGCGCGAACGAGCCGATGCCCAGGGTATCAAAAAAGTCGGTGATAAAACCGACTCCCACTTCAAGCCAACTCGGAAGGACGAACCCGCGCCGCTTCATTTCCGCCGCCCACACGGCGATGTAGACGACGGCGAAAATGCCGAGCAGAACCAGGAGAATCGTGTGTACGCTCATCCCCGATAGTCCACCAAGGTCGCATATGAACCCTGCGCCGCTTGCTTACGCTGCCCCGCGGGCGTCTGCGTTGCCTCCCCAGCAGCCTGGGCCACGACAAGGGACGTATTGACAGGCGCAATATTTAGCCATAAGGTTATATAACCTTATGGTTAACAATTCCACGCTCGACCGCGTTTTTGGCGCCCTTTCGGATCCGACGCGCCGGCGAATCATCGAACGCCTCTCGCAGCGGCCGCTCACGGTCGGCCAGATCGCAGCGGAGTTTTCGATATCTCAGCCGGCGATCTCAAAACATGTGCGCGTGCTCGAAGAATCCGGGTTGCTCAGGCGCCGGGTTAGCGGGCGCGTGCATCACTGCACGCTATCTCCGGCAGCGATGGAATCGGCGTCCAGATGGCTGGATAAACAGCGTGCCTATTGGAATGCCGCGCTTGACCGCCTTGACACGCTGCTCGCAGCGCCGCCCAAGAAAAGAAAGTAGGCTGTTATGAAATCCTTTACCGTACCCGCGCTGGTGATCCGGCGCGAATACGCCGCGCCGCCACAGCGTGTATACGAAGCGTGGACGGATCCGCAAATCGCGCGAGAGTTCTTGTGTCCGCAGGGAATGACTGTGGGCGATATTGCGATGGACGTGCGCGCCGGCGGCACGTATCGCATCGACATGCGTACCGCCGAAAACGAAGCGTACGTCGCATTCGGAACGTATCGCGACGTTCAGCCCGGCCGCAGACTCTCGATGACGTGGCAATGGCAAGAAGACAATCCCGCCGAGGAACATGAGACGCTGCTCACGCTGGAATTCAATCCGCGCGGTTCCGGCACCGAGCTCGTGCTCACGCACGAACGGCTTTCATCGGAAGAATCGCGCAAAAATCACGAACACGGCTGGATCTCGATGCTGCAGAAGCTTCACGCTCTTTCCGGTACGATTATCGCCACGGTGGAGCTGCCTGCGCCGCCGGAGCGCGTGTTTCAAGCGCTCGCATCGGACGAAATTACGCAGTGGTGGGTTCGCCCGGGCGTGTTCGATACGCGCGAATGGAACGGCGAGCTTCGCACCGGCGGACGGTGGACCGCAAGCGGCACCGGCGGCGGAAATCCGTACACGCTCGAGGGCGAATTCCTGGAAGTGCGCGCGCCGCAAAAACTCGTGCACACCTGGCATCTCGCGGGAACACCGGCGCCGGCAACAACCGTGACGTACGTGCTCGAACCGAATGAAACCGGCACGCGCGTGACCCTTACGCACGAAGGCTTCGCGAATGCGCAGGGGTGCGCGAATACGGCGGCCGGCTGGGAATCGAGCTTCGAAAAGCTCGAAGAGGTTCTCGCTACGCGGTAGTAAGTTCGCGCGTTGCCGCCGCGTTGAAGTACGACGCTCTCGGATGGTGCAGCACGATTGCGGCGGTCGATTGCTCCGGCGTGATCTGAAAGCCCGCCGTTAACGACACGCCGATTGCATTGGTCGCATCCAGCAGCCGGAACGCGATCTCGTGTTGCGAGAGATCGGGGCAGGCGCCGTAGCCCCACGAATAGCGCTTGCCCCGTTCCTCTTCCAGTCCGAGCTCCGAGCGGATGAGCCGGTGTGAGTACTCGGCGAGCGCTTCCGCGCTCTGCACGGAAAAGCCGTGTAGGAAATACGATTCACTGTATTCGCCGGCTTTTTGCAACTGCTCGGTACGCTCGGATGCGCGCGTACCCATCGTCACGACCTGCAGCGCAACGACGTCGATGCCTCGGCCGTTCTGCGGTTCGCGCACGTAGTCGGCAAGCGACAGATGCTCGCCGCCGATCTGCCTGCTGAACGGGAACCGCGCGATTTCCTTGGACGGATCCTGCGGATCGTAGATGATGACGTCGTTCCCGCTGCTTGCCGCCGGAAAATATCCGTACACGAAGCGGGGCTCCAAGAGACGTTCTTCGATCGCCATCTGCTGATACCGGTGCAGACGCGGTACGAAATCGTCGCGGACCAACGCATCAAACGCTACGCCCTTCGTGTTTGCTGCGCCCCACGAGAGCCGGTACAAACTGCGAAGATCGAAACACGCCCACAGTTTGGGAAGTTCGATCTCGGTAACGATACGCG
>JBKPMZ010000207.1:0-2927 GCA_046732415.1 Vulcanimicrobiota bacterium
CGGCCGCAGTGACTCCATCTGGGATCGCTTCTGCCGTCTGGCAGGTACGATAGCCGACGGCTCCAGCGGCGAGACGGCTTGCGATCACTATCATCGTTTTCGTGACGACGTCGCGCTCATGAAAACGCTCGGCCTGCAAGCCTACCGGTTCTCGATTTCGTGGCCGCGCATTTTTCCCGACGGCGTTGGACGCGTCAACCAAGCGGGATTGGATTACTACCGGCGGCTCGTGGAGGTACTGCGCGAGGCGGGCATTCGGCCGTTCGCAACGCTCTATCACTGGGATCTTCCCGACGCGCTGCAAGACCGCTGGGGCGGCTGGCTGGGGCGCGACACCGCCAAAGCGTTCGCGCAGTACGCGAGCGTCGTGTCAGCCGCTCTCGATGGCGTCGATGCGTGGATTACGCTCAACGAGCCGTGGGTTTCGTCGTGGCTCGGATACGGCTGGGGCAGCCATCCGCCGGGATACCGCAGTTTGGATCTCGGCATGCAGGCGGCGCATCATCTGCTGCTCGCGCACGGTCTCGCGGTACCCGCACTGCGCGCGAACGCGCCGCGCAGTGAAGTCGGCATTACGCTGAATTTTAGTCCGATCGCTTCCGCATCGGACGATCCGATGGACGTGCAAGCCGCTCGCGCCGCCGACATCAACGTGAACGCGTCGTTCCTAGGTCCGCTGTTTGGCGTTGGATACGACGAACTGGTATTGCAGCCTGTGAGCCATGTGCTGCTGCGCCGCCACGCGGACGACATGCCGGTCATCCGCGAACCGATCGATTTCCTGGGCGTCAATTATTACACGCGCTTCTTGCTGCGCCATCAGATGCACGGGCCCAATCCCTTCGGCGAATACGTCGACGTACCCGGCGCGCAGCGCACGGCAATGGGATGGGAAGTGTATCCGGATGGCTTGTACGACACGCTGCAGCGGGTACACCAAATCAGCCCCGGCATCAAGATGTACGTTACGGAAAACGGCGCGGCGTTTCCCGATACCGTGAGCGCGGATGGACACGTGCACGATCCGGATCGCATCGCCTATCTCGAACAGCACGTGGCGCAGATCAAGCGCGCCATGGACGACGGCATGTCGATTGCGGGCTATTTCGTATGGTCGCTGCTCGACAATTTCGAGTGGACGGAAGGCTACCGTCCGCGGTTCGGGATCGTTTACGTCGATTTCGAGACGCAGCGGCGGATCGTCAAAGACAGCGGCTGGTGGTACGCCAATCTGATTCGTTCAGCCAGCCGAACGCGCGAAGGCCTTCGATAATCCCTGCGGCGCACGCTTCGCGCGCGACGTACGTCTGCGGCAGCGAACCGGCGCGCGCGAGCAACTCTTCGTCGCATCCGCCTACGACGACGCTGGCGCACGGCAGTTCGAGCATCGCGATGTCGTTCGCGGTATTTCCGCACGTCATCACATTCTCGAGCGCAATGCCCAGATGTTTGGCAAGCCAGGCGACGGCGGCGCCTTTGTCGATGCCGCGCGGAAGCACGTCCAGCATGTCGCCGTGACTATGCACGATGGTTGCGTCGATCGATGCCGCTTGCAGCGCGGCGCGAACGGCATTTACCGCCGACGGATGCGCGAAATACGAGAGTTTGTACGCGGAGAGGGCGCGCAGCGGCTGTGGACGGATGTCCGGCAGCAAAAGCAGTTCCTGTCGTACGCGCTGCGCGTCCCACGGGCGCTGCAGATGCGGCCACGCCGCCACGGGAACCCATTGTTTGCCGATGCGGCGGTAGAGTTCGCTGCCGACGCCTGCGATCAGATATGCACCGCGCGTAACGCCGGCGCGCAGCAGCACGTCCATCGCGGAATGCCCTTGACGTCCGCTCGCAAACGCGAGTACGGGCGCGTCCGGCGCGCGCAACAGCCGCAAAAGCCTGTGCGTTGCGTCTTCGCGGCCGAGCAGCGTGCCGTCGATATCGCAGACGAGCAGTTTAGACATGCGTTTGCGCGCAGGCGATCCCCGCAATGGTATTGGCAACGGTTCGCCAGGAATACACGTCGCCGCGCATTTCGCGCAGCGCGAGCGCACGGCGCTGGCGCAACACGTGCGGCTGCAGAACGCGCTCCATCTCCTGTGCCCATGCGATGTAATCTTGCGGCGGAACGCGGACCCCGCCGGTTTGCACGCTCACCAGTTCGCGCAATCCGCCGACGTCGCTCGCGATAACTGGAACGCCGGTCGCGCGCGCTTCGAGCGCAACCAGGCCGAACGCTTCGTAGTGGCTTGGAACGAGCAGCACGTCCGCCGCCTGAAATGCCGACGGAACCCGGTCGTTAGGAATCGGCCCCAAAAACCGTACCGCCTCGCCGATATGCAAGCGCTGCGCGAGCTGCGTCAACTCGGGAATACGGGAACGCGCGGACGCGCCGCCGACGACGAACAAGCCGGCATCCGGACGGCGAACGTGCAGAAGCGCAAACGCTCCGAGCAGATCGTCGATGCCTTTTTCTTTTGCCAATCGGCCGACGTAGCCGAACCAGGGACGCTCCGGACGCAATCCCAATTCAGCGAGCGCGGCACCGCGATCCCCGGGGCGAAAGCGCGAGGTATCCACGCCCGCCGGCAGCACGTTGATCTGCGCGTCCACACCGTACTTCTGCCGGAAGACGTTCACGTGTTCTTTGCTGAGCGTCACGATCTTCGCCCGCTGCAGCAGCGTGCGTTCGGCTTCGATGCGCTCGAGCGTCACGTCGTCGCGCTTTTTGCGTTCGACGCCGTGTGAGTGCAGCGTGTGCACGTGCGGAATCGAGAACTCGCGCGCGATACGATCGCCCACGAGGCCGGAAAGCCAGTAGTGGCTGGAAACGAACCGATAGGTTCGTGCGGCGGCGAGCGCGCGCACCGCATCGTACGCGTGATTCAGATGCTTGGCGATGTCGTCGTTGGGCAACGGTTTTGGCGGTCCCGCGT
>JBKPMZ010000208.1:0-3290 GCA_046732415.1 Vulcanimicrobiota bacterium
AAAGCCCGTCATCCGCTCTGCGATGGCCTGTCCGACCGCTCCCATGCCGTAGATCCCCAAGCATTTCCCGCTCAATCCCGCGCCGTAGAGGATGGGGCGCCAACCGTCGAAGGGTTCGCGGCGCATCAGGCGGTCGCCCGCCACGATTTTCCGAGACAAGCTCAACAGGAGTCCGATGGCCAGTTCCGCGGTCGGCACAGTCAGCAGATCGCGCACGCATGTGACCCAGACGCCGCGCTCGGTGCAGGCGGCCACGTCGATGTTATCGAAGCCCTTGAAGGCGCCAGCGACGATTCGTAGTCGCCGGCATTCGTCGAGGAAGCCGAAATCGATGCGGTCGGTCATGAAGGCCATGATCGCCGTCGCTTCGCGTGCGCGGCGCCGCACTTCATCAGGCGCGAGGATCAAACCGCCGTCGTTGTGATCGATGTCGCATTCCGATTGCAGCAACTCGATGACTCGCGGATGTACGCGATGCGTAATGAGCGTTTTCGGCCGACGCCGGGTGAGTTCGCGCATGGTCTGTCTCACCTCAACCGTTGACGCAAAGCACTGCTGAAGGCATCAATCAGCGCGACCATTAAGAGAATCACCAGCAGGATTGCCGAGACTTCACGATATTGCATAATCCGTAACGAGCCAATCAGTTCGAAACCAATGCCGCCCGCCCCCACCATGCCCATGACGGTTGACGCGCGGAAATGGTATTCCCAACGATAAATCGTCACGTTTGCCAAGAGCGGCATCACTTGCGGCAGCATCCCGTGCCAGATCACCTGAAAGGGGCGTGCGCCGGTCGCTCGCACCGCGTCGACGGCGCCTGAGTCGGCCTGTTCGATCGCTTCGGCGTAAAACTTGCCCACCATGCCCACCGAGTGCAGACCTAAGGCCAGAACGCCGGGCAGCACGCCGAAGCCGACCGCGGCCACGAGAACAATGCCTAAGATCAACTCAGGCACGGACCTCAACAGATTCAGCAATCCCCTCGCGGCGAAGTAGACGGCAGGATGCGGCGTCGTATTTCGCGCGGCTAATAATGCCAACGGGAATGAAAGGACCACGGAAAATAGCGTGCCCGAGACGCTCATGGCAAGCGTGTCGGCGAGCGGTTTGAACCAGGCGCCGGCGTGGCTGAAATCGGGCGGCCACATCTCCGCGAGCATCTTGAAGAGGCTGGGCAGACCAGCGGCCAGACGGCGAAAGTCTAAAAGGCCCGAGTGCCAGGCCGAGCCGAGTGCGACGAACGCCACGACGGCGCCGGCGACTGCACTGCGCAACCAACGCTGTTGGTAACGTTTGCAGACCAGTTCGCCGAGGCCTGTCGCGCTGCTGTCCGCACCATTCATCGTCGAGCTCGCACTCAAAGCGGCTTGGATAGATCTAGATTCAAGAGCTTTGCCAGCTCGCGGATCGACTCATAATCGGCGTCCTCGATGGGAGCGAAGCCCTCGGCCTTAAGCGATCGCAGGACATCCGGGTCGTCAAGTTCGTAAAACGCCTGCTTGATCTGCTGCTTCAATTCCGCCGCCAGGTCTGCCTGCATTGCCCAGGGATACTGGGGGAACGGTTTCGATTCGGCGATAACTTTCACCTGCTCCGCATCGACGAAGCGGCGTTCGATGAGCGACTCGAAGATCGGCTTGCTCAAGCCGCCCACCTGGGCGTGGCCCCGTGCAACATTCATGAGCACGGCATCATGGTTGCCGACGAAGACTTCTTGATAGTCGCGGCCGGCAAGCAGTCCTGCGGCCACAAGCATCGACTTGGGAATCAAATGGCTCGAGGTCGATGCCTTATCGCCAAACGCCACCTGGCAGCCCTGGGCGTCGGCTAGCGTTTTGATCGACGCCTCCGAATTGGCCACAAGCAGAGACTGGTAGGTTGCCGCCCCATCTTGTAGCTTGGCCGCGAAAGGCTCGATATCACATTTGCTTCTTGCCAGGCAGTAAGACAGCGGGCCGAAATATGCGACGTCGATCCGGCCGTGGCGCACGGCCTCGATCATCGACGAGTAGTCGGTTGTCACCACTAATTCCACGGGCCTGGCAAGCCGACGCGCGAGATATTCTTTGAGAGCCTCATTGTCCTTGATCACCGTCGACGGCGACTCGTCAGGTAACAGCGCTACCTTCAGTACTTCGGGATTGCGGGCTCCCCCGGGCGCAGGAGCGTTGCAGCCGGCGATGAGCGCCGCAGCGATCAATAATGCAGTTCGGCTAATCATCTTGAACGCACATCTCTCGTCCCAAGTCCTTGAAACATTCATCGCCGGCCTGCGGGAAAGGCGACTGCTCATGGCAAGGCGCAGAAGCCCCGCCGTAAATCTCCGGTAAAATGTCATCCGCCAACTCGGCGGGGGCTCCAGCGAAGACCACGCGCCCGTCCGACAGGGCGACAATTCTGTCCGCATAGCGGCGAGCGAGCTCGAGCTGGTGCAAGCTGACCACAGCGGTTAGCCGCTCGTTGCGGCATATCTCGCTGAGCAAAGCCAGGACCAAATTGGCGGTCCTGGGATCTAGGCTGGCCACCGGTTCATCGACCAACAATAAATGCGGCTGCTGGGCTAGCGCCCGAGCGATGCCGACTCGTTGCCGTTCGCCGCCACTCAGTTCGTCGGCACGATGCAGGGCGCGGTGCGCAAGCCCGACGCGTGCCAGGCAGTCGTAAGCCAATGCAACGTCCGCGCGACGCAGTGGCAGCAGGCTGCGCCACGTGGAATAACGACCCAGGCAGCCCATCAGTACATTGTCGAGCCCGCTCAATCGCAGAATCAGCTGATGTTGTTGGAACACCATCCCGGTACGGCGGCGATGCGCCATCAACGAGCGGCGCCCATCCAACATGCCGATGCCTGCCACCGTGATGGTTCCGGCAGATGGGCGCACAAGATGGTTGATGGCGCGCAACAACGATGACTTTCCAGCCCCTGATCGGCCTAGCAGGACCAGGAATTCGCCGCGGCTAATCGACATTGAGACCGATGAGAGTACGGCGCCGGTTTGAGGATAGGCGATGGAAAGGTCTTTGATCTCAATCATGCCGCTGGAGAGAGCCTGCCTCGCGATCCGAATAAGCGCCAAGAATGCCAGAGTAGGGATCGATCGTTAAAGTTCCGTTCAGAAATTGTGCAGAATTTGCAAGGTAACGAAAGTGCATTCGCCCATCCAACGTTTCGCGTCTTGCAAGGGCTGCCTCGTCGATTGACGAAGACGCTAGCGCGCGAGGTACGTTCGCTTCAATCAAAGCATGCGCTGGTCATTCAGCGGCCGACCCACTGCTCGGCCGTGGGG
>JBKPMZ010000209.1:0-8224 GCA_046732415.1 Vulcanimicrobiota bacterium
CTTCGATACCTCAGCATGACACTAGAACGTGCTTCGATACCTCAGCATGACACTAGAACGTGCTTCGATACCGCAGCATGACACTTAAAAAAGTCTAGCCGGGCAGGTGCTCCGCGGCAATGGCAATCGCGAAGAGATTCAGCGGATAGTTCTGCGGCGATACGAGCATCGGAATTTGCACGAAGCCTGTGCCCGGCGGTCCGCCGTAGCTGCGCACCCACGCCGCCGCCAGACCCTGTTCGTCACGCGCAAGCACGGTGCTCACACTCTGCGGATCCGCGGACCAATTGCTCAGCCATGAACCCGAGAGTCCCCAGCGCTGTCCCTCTGCCGTCACGAATGCCGTCATCGGATCGAAGTTGCCGCGCTCGAACGACACGCCGATGAGTTTGCGCGGCAATGTGCGATTGAGGTCGCTCAGCGAACGCTTTGCCAGCGGTTTTCCGCTCCAAAGCGTCGGCGGATTGCCCACCCAAACGATTTTTCCGCCCGCACGCAAGTACGGACGGATATCGATGCCTTGCGGAATCGCGTCCATCGCAGACACCACGACACTGCCGCCCGGATCGTGCAGATGCCGTGAAAGAAACGCGCGGAGCGAGGCGGCGTCCAGCGTTTGATAGCCGCGCGCGTGCAGAAAGTCGCGCAGCGCCTGCGATTGCGGCACGGTGTTGTAGCCGTCGAGCGACGCATCATAAAATACCGCTCGCGCGAGCGCGCGCGTTGCCGAGCTGCGCACGGCATAGATGCCGCCGTCATCCGCACCGAAATACGTGCTATCGCCGGCCATGGCCGCGGAAGAAAATATTCTTCTGCCGAGCGTTGAGAACGACCAGAGCTCTTTGCCCGTGCGTTCGTCCAGTGCATGGAACTGGCCGTCCCATGCGCCGGTGTATACGACCCCTGCGGCGATGCTAGGTGATGCGAACACGTTGATACCCGCGTTGAATTGCCACACGATGGCACCGGTGCGCGTGTCGAGCGCCTGAATGAAGCGTCCGTCCGAGTTGCCCGTAAAGACGATGTGCCGGTCGAACGCGGGCGCCGACATATACCAGTACACGTTCCCGGTTCGGCGCCAGCGCAGCGCGCCGGTTCTCTGTTCCACCGCGTACAACGATCCGTCTTTCGCGCCGAAGTACACGGCGCCATCGCCGACGGACGGCGATGATTGAATCGAACGCCGATCGTATCCGTACTCTGCCGAGTTCAGCGATGCGCCTTGCGTGGAAAAACGCCAGCGCAGCGATCCGTTTTTCGTATCGAACGCGTAGAGTTTACCGTCGTAGCTGCCGACGTATGCGGTGCCGTCTGCAATCGCCGGCGCGCTGCGAATGCGCCCGCCGGTTTTTGCTTTCCAAAGTACGCGTCCGGATTGCGGCTGCAACGCGTACACATAGCCATCGCCGGATCCGGCGTACAGCACGCCGTTTGCCAGCGACGGCGAGGCGGTCCAGTAATCGCCGCTTTCGTATCCCCACGCCAGCGGCACGTCGCTACCGGTACGATGCGACCAGCGCAGCGATCCGTCGCGCCGCGCAATTGCGTAGATGGTGTTATTCTGCGCTTGGAAATACACGTTCGCGCCGTCTACGGCCGGGCTCGACGTGACTGCGCTTTTTGCATCGAAGCGCCACAGCAGCGCACCGGTCATCGCACGCAGTGCGTACAGATGTCCGTCTGACGATCCGACGTACACATTGCCGTCGTACAACGCCGGCGACGATCGCACCGCACCCGCCGTTTGGTACCGCCAGCGCACACCCGCATAGTACGAACCCGGCGTTCCCGCATACACGGCGCCGTGCGCGGCATCGCCGCGGTACATCGCCGGCGCGCTTGCGCCGAGCAACACCAAACCCGCGCAGAGCGCAGCAGCTGGCTTCAACATGCGAGCTCGCTACAGCCGGCCGCGCGCGGCGCCCTGCGCGAAAACCTGACCAAACTCTGCCAAGCCGTCATTAAGAAAATCTGACCTACGTTTTTAGGTCGAAGAGCAGGCCGGACCGCTGGAGGTGCAAAACGGTGACTATAGACATGATTTCTGGCTCCGACGCCGCCTTGCGCCGAACGCTGTTCGAATTACGGCGCCGGCGCGGCGCGTACGCGCATAAGCCGGCCTGGCTGGCCGAGGTGGCGCGCCTCAAAGGGCTGCTGCGCTCCGGTTCGCCGGAATTGCAAGTCTTCGAGGCCGTCGAGGTGGGCGGACTTACCTTTAAAGCCGCGGCTGCCAAACTCGGTTTTTCGGAACGCCAGCTCTACCGCGTGCGCCGGTCCATGATCGAACAGCTGCTCACCGCGCCCGCGCCGCGCATCACCGTGGAGCCGCGCCCGCAGGTCGAGCGCACCATCGAACTGGCCTCGACGCTCTTGGCACGCGGACACGCGGCCGAAGTGCTGCCGCTCGTTCAGCGCGCGCTCGACAGCCCCGCAACTCCGGCGTCAGTTGTGGAAGCGCTCACGCTGCGAGCGCGTTCGCTGAGCGATCTGGAAGAATACGACGGCGCGCAAACGGCGCTGGCTGAAGCGAAGGGGTATATCAACACACTTTCGCCCGGCGATCGGCGCAATACGGTACGCGACGTTATCGTCGCGCACGCGTACGCTTTCTATCGCCGCGGCCTGTACGACAAGGCGATCGAAGCAGCTGAGCGCGCGTTGCTCAATGCGGCACCGCCGCCGAACGCGACCGCGTACGAAGTGCGCGCGCTGGCACGCCAGTTAATTTTTTTGGGCGTCATGCATCAAGAGGGCGGATCGCCGCAAGCGTCGCTTTCCCATTTCGAAGCGGCTTCCGACGTACTCCACACGCTGGCGGTACCGCCGGCTGCGGAGATGGCGCAGATCGCACTGAATACGGCGTTTTCTCGCGCGGCGATGCCGGGCGAGTTGCACCGCGCGCGGCTCGACGCGCACGATGCGCTCGAGCGCGCGGAATGGCACGGTTTGCTGTACGAGACGGTATGGGCGAACCTCGCCATCGCGATGATCGAAGAGGTCGCAGAAAACCCGCGCGCCGGTCTTTCCTATGCGCACGCGGCCTTATCGCTCGCCCGCGCGTCGTTCTCGGGCGATCCGTTTGCGCGCACGTGCTTCCTGACCTCGCGCGTCGAGTCGGCTATCGGTCACCATGAAGATTCACTTGCGCGTTTGAGCGAAGCGGAACCGCATACCGGAAAAGCGGGCCTGATGCGTTCGATATTATACGTTGCGCAGGCGCGCGTGCACCGTGCGTCCGGATCGCAAGCAGAAACGATTGCCTCGGCAACACTCGCAATCGACGCGCTTGAATCGAAGAATCACTCCCACTACATCGGCATGCCGTATCTCGCACGCGCAACGGCGCGACGACACGCGGCGCAGCCCGGCGTGCGCGAAGACACCGAGGCAGCGGTGTACTATTTGGAACGCGGCGGTTCCGTGAAAGATTTGGCGCTCGCGCTCGAACTTTCCGCTACGGTGTGCGGGAAGCGCTCCCACTCTGAGCGGGCTCGCGAGCTGCGCGCAGCGCTCTAGCCCTAGTCTGTGAAACGGTAGCCGCGCTTAGGCACTGTTTGAATGAAGACGTGCGGTTTGCGCAGATCGCGCAATGCCATGCGCGCTAAATGAACGTGCTGCGTAATCGTATTGTTCTCGACGCCGCCGTCGCGCCACAGCGTACTCGCGAGTTCACTGCGCGAGACGACGCGGCCGTCGCGCGTGGCTAAATAGGCAATAAGCGCTACCGTCGCGGGCGGCAGCGGCACGGGCACGCCATCCTGCAGCAGTTCGCGCCGGTCCATGTCGATGGCGTACGTTCCGAAGCGTATGTGATTCATACACGGGTATTCGCGCGCGCATGCTGCGCACGTTTTGCATGTCAGGTTCGTGTCAGGCCGATCTTCAAACGCTTTTGAATACTCGCTGCGCGCCCTCACCATACAATCGCGTCAGCCGCAACACCCGTTGCGGTTATATCCACATACTGAAATGAGGGTCTACATGAATCATCGATTAACCCTCAGTCGTGTACTGACGGCGATACTGATCGCCGCCGCGCTGCTCGCCCAGGGAACATGGGCACTGGCGGGCACCACCGGCGGTCTGACCGGTACGCTGACCGACAGCACGACGGGCAAACCGCTCGCCGATGCAAAGATCAGCGTGGTTTCTCCGTCGCAATCGGCCAACAGCACGACTGATGCCGGGGGACATTTCACGTTCCTCGCGCTGGCGCCGGACACGTATACGGTGTCGGCGGACAAGGACGGCTACGCTCCGGTTTCCACCGCGGGCGTCACCGTTTTTGCCGATCAAAACATCACGCTCGCGTTGACGACGCATCCCGAACTCAAGACCATCGCCAGACTCACCTCGCGTGCGGCGGGGAATCTGGTCAAACCCGGTACCACCTCGGATGTGTACTCCGTCAATGCGGCAACGCAGCAAGTCGTTTCGGGCGGCGGCGGCGGTTTCAACCTGAACAACGCGTACTCCGGCGTGTACTCGCAACCGGGCGTGACCTCGTATATCGGCAACGCCGGATGGGGACAAGTGTTCTACATTCGCGGTTCGTCGTACAACCAAGTCGGTTATGAGTTCGACGGCGTTCCGGTGAACCGCGCGTTCGACAACTATCAAGCAAACTCGCTCTCCAGTCTCGGACAGCAAGAGCTGCAGGTCTATACCGGCGGTTCTCCGTCGGGCGCTTCTTCCGCAACGCTCGGCGGTTTCATCAACCAAGTGATCAAGACCGGAACGTATCCCGGCTTCGGCACGCTCAAAGGCGGAATCGGCGCGCCCGGCTTTTACCACGCGCTGCAAGCCGAAGCGGGCGGTGCGAGCCCGAATCGCAACTTCTCGTACTACGTCGGATTGCTTGGCTACAATCAAACGTATCCGAACCTGACGTGGAACGACGGTGCGAATCTGGAGAGCACGGGCCTGGGTCCCAACGGCCTGCGCGCGACCGGCGTGTACGACTCGGGCGAAATTGCAACGCTCGCCGGCGGACTGCTGGGCATTTACGGCACGCCACCGGATAACGGCGCGTACACGTTCCAATGGATCAACGGGCCCTGGCCTGCGTGTCAAAACGAAACGCAGTCGCCGGGCAATGCCGGAATCGCGCAAGGTTACACGGCCGCGAATCCGGGCCCGTTCAACGGCACGTGCATCGGCTACGGTCCGTGGGGCGGCGGCTTCCTTGTCCAGGAACAAGAACGCGACAGCGTGCTCAACTTCCACTTCGGCATTCCGCACAAGTACGACGGCGGCCGCGATGATTTGCAGCTGCTGTACGACAATTCGATGCAATATCAAACATACGGCAGCAGCATCAACGACAGCGGCGGTTTGAACTGGATTGGCGGGCTGCTCACGCCGTACGCGCAGTACTCGAATCCCACGTGGACGGGCGCTGCGGCGGGGCTTTGCGGCTACGAAAACGTCATCGCGTTCGGATGCGCCGACGCGAACAGTCCGATGCCGTATGCGGATTCGTTCATATTCGCACCGGGAACGCAGTTCGGCGACAATGCGGCAAACGCAAACGTCGTGCCGTACTACTTCCCCAACTCGCCCACGAACCGGCCGCTGAACAACCCGTTTACGGGCGCGTTCCCCAGCGGCGTGTCGACGACGCTGCGCGACGGCACGACGAACAACGTCGGTATCGTCAAGGCGCAATATACGAAGAACATCGGCAGCAGCGCGTACGCGCGACTGTTTGGATACTCGTTCTACTCCGATTGGCTGCAAACCGGGCCGTCCGGCGTGGCGGACTGCTATCTCGGAGGATTCCTCAACTCGAACCAATGGGGGCTGTGCACCGGCGACTACGAGCTCTCGACGCACACTCGCGGCGCGGAGTTTCAATTCGCCGATCAAATCAACACGCAAAACCTGTTGCGCTTCACCGCCAACTACACGACGGCGAGCGTTGCGCGCTGGAATAACAACGGCACGTGGCTGGCCGGATATCTGGGCAGCCGCACGGTCGTGTCGAACCTCACCAACGGCGATCCGAACAACCCGATGTGCTTCGACTACACGAGCGGCGCGCAGGCGTCGTGTTTTTCGAGCAGCACCGCCGGCAACTTCGGAAGCCCGACGCAAGGCATGGATTTCGATCCGTGCGCGAGCGGCCAGCTCTCGGCGATCTCGCAAGCATGCGCCGCGGGCGCAAAGTGGACCGTGACGGTTCCGAGCGGGCAAGGCACGTTCAACACCGTCAAGCCGATCTTCACCAGCTTCGCGCTGGAAGACGAATTCAAACCCTCGGATCGTTGGGATTTGAATTTGGGTCTGCGGTTTGAAACCTACCGCTACGATCTCACCAATTCGAACAACGCGGAATTCAACTACTGGTTCAACGCAGCCGCGCAAGTGAATTGCTACGATCCGGCCACCGGACAACCGATGCTCACGCCGCTTGCGCCGGGGCAGCCGGTTCCGCCCAGTCCGGTGCAAACCGATCCGCTTGCCTCGTGCGGGATGGCGCCGTCGGGACAGGAAGGTTTGCATCCCACCGGCGGTACCGGTCCGTGCACCGCGACGGGCGGCGTGGATTGCGGAGCGCTCGCGTACACCGCGAACGGCCCCGCGCGATTCACGCACTCGCTGCTCTCACCGCGCGTCGGCGGAACGTACACGATGGATCCGGATGACGTTCTGCGCTTCTCACTCGGCAAATACACGCAGCCGACGGAGACGGCTTTCGAACAATATCTCGATCAATCGGGCAAACGCGCCGCAGCCTTTGACTTCAGCCAGTTCTGGGGCTTGGGCTTCAACACGCCGGCGCACGACAATCCCGTGCAGTACTCAAACAACTACGACTTTTCGATCGAGCACCACTTCCGCAACACGGATATCACGATGAAGGTCTCGCCCTTCTATCGCGATACGCACAATCAGATCGAAACGGTCGTCTTGGGCCCGGGATTCGTGGGCGGCGTCAACGTCGGACATCAGCACAGCTACGGCGTGGAGGTCGGCATTCAAAAAGGCGATCCGACGCGCAACGGCTGGTCCGGCGGTCTTTCGTACACCTACACGCGGGCCAAAGTGCAGTACGGGAATTTGCCGAACGGCACGAACTCGATCGACAACTTGAACACGTTCATCAAGGCGTTCAACGGGCTCACGCAGGCCGGCGGCGGATCGCCCTGCTACGATACGTCGACGACACCGGCAACACCGGTCGCATGTCCGGCAAGCTTCACCGGCTCGCCGAGCATCGTGCAAAATCCGTACTATTCCATGAGCCAGCAGGCCCTGCTGGATCGCAGCGGATGGTACGAAACGTATCCCAACGAAGCGCCGAACACGCCATCGGATCAAGGCGGCTTCACCGCGATCGCACCGCACGAGTTCTCGGGTTGGCTGCAGTACAAGAACGGACGTTTGTCCATCGCGCCCAACTTCCAACTCGTCGCGGGCAGCTTCTACGGATCGCCGGTCGATACGATGGGTATCGATCCGCGTGTCTGCGGTCAGAACGAAGCGGCAGCAACCGACGCGCAAGGCAATGCCGTGCTTGCCGCCGGATCGCCGTACGCAGGGTTCTGCGACTTCCTCACCTCGAACGCATCGCCGTACGTAACGACCGGCGAACTGGCGATTCCCGATCCGTACACGGGACACTTCGATGCGATCGGAGAGTTCCAAAACCCATGGCAACTCAACGTCGGCGCACTCGTACGCTACGAGATCTCGCCGAAAGTCACGGCGAACCTCACGCTTACCAACATTTTCAACACGTGCTTCGGCGGCAATGGAAATGCGTGGCAAGCGCGGTTCAAACCCAACCGCTGGGTATGCGGATACGGTTCGACCGGAACCAATGCGTACAACTTCATCGGTACGCAGCCGGGCGCGGGCTTCTTCTACGGAGCATCGGGCACGGATCCGGCAAACGGCACGGCACCCTACGCGACGGCGCTGAACTATCCGTTCCAGCCGTACAGCGCGGCGCTGCCGTTCCAGGCATACCTCGACCTGCAGATCAAACTGTAATCGTTCGCGAAAACAGTCGATCGGAAAAGGCCCTCGCATACGCGGGGGCCTTTTTCCTGACGTAAGTCTGACGCGCCGCAAGAGCGCATACCGCCGGCGGGCAAATCGAAGCGGCATGACGCGGGTCTTCGAGTTCGGAGCGTTCACGCTCAACTCCGGTGCGCGAATACTCACGTGCAACGGCGAATCGATCCAGCTCACGGACAAGGTGTTCGACATCCTGCAC
>JBKPMZ010000210.1:0-5834 GCA_046732415.1 Vulcanimicrobiota bacterium
GCACTGCAGGCCGCGGAGAACGAGCCGGGTAAATAGCTGCGCGCAATGCGCGCGCATCGCATCATTCTCATTGCCTGGAGCGCCGTCATCGTCGTGACGGCGCTTCGCGCTGCGTTGGCGGCTTCGTTGCCGCTTACCGGCGACGAGGCGTATTACTGGGAATGGAGCCGCCGTCTGGCGGCCGGATACGTCGATCATCCGCCCGCGGTGGCGTTCTGCATCGCCATGTTTTCGTGGATTGGCCATTCACCGTTCGCCGTGCGCGTCGCGTTCGTACTTTGCGGATTGTTCGCCGCGCTGTTCGCGGGCGCTGCGGCAAACGAACTCGCGCACGACGCGCGCGCCGGTGCCGTCGCGGCGCTTGCGGTGACCGCCGCACCGATCTTGAACGTCGCGTTCGGCAGCGCAACGCCTGACGGACCGTTCGCGCTCGCCTGGGCGGCGTCGCTCTATTGCTGCGCGCGCTCGTTCCGTGCGCAGACGCTGCCGTGGTTTACCGCTTTGGGCATTGCCGCCGGCCTCGCGTTGCTCTCGCGTGCGTTCGGCTGGGCGCTGTTTACGGGTATCGTCGCTGCGGCGTGCACGCCGCGCTATCGGGCGGTGTGGCGGCGCGGTTTCCCGCTGGCGATCGTCGTCGCCTTCGCGTGCTACGCGCCGTATGTGTGGTGGAACGCGTCGCATCACTGGGTTTCGTTCACGTTCGCGCTGCTGCAGCGCCATCCGAACGATGAAGTGCAAGCGTTTCGGCCGTTCTTGCTGTACGGGCTCGACGCTCTGGCGTACTCGCCGGGCCTGTGGATCGCCGCAACGCTCGTACTCGCGCGCGAGCGGGAACCGATCGTGCTGTGGACGGCCGCTCCACTGTGCGTGCTGTTGCTGGTGCTCTCAATGCACGAGCGCGTCGAAGTCTATTGGTTCGTCGGGCCGTTCGTTTCGGTGAGCGTGGCGATCGGTGCCGCGTTCGTGCGTTGGAGCACGGCGCTGCAGCGCCGCCGATCCGTGTGGATATTCGCTCCGGCCGCGGTGCTTACAGCGCTTGTTTTCGCGGCCGGCTTGGCACCCGGTGCGACGTATGCGGCGCTGCGCGGCGCCGGCATTCGGCTCGCGGACGGCGGCCCGTTCGAAATGTTCACGTACCGGCCGCTGGCGCGCGACGTCGCGCGCATCACCGCAACCCGCCACGCAGTGGCGATGACCGACGGCTACGGCTTTTCATCGCTGCTCGATTTTTATGGATCGGTCCGCCCGGTCGTGATCGGCTACGATGCGCAAGGAGAAGAAGCACGGCGTTGGTTTAGCGATAGCGATCATCCGGTGCGCGCGCTTTTCGTGGACAAAGTGCCGCTCGGGTCGCGCGCCGATTTCTCCGCGCAGCTCGCACGCGCGTGTACCCACGTTACGCCCGGGCCGGTGCTCGCCTACCGCTTGGCGACATCCGATCCCGCGGTGCCGCCGCGGCGCTACTTCACAACGTGGTGCGACGGCATGTCGCGCGTCGCCGTCGCGACGCTGCGCTGGCAGCGAGTAAAAAGCTAGGGCTCCAGCGTCAAAGTGTGGCGCGCATGCGCGCGGATTGCCGCATCGGAAAACGGCAGCGGCACGAGCGTCTGCTTTACCCACGTCGGACCGAAATCCGTATAGTGCCCGGATCCCGGTTCGCCCGACTCACCGCTGCGGATGACGATGCCGCCCGCATCCCAATTCCCGACGTCCCAGACTGCGCGGAAACTCTGCGCATGCGTTGCGGTTTGTACGTGCAGCGAATACGCGTCACCGTCGCCCGGTAGGCTATAGCCGTTGAGAAACGACATGCCCAGACGCGAGAGCGCGTGCGGGACGACCACTCGCGCATATTCGCCCCATGGCTCGAGCATGCGCGTTCCGCGTGTACGTATCGCTTCGCGCAGAGCGCCGACGAGCAGACCCTCGTAATCGTTGTGCGGCCACCACCCGTGCGGACGTTCGCGCAGCACGCGCAGGAGCAACACGAGCTCGTCGCCGCCGGCGCTCGGTTGATACGCTTTCGCACTGGAACCGGCGTTATAGCGCGCCAAGTCGTTGACGGCATTTTGGCGCAATTCCCACACAATGGCCGCTCCCTGCGAATCGGAATCGAAGCGCCCGTCCCAGGCCGCCAGTTGCGCGACGTACGGCCGCAGCGCCGCATCGTTTTGCAAATGCTTGCGGCGGATCGCCGCTATCGTCGCGTGCGCGATATCCCGTTCGGGAATCGAAAGCGTATCGCTTTGAAAGCGCGTGAAATCGGCGACGCTGAACGTGGACTTCGCGTGCAAGAGTTCGTCGATGCGGTGAGCACGATACGGTGCCGCGAAGTTCGGGCTCAGGCGATACGGGTAGCCTTTGCCGTACATCCGGTTGTTGGCGGTAAACACGATGGCGCTGCGCGATGCGGCGACATGCGGCAGTTTATCGAACGGAATCGCGGGATAAATCGGATCGCCGGAACGGTGCACGCGCAAACCCCAGAGCGGATCGTCCGGAATGAGCCCCGCCAGTTGATACGCCGCCTTGCCGCTGGTGTCCGCGATGACGAAGTTTTGCGGCGGTCCCGGATACGAACGCAGCACTTGGCGAGCTTGCGCGATGGATTGCGCGCGATCGAGACCTTCAAACGTTGCAAGCGGTGAGAACGGCGAACGCGTGCCGTGCCAGTAGACGGCAATGGCGGTCTTTCCTTCGACTGCGGCGACGAATCCGTGGCGCGTTTCGTAGTACGTGAACGTTCGATCGCCCGCGAACCGAACGTGAAACACTTTTTTGCGCGGCTTGGCGGCGCTGAGCGGATCGCGATACAGACTTTCGGTTGCAACGGTACCGTTCGTCGCGCCCCACGCAATCTTGTCGTTGTGTCCCAAGATGACACCCGGCACGCCGACGAGCGCCGCGCCCGCGACGTGGAAATCACCGCGATGCAGGTCGACCAGGTACCAGACGTCCGGAATCTGTAAACGCAAATGCGGATCGTTTGCGAGCAGCGCACGCCCGGTGGAAGAATGCGCCGCGCCGACCGCCCATTCGTTGCTGCCGATCGGCGGACGCGCATCGTATGCGGCGAGCGCGGCGCTGCGTGCGTGCGGCGTACCGCTGCGATTCGATAAGGGCGGTACGGGTGCGATTGCAGCGGGATCGATCGGCGCGTCATACGCCGGATCGGTAATCGCGTACAGATCGCGCAGCGGTGCGGCATGGGGATCGCGCGACACCTTGTCGCGGCGAATGACGTCGTCCCACGGATCGATGAGGTCCAGCGCGATTGCCATCCCCGCGGCCAAGGAATCTTGCGGGCGCCATGGTTTGGGCTTGTACAGCAAAATGTGAAACTCGGCGGGAAGCGGCTCGCGCTGCATGGCCGCGTTCACGCCGTCGCTGAACGCGATGAGCAAATCGCGTTCCCTCGGGTCGAGCCGTTTCCATTGCTGCTCGACGATGCCGCGGATGTCGGGAATGCGCGCGTGTTCGTCGGCGCTGAGAACGCCCGGACCAAGCACTTCGGACAGATTGCCGTACACGTACCGCCTGATGAGGTCCATTTGAAAGAGCCGGTCCGATGCCTCGGCGTAACCTTGTGCGAACAGCAGATCGCGCTGCGTCGACGCGTAAATGTGCGGAATGTCGCGGTCGTCGCGCACGATGCGCGCGTCGTCGGTTAGACCGGCGACGCGTTCGGTGCCCACCGTTTGCGAAACCGATCGCAGCCCGATGGCGACCCACACGACCCATGCGAGAATAATGAGCAGCCCGAGCGCGAGAAGCGCTCCCAGCGCATACGAGATGGGCCCGGGAAACCGCCGGCGTTTAGACGTCGACGAAGACGTCATCGCCCTCGATACGCACCGTATACGTCGGCAAAGGCATGACCGCCGGAAGTTTGAGTACCTCTCCGGTTCGAACGTCGAACTCGGCGCCGTGCCGCGGGCAGACGATGCGGCACTCCTCCAATTCGCCTTGATCGAGTGGTGCGCCGTCGTGCGTGCACACGTCTTCAATCGCATACAGCGTTCCGCCCACGTTGCACAACAGCACTTCCATGCCGTCTACGACGACCCGCAGCGTGCGGCCCGGTGCGATATCAGTCTTCTTGGCTACTGGGTAATCGGCCATTCCGTCGCGTTCGCAGACGCGACCGAACCGCCCTTTTGGGTTCGCAGGTAAGGCATGTGAGAATCGCAAGCGCATTCGCGGTATTGCATTGCCGCAACGCTTGCAAAAACGCTGTCGTCGCGTGCGCGGGCAACGCTGCGCGGCGACGGCGTACGGGCCGTCCGCCGAGCGCCGCCGACCTTCCGCGATGGACCAGTTGGCGGCAGGCTTCCTGCGTTTTGCTCAACGTTCGCGCAAGATCGGCGTATGAATAGCCGAACCCGGCGCGTAGCAGCAGTGCAAAACATTCTTCCGTCGTTGCGCGTTCGGAAAGCCGCTGCAAAACGATCGCAATGTCGTCTTCGTGCTCGACCCGGCTGGTGAATTCCGTCCACTTGCCCGCGCCAAAACGCACGAGCGCGTCAGACTCGCAAAGCAGCTCTCTTTTTCTCGAACGGTAGGCATCGACGGAAAGGCGCCGGACAACCGTGACGAGCCACGCTTCGGGACAACTGGTGTCGCGCGGCGGACAGGCATACCAGCGCGCGAACGCTTCTTGTACGATGTCGTCCGCGTCGTTCTCGTTTTTTAGCAGGCGCAGAGCCGCGCGCCGCAAGCGCGGCCGGTACGCCTCCATGAGCATGTGGTCGTACATGTGGCTAGCGCCACTGTACTAGGAAGGCGCTGGCCTCAAAAGGACCACTTGCCGCGTGCGGTTATGGGCCACCAAAGGGCGTAACACACATGCCGCGAAGGGCTGGGCGAACGGAGGTATTGCTATGCTTCGCTTTATTGCGCGCGCGTTCGGCATTCTTGCGGTTCTCCTGCCGCTATCGGCGGCAGCGCAACTCGCGGTTCCCTCGAACGTCAACCTGCACAAGGGTTATATCGAGGTCATCAATCACGTTCAGTATCCTGCCCACTTCTGGCACGGCGGCGCCGTAAAACTGAACGGACACTTTCAAGGAGAAGTCGGATCGGGCGGTACCTTTGTGCTGAATCGTTGCTGCATCGTGGCGGGCTCGCAGTACGTCGTCGAACTCGACTACGTTTGGTCGGCGAGTGCGCGGTCCCCGCTGAGCGTTACGCCTCGCCTGTGCAATATCCGTGGGATCCCGTTCGGCTACGCCGTTGTGGAATACACCGGATCGGTCGTCAAGACACGTGAAGGCTCTGGAACGAATACGAGATTCGAAATGTTTCACTTTAGCGGCAGGCGCGTCGACACGTCTTGCCCGGTGGAAAAGTAGCGAGCGGCGGCGGCGTCTAGCCGACGCTGCCTTCCATTTCCATCTTGATGAGGCGGTTGAGTTCCACCGCATACTCCATCGGCAGTTCCTTGACGAAGAAGTCGAAGAACCCGTTCACGATGAGCGAACGCGCGTCGGCTTCGCTCAGACCGCGGCTCATCGCATAGAAGAGCTGCTCTTCGCTGATTTTGCTGACGCTGGCCTCATGCTCGACGGTCGAACGCTGTTCGTGCACCTTCATCGTGGGCTTGGTGTCGCTCGACGAGTCTTCGTCCATGATGATCGCGTCGCATTTCACGTGCGTGCGCGCATTCACCGCGTTCGGCATGATCTCCACCAGTCCACGATACGTCGTCTTGCCGCCATGCGCGGAAAGCGACTTGTTCGTGATGATCGAGGTCGTGTTCGGCGCTGCGTGAATGATTTTCGCGCCTGCATCCTGATGCTGGCCTTCGCCGCCGACGGCCATCGAGAGAACCGTTC
>JBKPMZ010000211.1:0-2399 GCA_046732415.1 Vulcanimicrobiota bacterium
GTACGGCTGGTATAACCCCGGCGGTAAAACGGTCGCATGTTCTCTGTCGGGAGGGCCATATTATGAAAGCCGCGACATAGGTGCGGCTCTCGCGGCGTCCAGTCGCGGTGGTACGTGGATATATATCGACGCTTCATCGTCGCTCGTTCGGCTAAAGGGCGGGTGTTCGCGTAGTGCTCCCGTACGCGTTCCCTCAATGAAAGGCGAGCCGCTCGTCAGTGCGCTCGTGGTAGATGACGCCGGTAGCGCGTGGCTACTTGATAAATCCGATGAGGCACTTCTGAGCGTAAATTCTGACGGACACCTTCGCATATCTGAAGTGCCTCGTGCCGCAGATCTAACGGCTTTGGGGATCGTGAACGGTCGCGTATGTATCGCTGCCCATGACCCGAACTACATTGCGTGCATTCGCGGTAAAACGTGGAAGACAGTGCCGCTGCCGGTAGCCGGAGCGGTAACTGCATTGACCGGCGACACGCGGACAACATGGCTCGCATACGGCGGCTTCGATGATGCCGAGCATTGGAACGTTGGCGGCATCGTGACCGTTCCCACAGCGCAGTTGATCGGCAATTAATCGTGAACGATACACTGGTGTTCGTGAACTGCTTCGACGCGGAGTATCGCGCGGAGCAGCTTGCGGATCGGCCTGCGTCTTGCGAGCGGGAGCGTTTCTTCTACCCAGCCCGCGAGCGCGCGGGCGACGGTTTATTGGTTCGTGTCGCGTGCGCGGCTGACTGGTGGTATGGCGTGTTCAAATTTGGCCATCTGAAATTTTCCGGTCTGTTCAGCCACCCCGATACCGCGAAACTGTGCGTCGTGTCGCGTGGAATATGTTATATTGTCAACGTCGCTAACCCGGCGGAGTTTCATATTATTACGGAACGTGCGGTGGGTTGCGCCGTTGATTTGCAGCGCCGGCATCTCATCGTTTACAGCGACTATGAACTTTATGCCCTTGGCCGCGAAGGTATCGCATGGAAGCAGCAGTTGCGAGCAGACGGAATACACGATGTGCGCGTGACGGAAAGCGCCGTCGTTGGCAAAGCGGAAATGCTTGGGTACGACGGCTTAACGGATTTTGCAATAGACGCTGCAACGGGACAACTGATACACGCGGCGGAGCCCGCCGGCTAAAGTACGCTGGTGGGGATAGCGAAGATATAGCGGCCGTTTGCAATTAGCAGCGTCTCACCTATAATCACCGGTGGCGATGTCGAAAACGGATCCTTAAACGATGCGGTGTGGCGGATAGCACCGGTGCGCCGGTCGACGTTGTATAGGATTCCAGCAGTATCGCCAAAGACAATACTCGTGCTCGTGGCAAGAGGACTCATCTTCACTGGGCCGATGGTGCGAACCCTCCAACGCACGTGGCCCGTGTGCTCGTCGAACGCTATTACGCGGTTTTGATTGACGATGGATTGATAGAGAACGCCGTCAACCACGGTGCCGGCTATCGCATGTTCTCCCGATGCCACGATACTGTACGGCCGCGGCGGACTCACATGGGTCCAGCGGAGCGAATTTCCGGATGTTCGTGATAAATATGACTATCAGGATAAAGCGATTGAAATTATCGAAGCAGCAGCGCGGGGGGACGGCGCCTTAAAGATAAAATACGAAGCGGGCGTTGCACCCAATTCGTACAAGGCTTACATTTACGATAAGGCTACGAACTCGCTTTTGATTGTGCGCAGCGGTCGATTCGAAAATGTATTTCGGCCGACACGTGGCGTAGACTATTTCAACGAGCAACATGGTAGAATTATACCTGGGTTGATATGGCCGTAGAGAAGAGTCGCAAATACATGTGTTTGGCTTGCGGATATCCGAATCTAGTGATGCCGCCCTACGAGCCGTTCGGAAATCCGCCCGTTACTGTCGCGTCCCATGAAATCTGTCCCGCATGCGGATTTCAATTTGGAGTGACCGATCAAGATCGAGGGATTTCTTTGGCGAGCCACCGTGAGAGGTGGATCGCTCAAGGCTGTCGCTGGTGGTGTGATTCGATCGGTCCCCCAGAGGGATGGGATGCTAAAAAGCAGCTCGAAAATCTTTCGCTGCTACCATAGGCATACACTATTGTAGCCGCAAAACCGCTTTATGCGTTCTCTAGGCGCGCCGAACGGCAACCGGTTGCGGACGGCAGGACACAATGCTCCGTTAGCCGGCTTCAGCGTAAGGAAGGGTTTGTCTTATGATGTTATGGTTGTGACGCTAGCGCGGTGCAAATGAAACCTCTTATTTTATCGTTGGAAGCACTCGCTGTCACTCTTGCTGTGGGCTTTGGTGCCGGATTTGGGAGTCAGTTATACCGTCCCGACTCCGGTTACATTTACTCGCATGGCATACCGTACGGTGGCGCCTGGCCACAGCTTTTTGGCTATGGGGTATTC
>JBKPMZ010000212.1:0-3233 GCA_046732415.1 Vulcanimicrobiota bacterium
CCTTTGCGGTGCCGAAATACTCCAGCTGTTCGCGCGTGAGGCCGACGTGAATGCGCCCTTTGACGATCGCGATCGTGGCCGGCACGGCGCCTTCTTCGCGCACGATTGCTTCCACCGCGACTGCGGTTTGTACGTTTTGCGGATAGGGCATTCCGTGTGAGAGAATCGTCGTTTCGAGCGCGACGACGGGTTTGTGCGACGCGATCGCGTCGGCAACCTCGCCGGAAATAAATACGAAGTCGCGCATGGTTCCAGCCGGTGCTCCTGCCCCCGCAGCAGCGCGGCAGAAAGATCGGCACGCACGCTCGCAGGCGATTCCACCGTAAGGCCGGCACACAGCGAACCCACGCGCGCGGCTTTCAGCAGGTCGTCGCCTTCGAGCAACCGGTATACCGTCGCCGCAATCAGCGCATCGCCGGCGCCCGTAACGTCGACGCAGCGAGCGTGCAGCGCCGGCAGTTCCACGGCCGGATCGCCTCCGGCCACCAATCCTTGCGCTCCCCGCGTGAGGATGACCGCCGGCACGCTGTGCGCGCGGACGCTTTGCACACGCTCCGCCGGCGTGCGCGCACGGAACGTTTCGATATCTTCATAGAGATACACGGCGGCTTCTTTTTCGTTGAGAACGAGCAGATCGACGCCCGCGAGATCGTCAGGCAGGCGGCAGACTTTCGGCTCGCTGACCGCGTCGATCGCCAGTTTCACACCGGACGCACGGGCGCGGCGGATGCACCACGCGAGCACTTCGCCGCTCACGTTGCAATCGACGAACAGCCAATCGGCTTGCGAAAGCACGTGCCAGTGTTTTTCCAAATCGGGAACGCCGATGGCGTCGATCGCGTCCATATCAGCGACGCCGATGAGCAGATCGCCGTGCGGATCGACCACCGCACCGTACTCCGGCGTGACGTGATTGGAGTCGCGAACGACCATCGAAACATCGACGCCCGCGCGCTGCGCGTGGTCGAGGAGCGCCAATCCGTTTTCGTCGTTGCCGACGACCGAGAGCAGCGCCGTGCTTACGCCAAGGCGCGCCAAATTCTCCGCGACGTTACGGGCGACGCCGCCAAAGCTGCGCCGCGCGCGAGCCGGATTCGACGTCCCTGGCTGCGCTTCGGAAAGCACGTGATACTTGCGGTCTATACAAGCGCCGCCGATGCACACGACTTGGGTCACGGCGCGAGCAGTTCGCGGGCGCGCCGGGAGAATCCCGGAGCGCCCGGCGAGCCTACTTCAGTTTGCCGAGTTCTTCGAGGATTTGTTCCTCGTCCGGCTCTTCGCCGATATCGTGCACGTCGATATAGCGCACGATACCGTCTTTGTCGATGATGAATACGGCGCGCTCCGAACGTCCGGCTTTCTCGTCCAAAACGCCGTACGCACGCGCGACGTTGCCGTGCGGCCAAAAATCGCACAGCAGCGGATAGGTGATGCCGCCCATGGATGACGCAAACGCTTTGTTGGTATGCGTCGAATCGATTGAGATGCCCACAACTTGAGCATCGAGCCCTTTAAAGCGCTCGAGATTTTTCTCGAGGCCGGGCAACTGGCTGGTTCAAACCGGTGTGAATGCGAACGGATAGAACGCGATGACGACGTGGTTCTTTCCTTTTTGATCGGAAAGACGCCACTTCTCGCCCCGATGGCTCTCGAGTTCAAAATCCGGCGCGTTCGCACCGACCTCCAGCGTAGCTGTTTTGCCGGCCGTGGAGGTACGGCCCTTGGTTACTGCCATGAAGGCGCGAGTATGCCGCGAAGTGCCGGAGTTCCTCGCGCGGCGCGCGGCAGCAAATCCAGTGCGATGACGTCGTTCGCGCCGGGATGCAGCCAAACGCCCGGCACGTACAGCGCGCGTTGCGGCCCGATATTCCAAAACCGGCCGGCGTTGCGGCCGTTGATCCACAGCGCGCCTTTGCCGAGCGGCGACACGTCGATGAACGTGTCGCCCGGCGCGTCCACGTGCATCGTGCCGCGCAACAGTCCGGGCGCCGTTGGCGCTGCACTACGGTAGCGAAACGCGCGAACATCGTCGAACGGCAGGCCGAACATCTGCCAGCTGCGCAGTTCGCGGCCGTTCAGACGCACCGCGCGCGTAATACCTTTGCGCTCGAACGGCATGTCCGGGCCGTAATTTATGCGGCCGCCGTTCTCCACCAGAATATCGAGCCGCACGCGCTCGCGCCCGCAGCCGATGCGAACACGCGATTCGCCCAAACGCCGGTCGAGCGTTGCCACGATCTCACCGTCCAACGCGACGACGGCGAAATCGCGCACCGCGTCGATCTCCAGTTCGCCGTCGAGGGGCCCGCGTAAATCCGTACGGTACAGCACGCAGCCGAAGCTCTGCCCGAGCGCTTCCATCGTCAGCGGCGCATCGGCGAGAACGGGTTTGCCGGGATCCGTGTCCAGCAGCGCACATGACTGCGTCAGGAAAAATTCCGGAATCTCAATCGTTTGCGGCGGGTCGGGAACGGGAGGCGGCTCGATGCCCGTCGCCCGCGCAATGATCTCGCGGAAACGCGCGTATTTTTTCGTCGGCCGTCCGGCTTCGTCCAGCGCGGCATCGTAGTCGTAGCTGGTCGTGTCCGGCTGATACGGCTCCGTGTCCGAAGAATTCGCGCCGTTCCAAAATCCAACGTTCGTGCCGCCGTGAAACATGTAGACGTTGACGGACCATCCGGCGCCGAGCATCCATTCCAAATCCCGCGCTTGCCGTTCCTCGTCAAGCCGGTGATGCGCCTCGCCCCAATGATCGAACCATCCGGCCCAGTACTCGCCGCACTGCAGCGGTGCTTGCGGCCGCAAAAAGCGTATCTGCTCAAAGGCATCTTCGGCGTCGCCAGGTGCGAACGTCGCGGCAATCGGTACACCATCGAGCGATCCGTGCGCCAAATCCTTGGGCTGATCGATGGTGAACAGCGGCGACGGTGCGAATCCCGCGTCGTGCAACGCATCTTTCAAGGCGAGCAAATACGCACGATCGCTGCCGAACGCGCCATATTCGTTTTCGAGTTGCACGGCAATGATGGGCCCGCCGTACGCGCGCTGCAGCGGAGCGAGCTCTTCACCCAAACGGTGCAGCCACGCGCGCACCGGACGCATGTACGACTCGTCATTGCTGCGCACTCGTGCGTTCTCGCGCAACAGCCACGCCGGCAATCCGCCGAAGTCCCACTCCGCGCACACGTACGGACCCGGACGCAAAATGACGTCCAGCCCTTCTTCCTGCGCGG
>JBKPMZ010000213.1:0-16983 GCA_046732415.1 Vulcanimicrobiota bacterium
TGCGCAAATGTGACGGCGTCACGCCGCGAGAGAGCGCGCGTTCGTACACTTCACGCGCAGGCACGACAACTGCGTCGGCTTCCGGCATCAGCCACGACTCGTGCACTTTGCCGAGGTCCGTGATCACCGTAACGATCGGAATATGCTGCATGTGGGCATCGGCTCGCGCGCGTAGTGCCGCGTGGTTGAGCAGCGGATGCACGGAGATGATGACGTCGGGGCGGTAATTCAAGAACAGATCGCGCAAGCGCTCGCGATAAAGCGGTTCGCAGAAGCGCACGAGCGCTTTATAACGGCGGCGCCCATTGGTGGCGTAGTAGAGCGCACCGTACACCGGCGGAGCGTAGCGCAGCGCCGTCGAGTAACCCCAACCGAGCTGCGTGAGCGGGAACGAGCAATGAGCCGCGACGTCGTCGATGCGATGCTCGAACCTGCTCGGCTCCTTGATCTCGTCAAGCGCCGCCGTAATTGCGGTTGCCGCGCTGCGGTGCCCGCCGCCGGTATCGGAGATCAAAAAGAGCGCCCGTTTGGTCAACTGCCGTGTATCCTCTTCGAAGCCTTTCGTGCTGCCCTGCTGGTCGGGGCAAGCGCGGCGATGACTGCCCGCGCCGGGGCGTCATAAAAACGGAAAATGTCGCCGAACTCGACCCAGGGGTTTCGGTGGTGACCCTCGTGGTCCTCGGGAACAACGACCCAAAGTGCCGTTGCGATGGCCTTCAGGGCCCTCGGCGTTCGCCAATCCAGCTCCGCGGAGTGCCGCCACCAGACGTGCATCTGGCCGAACGCCAGACCGAGCAGCGCCCCTTCAGGCGAAATCAGGTTCCAAGCAAGGACGGCTACCGCCAGGTAGGGTACGGCGCCGAGAAGGCCGTCCAGAAGCACCTGCGGATCGAGCGAGAGCACGGCGTGATCCGCGTACGATCGCCGCCGATCGTGATGCGTTCGCAAATGCAGCGTGAACCATAGGTGCTGCGGCACGTGATAGAAGAACGTGGAACCGAAGTCGCCGACGACGAGGACAACGAGCGCTGCGAGTACCACGGACATTTGTGTTTCTAGCCCTTTGCGTTGGCGTTGGTGCGAGTTGCGCGCCTGCGCCGCAGCGCGCGGTGAATACAACGGTATACATACCCGTAGTCGTCAACAATGCCTTAAGCTGGCATGCGCCCGCGTACGCCGACATGCTGTTCGGAGCGCGCCTGTTGTACGACGGTCCGGCAACCACCGATCCGACGCTCGCGCTCACGCGCGCGGTACTGCATACGAATCCGCGGCTCTCTCCCCTCGATGCGTTGCGCCTTGCTGGTGCGGCGGTCGAAGCAGCGCGGCGTAACGGATTGCCTCCGGAGTTTTTCGGCGCGACGCTGCTGCAGGAGTCCGCGTTCGATCCGCGCGCGATTTCGGCAGCCGGCGCCGTGGGTATCGCACAGTTCATGCCGTCGACCGCGGATGGAGCGGGTGTTGACCCGTTCGATCCGTTCGATGCGATCAGCGGAGCTGCACGCATGCTCGGCGGCTACGTTCGCGCGTACGATGCGTATGCAAATCCGTACGCGGTCGCACTCGCCGCGTATAACGCCGGGCCGGGCGCGGTGGACGCGTATCACGGCGTCCCGCCGTACGCCGAAACGCGCGGCTACATCAACGATATCGTGGATCGCTGGGCAAAGATTGTCGGCTACGAGCGGAGAAGCAGCCGCCCATGATTTCACGATTTCGTCTATCAATCGTGGCGCTTTGCATTGCGGGCATGCTCGCCGGATGTGGAAGCGTTACGAACGGCCTGGCATTTCAGGCACCCGCGGGTTGGTCGGGTACACCGGCTATGTTCGGCCGCTTTCAGGCCTGGGTGAAAACCGGTAAGGATAAGAGCAGCACGCAGATGGTGATGCTCGTCAAAGGCGACGCGAACAAAACCAAACCGGATTTTGCGATCGTTCCGAGCCAGTACAGCAAAGACACGCACGTCATCTCGCAAGGCAAGACGAAACTGTGCGGAACGCAGCCTGCGGAACAGTTCATTGCCGAAGGCACGAGCAAAGACGAAGGCACCTCGCGCATCGAGATGATCTCGACGGTCGTCGGAACGGATCGCTACACGGCGATGTACATTCGCCCCGCGAAGATGGCGCCGGACAAAATCGCCGAAGCCGCCATTCATTCGCTCTGCCCGCTCAAGCAATAGCGGCGTGAACCACTTCATGCGGCGCCTGCTCGCGCGGCAGCCGCTCGCGTGGACGTTGCCGGAGGTTCAAGAAGGCCCGACGCTGCGGCGCGCACTCGGCTGGCCCGCGCTCACGGCGATTGGCCTAGGAACGATGCTCGGCGGCATTTTCCCGACGATCGGCGCGGGCGCGCACGCATCGGGACCCGGCGTCGTTCTTGCGTACGCGATCTCCGGCCTGGTGTGTTTTTGCGCGGCCTTGTGTTACGCCGAGTTCGCGTCGATGGTACCGGTCGCGGGCAGCGCGTATACGTATGCGTATGCAACGCTCGGTGAATTCGTCGCATGGGTCATCGGCTGGGATCTGATTCTCGAATACGGTCTGTCGGTCGCACCGACGGCGTCCTCATGGTCGGATTATTTTCAGCACTTGATCGGCAATTTCGGTTTCGCTTTGCCGCAGTGGCTGCAAACCGCACATCTCTACGGCTCGAATCCGCAGATCGACGTCGTCGCGGCGCTCATCACGCTGGTCATTACCGGCCTCATCGCAATCGGCATTCGCGAATCCGCCAACGTGAACGGCGCACTCGTCGTCTTTCAAATCGTAACGATGCTGGTATTTTTGGCGGCAGTCGCCGGAGCGGTGCATCCCGGGAACTATCAGCCATTCGCGCCGCATGGCTGGCACGGCATCATCGCCGGTTCTGCGCTGGTATTTTACGCGTACATCGGGTTCGACACGGTAACAGTCGCTTCGGAAGAGGCGACCAATCCCAAACGCGACGTGCCCATCGGCATCATGCTCTCACTGGTCATCGGCGCGCTGCTGTACATGTCGCTCTCGTACGTGACTGTCGGCGCGATGCCGTTCGACAAACTCAGCGACGGCGCAGCGATGCTCGACGCGGTTGGAGCAGCGCACGCGTCACGCGCGGTGTACTGGATCGTCGCGCTCGGCGGCATCGCGGGCAATACGACCGTCATGCTCACCTCGCTCCTTGGTCAGATTCGCATCTTTTACGTGATGGCGCGCGACCGTATGCTGCCGCCCGGCGTCGCGCGCGTGCATCCGCGTTTTCGCACTCCGGCGCGCATGACAGTGATCACCGGCATCGTCGTGGCAATCTTGGCCGCAACGCTGCCGCTGGCCGATCTGCTCAACTTCGTGAACATCGGCACGTTCTCGGCGTTCGGCATCGTTTGTTTGGGCGTGCTCGTCCTGCGCGTCATTCATCCGGATGCTAAGCGCGGATTCAGCGTCCCGTTCGCTCCGGTTTTTGCGGTGCTCGGTGCGGGCGGCTGTTTTTACTTGATGGGCTACGGCCTGGGTTTGCCGACGTGGATCCGCTTTATCGTGTGGTTCATGCTTGGATTGACTGTGTACGCTCTGTACGGATATCACCGGTCTCGGCTGCGCGCCGTGCTGGCCGATTGAAGACGTCCATCAGGAACGACTTCACCAGATCCCACGAGTCCGCGACGGCATGCGCGACGGCCTCATCCGAATAGCGCTGCAGTTCGACGATTGCCTGAGGCCGGCCGTGCCGGAAGAATGAGTGCCCCACGTCCGGGTAGATTTGCATGCGTACGTCTTTGCCGGCGGACTTGAGCGTCTGCAGAATCAAGTCCATCTCGTAGCGCGGAACGTAATAGTCTTTCTCGCCGAAAATGACCAACAGCGGAACGTTTACCTGCGAGACGTGATCGAGCGGCGGTTCGCCGCCGCTGGGCATGCCGCTGGCCAAATGCGTTGGATAAAACAGAATCGCGCCGCTGAGTTCACGCTGGTCCGCAGTCACGAACGCGGCGGTTGCACCGAAACCGAAACCCCATGCCGCAACCTTTCCGGTTTTTACAAACGGCTGCTTGTTGAGCCACGCGATCGCCGCGCGTACGTCCTCGCCAAGTTCACGTGCAACGACCGATCCCGCAGCGCCATACGCGCGCGCGTTGCCTTCTTCGGTGTACGGCTCGTTCATGCGCGGACTGGTGCGGTGGTAGTAGTTGATCGCCAGACCCACGTACCCGATGCTGGCCAGCAGGTCCGTGATGCGCTTGGTCTCGGGCGTGAATCCAAAGACTTCTTGCAGCACGATGACCGCCGGGTGAGGGCCCGATCCCTCTTCGGGGCGAGCCAGATACGCCGGCATGCTGGAACCATTGACGGGAATACTGGCGTCTTGACTGATCATGGCGAGATTGCTCCTCCCGCGTGGTATCATTCCCAGCACATGCACCTGATAACCGGATCGTCAGGCCGCCTAGAACTACGCACGGCGCCCAAGCCGCAACGCGCTGCGACGTTCGGTGACGACGTCTTCGCCGGGCTCTGCGCCGTACCCAAGCGCTTGCAATCGAAGTACTTCTACGACGACGTGGGTTCGGCGCTGTTCGACGCCATCACGCTGCTGCCCGAATATTACCTCACGCGCGCGGAAACCGAGATACTGCGTGAATGCGGCTGGGAGATCGTGCGCGCCCTCGGCAATCCGATTGAATTTTTGGAATTGGGCAGCGGCAGCGCGGTGAAGACGCGCATTCTCATCGAAGAGGCGCTGCGCGTTCAAGACACGCTGCGCTACTCGCCGATCGACATTTCGGGCGAGGCGCTGCGTGCTTCGGCCGAAGCGCTCGTGGAAGCGTATCCGGCGCTGCGCGTGTCGGCGTACGAAGGCGACTACTTCACGATATTGGGCAAACCGGATCTGCGGCGCGGCGGCAAAGTGCTCGCGATGTTCATGGGATCGAATATCGGCAACTACACGCCCGCCGTCGCGCGCGAACTGCTCTGCGCAATCTCGAAATCGCTCAAGCCCGGCGACGGCCTGCTGCTCGGTGCCGATCTCAAGAAAGATCCGCGCGTGCTGCAACTCGCTTATGACGATCCGACGGGCGTCACGGCGGCATTCAACAGGAATCTGCTCGCACGCATCAACCGGGAATTGGGCGGCGCGTTCGACGTGCGCGACTTCGATCACATCGCGCGCTACGAGAACGAAGAGGGCTGCGTCGCCTCGTATCTGCGCGCGCGCCGCGCGCACGACGTGCGCATAGAAGCACTCGACACGACCGTCCATTTCGACCAGGGCGAGACCATCCACACCGAGTCGTCCTATAAGTACTCGAGTGACGACTTGCAGGCACTGGGCCGGGCGGCGGGGCTGCACATGCAGCGCACGTGGACCGATTCGCAGGAGCGCTTTAGCGTAAACCTCTATACTTTGGCATGAATGTAGCCAAGCGCGTTCTCCTGGTGCTCGCTCTTGCGGGGTTGCCGCTCGGCGCGCACGCCGCCCAACGCCCGGTCACGGCTGAAGATCTCTACAAACTCGTTTTCGTGGGCGACCCGCAGATCTCGCCGGATGGATCGCGCGTTGCGTTCGAAGCGCGGCGCATGAACGGCCCGAAAGACCGCTACGACACCGACCTGTACTTGGTGCGAACCAACGGCACGGGCCTCACGCGCATCACGCATACCGGACATGACGGCGGCCCCGTGTGGTCGCCTGACAGCCGCACCATCGCGTTCACACGCGGACCGCAGAAAAAAGGCGAGCGCCCGCAGATTTACACGTATACCGTGTCGTCAGGAGCGCTCAAGCAGCTCACACATCTGAAAAACGGCGCCGCCTCGCCGGTTTTTTCGCACGACGGCAAACGCATCGCGTTTACCGTTGTGACGGTCGTGCCCGCGCACAACGCGTACGCCGACTTCAAAGCGGCCGGTTTCAAGCCGACGAAAGACCAGCGTAAGAGCGACGTTCGGATCATTCACAATCTGTTTTTCGAAACGAACGGCGAAGGCTTCACGTACGACAAATTTCCGCACATCTGGGTGATGAATGCGGACGGCAGCGGCGCGCGTGCGCTTACGAGCGGAACGCGCTGGGGCGAGGGAGATCCGCAGTGGTCGCCCGACGATCGGACGATTGCGTTCGACTCGCTGCGTTACGACGCGACGACCGCGGGCAACAACGACGTGTACACGATTCCCTCGAGCGGCGGGGCGATGCGCAAAATCTCCTCGCACAATCCCGCGAACTATTTGGCCGGCTACGATCGCGCCGGGCACGTCTGGTACTTCACGGGCGGCATTTCCGACCCGGCGCAGTTCCCGGCGCTCATGCGCACCTCGGGCAGCGTATCGCAGATGGTCGTTCGTCAAAACACGATTCAATTTGGCGATAGCGTGCTGGCCGACATGGGAGAACCGGGCGGCCTCTGCGGTTTCAATTTCGCGTCGGGAGATCGCTTTGCGATCGCAAACGTGGAGCAGCCCGGCTACAGCGCGCTGGTGAAGTTCGATCCGCGCAGCGGCGCCGTTACCAATCTCACGTCCGCGGGTGAAGCCGCGGAGTGCACCATGGATGCGCGTGGCCGGTACGTCGCGTACACGCTGTCCGACTTCACGCACCCGCGCGAAGTCTATCTGCTGGATCTCACGACGGGGAAGAGCAAACGGCTCACCGGGATGAACGACGCGTACCTCGCCGGCGTCGTGCTCTCGCACCCGCGCGAGTTTAGCGTGAAAGACGACGCCGGCTTTACGGTGCAAGCGTGGTTCATGCCGGCCGTCGGCCCGAAGGCGGGCGGCAAACGTCCGACGATCCTCGATATTCACGGCGGCCCGCAGACGCAATTCGGACAAACGTTCTTTCATGAATTTCAGTACCTTGCGGGGCAGGGCTACAACATCGTCTTTTCCGACCCGCGCGGCAGCACGGGCCACGGGTACGATTTCGAAGCGGCGCTGAATGCCCGTTGGGGCGAGGCGATGTTCGACGACGTGCAGCGTGTGATGGATCAGGCGATGACGTTTGGCGGGGTCGACCCGAATCGTTTGGCGGTTAGCGGCGGAAGCTACGGCGGCTATGCCACGCTCTGGGTGATTTCGCACACCAGCCGCTACAAGACGGCAATTGCCGAGCGCGCCGTCAGCAATCTGAGCACCGAACAGCTCGGAGCGGATTTTGCCAGTGCGAACGGTTTCGGCATGTACGACACCAAGTACGGCTTCGGACCGTTCTGGGACAACACGAGCCGGAATTACGCCGAATCGCCGATTACGTTCGTGCAGAACGTACGCACGCCGCTGCTCATTCTGCATTCCGAAGAAGACACGCGCACGCCGGTCGATCAGACGCTGCAGGAATTTACTGCACTCAAGATTCTCGGCCGCACCGTCGAGTACGTCGACGTACCCGGCGAAAACCACGATCTGTCGCGAACCGGGTCACCGCTTCACCGCGTGGAGCGTTTACACATCATGGACGACTGGCTGCGCAGCTACCTGCACCCGTAGGCTGGCGCTTGAAATACCACCGCTGATCGTTGAGAAGATTCGAAGAACGGCGAGTTTCGTACGCGCTCACATAGTTGCATCAGCATTGGGAACGATGCATGTAATGGTCCGAAGCGAATCGCAACTCAAGGAACAACTCGGCGAACCATCGAGCCGCTACGACATTCCCGGCGAGCACGAGATTTTTCGCTGGAAGTGTTCGTGTCTTGCGGTGCGCGTAGATCCGAGTTCCCTGAGATGGTCGCCGTGCGAACATCATCGTCCGCCTGACTGGATCGGCCACCGCGACGAGTAGTCAGTTGCCGATTCGGCGCCGGGCAGCTTTTTCGATCGCGCGCAGCGCCGCGTCGGCAAGTACGGCGAGCGCCGCGGCGGGTACGCTTCCCGCAAGCGTCTGCGCCATGAACTGACGCTGCAAACCGAAGAAAATTTCGTTTCCCAGGCCGCCGGCTCCGACATAGCCGCCGAGCGTTGCAATTGCTATGAGCGCCACCGTTGCCAAGCGAATGCCGCCGATGAGGACGGGTGCTGCAAGCGGCAGGCGCACGCGCCAAAATGCTTGCGGAGCCGTCATTCCCAAACCGCGCGCGGCATCGATCTGCGCCTGCGGTATCCCGCGCAATGCCGTCACGATGCTGCGCACCAAAATGAACTGTGCGTATGCGGCCAAGATGAGCACGACGGGCCAAAAACCCAATCCCAAATACTTGACCGCAATCGCCAGCAGGGCAAGCGATGGAATCGTGTACACGATTCCGGCTCCCGCAAAGATCGCCGTATCGCCGCGCGGCACACGAAGGACGGCATACGCAAGCGCTGATGCAACCACGAGCGCGAGCGCGAGACCGGCCCCGACCAATGCCAAGTGCTGCAGCGTGAGCACGCCGATGTCGCCGGCGTGGCGTTCGATGTAGTTCACAACGCTCCACGAAGCGCGTCGTACCGCCGCAACTCGGGATCGATCGCGAACAGTTGTGCTACATACGGTGTCGCGGGTTCACGCAGGATCGTTTCCGGTGTGCCATGTTGTTCGATTCGGCCTTCCCGCATCACGACGATGCGATCCGCCAAGCGCAGCGCTTCCTCCACGTCATGCGTGACGAATAGGATCGTCGTGCGCAGCGCACTCGCAATGCGTCGAATTTCATCCTGCAGCGAGCGCCGAACGATCGCGTCGACGGCGCCGAACGGCTCGTCCATCAGCAAAACCGGCGGCTCGGCCGCTATTGCGCGAGCAACGCCGACGCGCTGTTGTTCGCCTCCGGAAAGCTCGCGCGGATACCGATGGCGGTACCGACGCGGTTCGAGATGGATCAGTTCGAGTAGCTCGTCGACTCGTGCCGCCGTGCGATCGCGATCCCAACCCAGCAGCGACGGGACGACGGCGATATTCTGCGCGACCGTCATGTGGGCAAAAAGGCCGACTGCCTGAATCACGTAGCCGATGCCGCGACGCAATTGCACCGGGTCTTCTGCGGCCGCGTCGCGTTCGCCGACGTACACCTTGCCGGAAACGGGTACGACGAGCCGGTTTACCGTGCGCAGCAGTGTGCTTTTTCCGCACCCCGAAGGACCGAGCACGACGGTAAAACCCGCGGCGGGAATCTCGACGTCGACGCCGTCGACGGCGTTGCGGTCCGCACCCGCGTAGCGAACGACGACTGATTCGAAACGGACCGCGCTTGCGCTCAGTTGTAGCGCTCCTTCAAAAACGCCTGCGCCGCGTCCGACGGATCCTGATGCTGCACGTTGACCTGCAAATTGAGCCGGCGCACGGCGCTGTCGGTCAGGAGGGGCGCGATGGCGTTGAGCACACCGGTAATCTGCGGATGCGCGCGCAGCGCCGCATTGCGTACGACCGGCGCAATGTTGTACGCGGGCCAAAAGTGCTTGTCGTCGCGCAGGACGACCAGGTTGTCGACCGCGATCTGCGCGTCCGTGGTAAACGCTGTAGCGACCTGCGCATCGCCATGCTGCAGCGCGGTATACTGCAAACCGATTTCGTACGTCTTCACGTCTTTGAAACGGAATCC
The DNA here is from genome assembly GCA_046732415.1 of Vulcanimicrobiota bacterium. Lineage (GTDB taxonomy): Bacteria > Vulcanimicrobiota > Vulcanimicrobiia > Vulcanimicrobiales > Vulcanimicrobiaceae > DATGJX01. The sequence goes on from JBKPMZ010000213.1 coordinate 9,503, forward strand.
GCCATAGAATTTTTGCAGACCCGGCAGAGCGTCGGCGCGCGCGACGAACTCCGGGATCGCGGCAAGGCGCAGCTGAGGCGCGGCTTTCGCGCAATCCGACAGCGTACGAATACCGTATTTTTGCGCGACGGCTTGCGTCGTGCACAGGCCTTGCGAATCGTTCGCGGGAGACGGCTGCAGCCACGTCATGCCGTAGCGCTCCTGGTATTGCATGCGCACGCGCTGGTATAACTGTTTTGCATCGTGCAGGGGCGCCATGTGCAGCACGTCGATGAGCGCAGTACCTGTGTATTCCGGATAGAGATCGATGTCGCCGCGCTGCATTGCCGCCATCGCGATCTGCGTGCTGCCCAAATTCATGTGGCGCTCCACCGGAATGTTCGAGTGCTCGAGCGCCGCGGCATAAATTTCGGCGATCGTAATGTCTTCGCCGAAGTTTTTCGACCCGACGCGAATTGCGCCGCTCCCCCCTTTACCACCGCAACTCGGCAAGGCGAGCGCGGAGCCGATCAGTGCCAGTGAACGAGCGCGCGTAATGTTCAACCTGAAACTCCTATGCGACGTTGCGCGAATGCCAGCACATATTCGGCCGCCAGAGCAATCACCGCTATGGCGGCGACGCCGGTCCAGAGCCGATCCGGTTGATTTGCTTGCAATCCGGTGGTGATGAGTTCCCCCAAGCCGCCCGCGCCGATGAATGCCGCCAGCACGGCGCTTGCAATGACCTCGGTCGCGGCAGTACGAACGCCCGCGAAAACGACGGGAAATGCCAGCGGCCATTCGACGCGCCGCAAAATCTGCGCGCGTGTCATCCCCAATCCGCGCGCCGCATCTATGGCGGCGGCCGGCACGCCGCGAAACGCGACGTCCGTTGTGATCGCAATCGGAGCGGTTGCCAAAATCGCGAGCGCCGCAAGCGCGGGCACAAACCCCAGCCCCAATACCGGTATCATGAACGTGAGCAGCGCGAGACTGGGAACCGCGCGGCCGATGTTCGTTAGCACGAGCACGACCGTCCGCAGGGCCCCGCTGTGCGCGGCAAGCACACCCAGTGCGATCCCCGCTAATCCGCCGAGCAGCAACGCGCACGCGGCAAGCGCTAGGTAGGTTTGCGCGTGCGAGCCCAAGTCCGCCCAATTCACGAACCTGGTGTTTCCCCGCCGGCCGTCGAATCCCGGGTGAGCAGTATGGTCTTACGTTCGCAGGCTCCCCTATCGGCCGAAGCGCTTCCTCGAAATCTGGACGACCCGTCGCTCTACATCAGCCGCGAGCTCTCTTGGCTGGAATTCAACGACCGCGTACTGGAAGAAGCGCTGGACGAGCGCACGCCGCTGCTCGAACGCTTCAAATTCGTGTCGATTTACGGTACGAACCTCGACGAGTATTTTATGATCCGCGTCGCGGCGATCAAGCAGCAGATCGACGCGCAAATCTTCCGGCGTTCTGAAGATGGGCGCACGCCGTCCGAGCATCTACTCGCCATCTCCGAACGCTTGCGCGTCTCGCTCTCACGGCAGATGCATCTGCTCAACGAAACGCTGTTTCCGGCGCTGGAAGCGCATGGAATCAAACTGTGGCGCGTGGCCGATCTCGGCGAAGATCAGCGAGCGCATCTGGAACGCGCGTTCGACGATCGCGTCTTTCCGGTGCTCACGCCGCTGGCTGTCGACTCGGGACACCCGTTCCCGTACATTTCGAATCTCTCGCTCTCGCTTGCGGTCGAACTCGAAGAGGTCACGTCCGAGGGCGTCGAGCTGCATTTTGCTCGCGTGAAAATTCCGCAGACGCTGCCGCGGTTCGTTCCGGTCGAGCCCGCGCCCGAAGGCCAGCGCTGGTTCGTGCTGCTCGAGGATCTCATCGCGCAGCATTTGAGGGCGCTCTTCCCCGGCATGGACGTACGCGACTCGTACTTGTTCCGCGTCACGCGCGATGCCGACCTCACGCTGCAGGAAGACGAAGCCGACGATTTGCTTCGCGCCATCGAATCCGAACTGCAGCGCCGCCGTTTCGGCGAGCCGGTACGGTTGGAAATCGAGCGCGGTATGCCGGAATACATGCGCGAATTCTTGCTCAAGGCGCTGGACCTGAACGGCGTCGACTGTTACGAGATCGACGGCATGATGGGCCTTGGCGACGTGTCGACGATTTCGAACCTGGACTATCCGCAATTGCACGATCCGCCGTTCACGCCGGCGATTCCCAAACGCCTCATCGGCGTGACCGACATGTTCGCCGCGATCCGCGAAAACGATGTGCTGCTGCACCATCCGTACGAGTCGTTCGATCCGGTGCTGCAATTCTTGCGGCAAGCAGCGGAAGATGAAAACGTCCTCGCGATCAAGGCGACGCTGTACCGCACGTCGGGCAAGAACTCGCCGGTCGTTCGTGCGCTGCTCGAAGCGGCGGAGAACGAAAAGCAAGTCGCGGTGATGATCGAGCTCAAGGCGCGGTTCGATGAAGAGAACAACATCGAATGGGCGCGCCGCCTGGAACGCGCGGGCGTTCACGTGGTGTACGGATTTGCGGGATTGAAAACGCATGGCAAAGCGATTCTCGTCGTGCGCCGCGAGGAGGACGGCATCCGCCGCTACATGCATTTCGGCACGGGGAACTACAACGAAAAGTCGTCGCGCCTGTACACCGATCTGAGTTTATTCACGTGCCGGCCGGAACTCGGAGCCGACGTTTCGCAGCTCTTCAACGCGCTTACCGGATTTTCGAAGATCACGGACTACGAAGATCTGCTGGTCGCGCCGGTCAACCTACGCCGCGAGATCAGCGCGCTGATCGAACGCGAAACCGAGCATGCCCGAGCCGGACGCCCGTGCGGGATTCGCGCCAAACTCAACGCCGTCACCGACGGCGACCTCGCGCGCGGGCTCTATCGCGCATCGCAGGCCGGCGTTCCCGTAGATTTGCAAGTCCGCGGCATGTGCATCGTGCGTCCCGGCGTTGCCGGCGTGAGCGAGCGCATCCGCGTGCGCAGCATCGTCGGGCGGTTCTTGGAACACTCGCGCATCTACGTCTTCGAGAACGGCGGCAACCGCGAGGTGTTCATCGGTTCGGCCGATTGGATGGGCCGCAACTTGGACCGACGAGTGGAAATCGTCGTGCCCGTGCTGGATCCGCTGCTCGCCGAAACGATTTACGGCCAGATTTTGGCCGTGCTGTTCGCCGACAACGTGAAGGCCCGCGAACTTCAGAGCGACGGCACGTACCGGCGCCTTCGGCCGGCCGGAGATATGCCGGTCAACGCGCAGCAGGTGTTCCTGACTCAGTCCCAGGCTCTCTGAGGGCCGTGGTAGAAAGGGACGCACGTCACCCCTCTAATCTCACGTTAACCCACTAGGGGGATGACTCACGTGCTGCGGCCCTTACGGCTGCGGCCACTACCTTTTAGGAGGACGCGTGAACAAATTTCTACGCAGCCTTGTGGTAGTTGCCTTGGTGCTCGGACTCGTCGGACCTCTTAGCATGGGGACGGTCTTTGCCCAAGCGACTCCCGCGCCGGCTGCCAGTCAGACCACCGGCACGGTGCAAGGTACCATCAAAGACAACAATGGTGCCCCGATTGCCGACGTGAAAGTCACCATCACCGGCATTGAAACGAAGTCTACGACGAGCGATGCAACCGGCGCGTTCTCGTTCGCCAGTCTTACTGCCGGCTTCTATACATTGACCGCTTCGAAAGCCGGTTACCAGACCGCCACGGAAAACGATCTGCCGGTGCTTGCCGGGCAGACGCAAACGCTGGCCGTCGTGATGCCGAGCTATACGTTCCAGTCCCTGCGTACGATTGCTACGGTACGTGCAGCGGGACGGGGAACGTTCAATACGACGCCCGCTTCTGTGAGCGTCGTGTCATCGCAAACGTTCGTCGATCAGGCGCAGCCGCAAGTTATGCAAGTGCTGAACCAGACGCCGGGCATCGTAGCGAGCTATCCTCAGACGAGTGCAAATGGTGCCGTCCCCGGCGCTATCACTTTCCCGAATATCCGCGGTGCTCTGTCATTTGAAACGGCATCGCTTATCGACGGCCATCCCGTTTCCGTTGGAACCTTCGGCGACTACGTTACGACGTTCTTGAACAGTTTCGCGTTGGGCGGCGTCGAGGTGGTCAAGGGTCCAGGCGCAGACGCCCCGGAAGTGAACTACGCCATCGGTGGTACGGTGAACTTCCGCACAAAAGACCCCACGATAAAGTCGAGCGGCAATTACACGTTTGGAATCGGCACGTACGGCAGCTCTCTGCTGAACTTTTCGGTTTCCGATACGGTTGGTCGCCTCGGCTACATCGTCGACTATGCGGACAATTACAATCCGGGTCCGCTCAACAATTACCAGGCGTGGTTCGCTCCGGGCGGCCACAATACGTACATCAACTACAATCCCGGCACAAACACGGGTACATCGGTCGGCTTTAACGACGCGTCCGGTCGCGTTGGCAATACCGAGAGCGGGCTCTTCAACGATTTCCAACTCGTTGCGTGCTGTCAAGCGATGAATTCGACGTACGAGAGCAAGGCTGAACTGGTGAAGCTGCGCTACAAGCTGTCGAATAACACGTCGGCGACATTCGCGTACCTCGGCAGTCAAACGACAGCGGACCAAAACGCAAACACGTCATCGCAATTGTTCGGCACTTTTGACCCCGGTACAAAATACTCGGGCAGCCTCGCACCCGGAGCGATTACCATCACGAATCTGTTCCCCGGACAGGAAACAGAAACGAACAACGAGCCGATCTTCGAAGGCGATCTTCGCACGACGATCGGGAACGATACACTGCTCGCACGCTATTACCACGCATCCATCTACCGCTTGATCAATCAGGGTGGCTTGAACCCGTGGGACCCCGAAACCGACGTTCTTACTCTTTATGGTACGAACGGATCAAAGTCCACGGGGGCGAACGTGACGGGCACGGTTCCGGTGACGTTCTTTAATTACTTCCAGCAGACGGAAATCGACAAACTCGGCGGTCTTTCGTTCGAGTATAACCACCCGTTCGGCGAAGACAATCTGCTAACGTTCTCGGTCGACGGCAACCACTCGACTACGACGAGTTTCAGTGCTTCGCCATTCATGCCGCGCTCTGGCGCGCTGACGCAACAAACGATCGGCACGTCTTACAGCGTGAGTGTCCCGACCGGAAGCAAACAAGACTTCATGACGTACATGCTCCGCGGTTCGTTCCGACTGAATCCGAAGTGGAACGTCACGTGGTCGAACTACTTCAACACGTATAATTCCACATATCCTACCAACTGTAACGCGCCCGCTGCGACGGCGCCGAATCCGAAGCAGTGTTTACCTGATGGAACAGGCTTCACATTCGCGACCACGACGCGCTCGCACTACGATCCGCGTGTGGGAATCGACTTCCGTCCGAACCGCGACGTTGCGTTGCGATTCTCGGCTGGGTCGTCGATAGCTCCGCCGTATCTATTCCTGCTCAGCCGAGTAAACGGCAACATTAGCTACAAGACTGGTAATCCGTTCGCGTTCCAAACGATCAACGCGGGAGCCCTTGAACCAGAAACTGGCTTTGGTTACGACCTGGGCGGTGACTACCGCTTCCACGACGGCGCGACGACACTGTCTGGTGACATCTATCTCACCAATCTTTACAACCACTTCATCTCGCAAACGTACGATAGTGGACTGACGTGCACGACGTCGCCGTGCCCGGCTACCGGCGTGCCGTTGTACTACACGTCGAATACGAACCTCAACAATGCTCGTTTCGAGGGCATCGAACTCTCATTGCGACGCACTCCAGCTGTCGGCTTTGGGTACGTGCTGCAGGGCGCGCTGCAAAAAGGCTATGCCTACAATCTGCCGCCGTGCTTCTACAGCAGCAATGGGGATTGCACGGTGTTCAACACGAACTTGGGCATCATCGCCGGTCAGAACTTCACCGGTGGCGCGCTTAGCGCGTTCAGCCCGACGTTTTCGGGTCTGTCGTTCAACGGCTTTTCGAACCAGAACGTCCCGTATGCGCAAGGCTACGCGCAACTATCGTATCGCTTCCCGAGCGGTGTGTATGCGCAAGTCGGCGAGACGTATCTCGGCAAGAACAATTCGCTGAACGTTCCGCCGTTCGGTATACTGAACGCTTCCGTTCGAGTACCATTCAGCGGCATGTCACTGCAAGTCACCGGCAACAACTTGACCAATGCTTGGAGCGGCCTGTTTCCGATCCAAGGCGGCGGTATCGCTATTCCGCTGGCAGACGGCGGGCTTGGCGCAACGACGCAGAACGTCATTGGACCAAGTACGATTCGTGTGCTGCTGACGAAGAACTTCGGAGAAGGGGCAAACCCAACTCCATAGCTTCACATAGCGTGGCAACAGAAAAGGGCTCGCGAGCGATCGCGGGCCCTTTCCATTTTATTCTGGGCACTTGCCGATGTATGCAGCGCGGAATGACGCTTCTGGAACTCGTTGTGGCGGTGGCGATCGCGGTGCTTGCCGCCGTGGCATTTGTGGCGCTCAATCAAGGGGAGCGGCCGTACGCAGCGCGATCCTCGATGCAGCAATTCGATGCGGTGCTTGCGTATGCGGATACGCTCGCCGCAACCAGCGGTAACGGCGCCACGATGGTTTTTTCGCCGTCAGGCGACGGATTTGTGTTGACCGTTTATTCCGGGCGGCCGACATCGGCTACAGCGCTAAGCGAGGCGCATCTCGCGCCGCTGCACGCTGTTGGAACTGTTTCGGAGGCGAAGCTCGGTACCGTGCCGTTTAGTGTATTCCTCAATGGCGCGGGTCATGCAAGCGCTTCGAGCACGGCGGTCGCTCCTGGGAGCATCATCGCATCCGATCCGGGCTGCCCCGCCGGAGAAACGAGCGTTACGCTGACGTTCACCGACCCGCGTGAAAGCGTTACGCGATGGATCCCTTGCGCGGGTGATTGATCCGGACGCCGCGTTTTTCCACAAGGGGCCGCCCGCTCGGTCGTTGTATAGGCAGGCCAACCTAACCGTCGTTCAATCGGGAGTGGGCTTTCATGCGCCGTTTTATCTCCGCAGCGTTGCTTTTATTGTTTGTTTTGCAGTCGTCGGGTGCCGCGATGGCGGCGCCTGCGCCGGTGCCCGGTACGCGAGGCATGCTGGCCGAGGTGCAGCTTGCGGTTTCGCAGGTACTTCGGAGCATCCAGCGCACCCATCTCGGTGCGTTTCTTGCCGGTCAAGAGTCGCAATGGGAAGCAATGCATCAACCGGCGCCGACGCCGATTCCGTCGGTACCGCCCATTACGCCTGCGCAGACGCGCGTGCCGCACTATGTGATGCCGACACTACGTGGCGCCGGCGTAGCGCTGCGCCCGCCGATTACAGACGATCGCGCCTTCCTTCCGACGCAGGCCGTACGTGACCGCCACGCCATCGGTGGCGGCTTGCGCCCGCAATACTGCCTCTATATGCGCACCTATAGCAGCGCAGGACAGACACTGCGTCCACAGCTGATCGGTGGTGGTG